>JBAUNL010000848.1:0-10839 GCA_049579205.1 Rhodomicrobium sp. | reverse complement strand
ACCGTACCCGCGCCGATAATCGCGATCCTGTCGGCGGGTCCCGCACCGGAGTCCCACATGGCGTTCAGGGCCGTCTCCATATTCGCGGCGAGCGTTGCACGGTGCGGGGGAACGCCTTCGGGCACGAGGAACGCCGAAGCGGCCGGGATGATGAAAATATCTTGGTGAGGGTGCAAAGCGAAAACCATTTGGCCAAGCAACCCGCTATTTCCTTGCTCCACCCGGCCTACTGCGCAGTAGCCATATTTGACCGGAAAAGGAAAATCGCCGGCCTGCATTGGGCATCGCATGCGCTCGTACTCGCTCCTCGGGATTGCGCCAGTTAGCACGAGGCGTTCGGTTCCGCGGCTTATGCCGCTATAAAGCGAACGAACGACGATTTCGCCGAGCCGGGTAGCTGGGAGCGGTTCATCAAGAAGCTGAACTTTTCCGGGACCAGTGTACCAAAGGGCTCGCGCTAATGTTTGCCCCATTTCATCCTCTCATTCGCCGCGAAGCCAGGTTACGCTTCCGCTAGATTTCGTACTCCCGGCTTTCCTAGCCTAACAAGAAATCCTTCCTCATGAGCGTATCCGAAAGCGCAGCGCCCCGGGTTGATTCACGTCCACGTCTGGCGCTGCGCCTGACACCGGCCGGCATTCAGCCGATCAAGGAACTCGTTCGCAGGCGCGTTTTGTTCATCGCGTTGAATTTTTTTGTCTATGCGGGGCTCCTTTGGGCGGCGGCTCAAGTGCTTGGCGCGGGTGGCTGGACGGCCGTTAATATAATCGCCTTTGCGGCCTTCGCCGTCGCCAGTCCCTGGACAGTGCTTGGCTTCGGGAACACGGTGATTGGCTTTTGGCTGGTCCATTTTTCCGGGGACCCGATGGCTACGGCCGCTCCATTCGCGGCGCTCGGCGACGAGGACACTCCCATCAGGGCAGATACGGCTGTGGTTCTTACGATCCGGAATGAGGATCCGGCGCGCGCAATTCTCCGCCTTCGCGTGCTGAAGGATAGTCTGGACCGGACCGGCTGTGGCGACCGTTTCGCCTATTACATCATGAGCGACTCCAATCAGCCAAGCATCTTCGCCGAAGAGGAGGATGCGGTCGCATGTTGGAAGATGGAGCCTCCGAAGGAGGAAGCCGAGCGCATTGTCTACCGCCGCCGGGAAGTCAATTCCGGCTTTAAGGGCGGAAACATCCGGGAATTTTGCGAACGGTGGGGCTCAAACTATGAATTCATGCTGACGCTTGATGCCGACAGTCTCATGTCCGGCGCCACAGTGGTCCGGCTCGTACGCATAATGCAAGCGCACCCCAAAATGGGCATCCTCCAGAGCCTTATTTCTGGCATGCCCTCTTCAAGCGCCTTCGCGCGCATGTTCCAGTTCGGGATGCGCCATGGGATGCGCGCCTACACGATGGGTCAGGCGTGGTGGACTGGCGATTGCGGTCCCTATTGGGGGCATAATGCGATAATTCGTATGAGGCCGTTCATAGACCACTGCCACCTGCCTCTGCTTCCTGGAAAGCCGCCGCTTGGTGGTCACATCCTAAGTCACGACCAAGTCGAGGCCGCGTTTATGAGGCGAGCGGGATATGAGGTGCGCGTTCTCCCGGAGGAGTGCGGCAGCTGGGACGAGAATCCGCCAAACATCCTTGAGTTTATCGGGCGCGATTTGCGCTGGTGCCAAGGCAACATTCAATACACGAAGCTGCTCGGCGAGCCCGGCCTTCACGCCATAAGCCGGTTTCAGCTCATTTGGGCCATTCTCATGTTCTTGAGCATTCCAGCGTGGCCGTTGCTTATAGGGCTGCTCCCTGCAATCGCATACAATTCGAAGGCCGTAGCAGATTACCCGGCAGGCCTTGCGGCTTCCCTTTACGCAACATTCCTGGTTATGCATCTTTCTCCAAAGCTCGCCGGTTTCGTCGAGGTGCTAGCCAATGCGGAGGCGGCGCGCTACGGCGGCCGGACGCCATTAGCGGCGAGTGCCATCATAGAAACTGTTTTCTCGCTTCTCTTGGGTGCAATATCGACCGTAGGGATTACTGTGTTCATGGCAGGGCTCGTGTTTGGGAGGTCCATGCGCTGGAATGGACAGTCCCGTGACGCCCAAGGCGTGAGCTGGAGGGCAGCATTTTCAAGCATGTGGCCGCAATGCGTAGTCGGCGTAGCTATTTGCGGTACTTTGTATTTCATTTCGCCGCTATTGCTGCTGCTTAGCCTGCCGCTGACAGCCGGATACGTCCTCGCCGTACCATTCGCAGTGGCAACTGCTTCTCCTCGGCTCGGCCGATTATTTCAGAAAGTGGGCCTGTGCGGCATCCCGGAGGACTTTAATCCACCATGCGAAATCCAGGCGGTGAGGCGCGCCTCAGTAGCGGGCCACTCGCTCTGAGGTGGGGCGCCGCTAGGGATTAGTCGCTGCAGACCAGGTTTTGTAATTTTCGGGCGAGACCGACGGGAATTTTTTCACAAAAGCGGCGATTTTCCAGATCTCTCCATCGTCCACGTTGATACGTGCAAAGCTTGGCATCCCGGTCATGTTTATGCCGTTCTTGATGACCCAGAATATCTCGCCGACCGATTGCATTTTTGCTACCTCATTCAAATCCGCGGCATCGGGTCTCATTCCTTCGGAAAACTTGGCCCAATCCGCGCCGGGTGCGCCGTGGCATGTGACGCAGCCGCGCGCCGCAAAGGCGCGGGCGCCCGCTTGTATAGTTGTGGGGTCATCCAGGCCGGGCGGCGGGGTGGGCGCCCTTCTTTCAATCGAAGCCTCCCGGACATGGCCGATTATCCAAGCGGCAAATTTGTTATCAGGCTCCAAAGCCGCAACATTGTAAAATCCGCCAAAGAAGTATATTGCACCCGCGGCCGCGGCGGCAATCGCGAGAACACCAATAACAGCAAGAACTTTCATAGACGCCCTCTCGTTGCCTGGCTCACCTTCTCCACTTCCATGTCTTGGGTCAGAATACGGAAGCCACATCAAGGACGCAACAAGCGCGGATCTATATCTATAGTTACAGCCCATTACCGCAGGATTATAAGGAACGGTTTCGGGGGCTATGCTGAGCACTTTCAAGCCGTTCATTCAGACGTGATGCCGTTCATGCCAGTTTTGATGCCTCCTGCACCTCAAATCTGGTAGCTTCATTGAAAGAAGCGTCGAAAGGACCGGCACGTGGATGTCCTCGGTCACGTCGTGATGGAAGGCTTAAATCTTCTCGCGACTTTATTCGTGTTCGCCGTCGGAGTCTTTGCTCTAGCCGTCATCGTCCTCTTCATCGCAGACGTTGGCCAAACCAAGGACGCTATTCGCCGGAACTATCCCGTTATCGGGCGATTCCGATATCTATTTTCCAGGCTTGGCGAGTTCTTCCGGCAGTACTTTTTCGCCCTTGATCGAGAGGAACTGCCGTTCAACCGCGCGGAACGGGATTGGATCCATCGTTCATCGACAGGGGTGGATAATACGGTCGCGTTTGGCTCAACCCGTAACCTGACGCCAGCTGGCACGGTCATCTTTGTCAACTGCCCTTTTCCGACACTTGAAGAGCATGCGCTAGACGTACCCGAAATCACATTCGGGCCTTATAGCGCTATGCCATATCGCTCTTCCTCGATCATCAATATTTCTGCCATGAGCTTTGGCGCACTTTCGGCTCCTGCGGTCAGGGCGCTGTCAAAGGGCGCTGCCATGGCCGGCTGCTGGCTCAATACCGGTGAAGGAGGACTTGCTCCCTACCACCTCGAAGGTGGTTGCGACGTCGTCTTTCAGATTGGCACAGCGAAATACGGCGTCCGCGCTCCGGATGGACAGCTCGATGAAGCACGGCTCCGCGAGATTGCAAGCCTTCCACAAGTGAAGATGTTCGAGTTGAAGCTCAGCCAGGGCGCCAAGCCAGGCAAAGGCGGGATTCTGCCTGCCGTAAAGGTGACGCCGGAAATTGCTAGAATAAGAGGAATTCCGGTTCACACCGATTCTATCTCGCCGAACCGGCATCCCGAAATCGACAGCGTCTCCGATCTCCTCGATCAAATAAGCCGGATCCGGGAAGCTGCGGGGAAGCCTGTTGGCTTTAAAGCCGTGCTCGGTGCCTACGGCTGGCTTGAGACCATGTGCAAAGAAATCAGCGGCCGAGGCTTAGAGAGCGCGCCAGATTTCATTACCGTTGACTCTGGCGATGGCGGAACTGGCGCTGCTCCTCTGCCGCTCATGGACAATGTTGGGTTGCCGATCAAGGAAGCCCTTCCGATGGTGATCGATATCCTCTGTCAATACAATCTGCGCCAGCGCATAAAAGTCATTGCATCCGGCAAGCTTGTGACACCAGCCGAGGTGGCGTGGGCCTACTGCGCGGGCGCCGACACTGTAAACTCCGCAAGGGGCTTCATGTTTGCCCTTGGTTGCATCCAATCATTGAAATGCAACAAGAATACTTGCCCCACCGGAATCACGACCCATGACCGCCGATTGCAGCGTGGTTTGAATCCTGAAGAAAAATCAGTGCGCGTAAGTACCTTCGTCAAAAGGATGCGTGCCGAGGTCGGCACCATCGCCCACTCTTGCGGCGTGCCCCACCCTCGCGCCCTGCAACGCTATCATTGCCGCATCGTGCAACCAAATGGCCGTTCAATCCCATTGAATGAACTCTATCCTGCTGTGATCCCCACCTTGCCGGCGCCGGTCCCTGCCATCTGATCTCGCGAAAATGCTGCTTTCTGCGCTCTACTTTTTATTCAGTTCTTCGGAGAGAGCTTAGATTAGGCATTCAAAGCCGGCGCCAGGTTGTTCCGATTGGCAATCCGCTGCTTGATAAACCTAGTTCCGAGCGCAATCATTGGCCGCTCAATCATCCTATAGGTGAGCGTGGAAAGCGCCGCGGTAGCACTGACCGCCGCCATCAAATTCAAGGCGTAGAGCCATGAACTCGATACTACGTGGAGACCAGCAAGTTCCCTAAGGGGCTCAAGCCATTTCAGGACGGCGAATTGCCAGAGATAACTGCTATAGGAGATCTTACCGAGTTGGCGGATGGGCCAGTTTACGAGATAGCGGCCGCCTCCACGACCAAGGTAGAAGGCAAAGAAAGCAAAGCACAACGCGTATTTGAGATGCCCGTTCAGGGGGATAAGACGCAGAGGCAGGAACGGAAGCATGATGATGGCCGCGGCAGACAGAGCGAGCCCGAAGCTGACGGCCTTTATGGAAGGGTGAAAATCCCGCAAAGCGAAAAAGACAGCGATGCCGATGACGAAAACCGGAGCCTGATTGAAAAACCAGAAATATAGAAAGTTGGATACCAGCAAATCGGACTCTCCGAAGAAAGCCAGGCGCCCGAAGTGATTGCAAATCATCATGAAAAGTATTGAGAGGACGAAGGCTATTGCTACTCGTCTCCATGACACGATCCAAAAGGCAAGGGCCGGGAACACCGCGTAGAACGTCATTTCGACTGCGATCGACCAACCGCCCGGCACAACGGTATTGATCGTGTCCGGCCGCCAGCCATGCTGGAAAGCGGCGGTGGCCAGAATCGTGCTCCACGAGAATTGGTTGGGATCTCAACCAATGACGGTGTAAAGCGGGATCGCTAGCCAGAACATGGGAGCGATGCGGAAGAAACGGCGTAAATAAAACGGATAAACGCCATCGCATCTTGCATGCCATGACAGCATAAGCGTCAGGGCGCTGGCGATGAAAAATAGTTGAACGCCATGCCTTCCGCTCGCTGCCACTTTGTCGAGCGGCCATTGCATGTTCGGGACAGTGCTGTGAACGGCGATTACGCCAAGGATCGCGTAGCCGCGAAGGGCGTCGATGAAGGCGTAATGCTTAGGTTGGCCCATCGGGAACCTGGAAAACCGTCAACAAGTTGTACGGCAGCTTCTAGTCCGCCAAGATTAAGCATGCAACATATCGTTGGCTGCGCTCTCGCGCGTAAATTCTTCGAATCAATCTCGATTTCCGGTTTCCGCAACCACTCACTGGAAGGCCATCGCCCAGGTCATGGCGTCAGGCAATCGGCGGCCTGTGGCCGTGACAAGAGCTTCGTTCAGCAAAGGCTCAAAGCAGAGCTTCGATCTTGCTTTGAAGTTTATCCGGCTTCGCCAACGGCGCATACCGCGCTACGACATTGCCATTGCGCCCGATCAGGAACTTAGTGAAATTCCACTTTATCGCCTTCGACCCAAGAAGACCTCGCCTCTCACGCTTTAGAAAATCGAAGATCGGATGAGCGTCACTGCCGTTGACGGCAACCTTCGCGAACATTGGAAATGTTACATTGTAGTTCAGGCTGCAGAAATTCCTGATCTCGTCGGCGTTGCCCGGTTCCTGGCCGCCAAACTGATTGCAAGGAAAGGCGAGCACCTCGAAGCCGCGCGCGCCATATTTTTCATATAGTTTTTCGAGCCCGGCATATTGCGGTGTGAACCCGCATTTGCTCGCGGTATTTACGACCAGCAGCACCTTGCCCCTGAATTTGCTCAGCGGAACTGCCTCGCCGGAGATGGATTCTGCGGAAAAATCGTAGATGCTTTTCATGTGCCGCTCCGTGCCTAGCCTTGGGTTAGAGGTAATCCTTCCCGGAAAAAGACCCAAATCCCGCATCCGTTTGCTTTCGAACCGGCCAAATCAGTCTGCACCAGAAGCGCCGGCGCACATGCCGGCTTGATCTTACGCTCGAAAACCGTCATGTAAGGTGCGAGATTCCCCCGAAATTCCGGTCCGGATAGGTTTTATGGCAACTGTCCTTCTCGTCATTCATATCATGGTTGCGATCTCAATGATCGTGATCATTCTGTTGCAGCGCTCCGAAGGCGGTGCCCTTGGCATGGGCGGCGGCGGAGGCGGCTTCGTGACGGGACGTGGCGCTGCTAATCTTTTGACGCGGACTACGGGGATCTTGGCGGCGATCTTCTTCATGACGAGCCTGGCGCTCGGGATTTTCAGCCACCGGGTGACACCGACTTCCGCAGTGCGTGTGGGAGCCCCAGCGCAAACTGCGCCTGGAGCGCCTGCGGAGAATGCACCGTCCTCGCTACCTAAATTGAACCTGCAGAAGCTAAAACGGGAAGCGCCGGCGGCCCCCGCACCTGCCCCGGCCGCACCAGCACAGCCGCAGCTTCCCCAGTCGCAATAGCTGAGACGGGCGTAGCCATCGAGGCTTGCGCTTGCTTGGCTCCAAGAAGAGGGACAAAGCGCTGATTGAGGCCGGACTGAGCCGATAAATCCGCCGGACTAGGTGAGGCGGAGCGGCCAGTAAGGGCCTGCACCGGCAAGCTGCCGTTGAAAACTTCAAGCTTTGACTTCCGATTGATGAGTCAAAGCATTACGTTTTGAGTCCATGGCGCGATACATCTTCATCACCGGCGGCGTGGTTTCCTCTTTGGGCAAAGGTTTGGCATCGGCGGCGCTAGGCGCTCTGCTGAAGGCCCGGGGCTATTCCGTTCGCCTCCGCAAGCTCGATCCCTATCTCAATGTTGACCCTGGGACCATGAGTCCCTACCAGCACGGGGAAGTCTTCGTCACCGATGACGGCGCGGAGACCGATCTCGATCTCGGCCATTACGAACGGTTCACCGGAGTTTCAGCCCGCAGGGATGACAACATCACGACGGGTCGGATCTATCAGAATGTGCTCTCTGCCGAGCGGCGCGGGGATTATCTTGGTGGCACCGTTCAGGTAGTTCCCCATGTAACCAATGCCATCAAGGAGTTCATCCTCACGGGCAATGAGGACACCGATTTCGTTTTGGCGGAGATCGGCGGCACGGTTGGCGATATCGAGGGTTTGCCCTTTTTCGAGGCCATCCGGCAGCTTGGAAACGAGCTTCCCCGCGGTCAGGCGGTTTTCATCCATCTGACGCTTCTGCCGTATATCCGAGCGGCGGGGGAGTTGAAGACGAAACCAACGCAGCATTCGGTGAAGGAGCTGCGCTCCATCGGGATACAGCCAGATATTCTGTTGTGCCGATCCGAAACGTCAGTCCCGCGAAGTGAGCGGGCGAAAATTGCGCTTTTTTGTAATGTTCGGGAAAGCGCGGTCATTCAGGCGCTCGATGTTTCAAATATCTACGATGTGCCTTTGGCTTACCACGAGGAGGGGCTTGACCGGGAAGTTCTGGCTGCCTTCGGAATTCACGACGCACCGCCACCGGCCCTTGGGGTCTGGCGGGAGATCTCCCACCGCATCGCGCATCCCGATGGGCATGTCTCGATCGCCATTGTCGGCAAATACACGAATCTCAAGGATGCCTATAAGTCGCTGATCGAGGCGCTCGCCCATGGCGGCATCAGCCAGGGCGTGCACGTGAGCATCAACTGGCTCGATGCAGAGCTTTTCGAAAGGGGCGACCCCAGCGCACATTTGGAAAACATCCACGGTATTATTGTGCCAGGAGGATTCGGCGAGCGCGGGGCGGAAGGCAAGATCGAGGCAGCTCGCTATGCTCGCACGCGCAAGGTGCCCTATCTCGGCATCTGTTTTGGGATGCAGCTTGCAGTTATTGAAGTTGCGCGCCATGTGGCCGGCATCAATGGCGCAAGTTCTACCGAATTCGGTCCCGCTGCCGAACCCGTCATTGGATTGATGACAGAGTGGATGAGCGGAGAAACAGCCATCCGACGCAGCGAGGAGGGCGATAAGGGCGGCACCATGAGGCTTGGCGCCTATGATGCCGTGCTTGAAGAAGGAAGCCAGGTCGCCGCGATTTACGGACGGGAACGCATCAGTGAGCGTCACCGCCATCGTTATGAGGTCAACATCAATTACCGTAATCGGTTGGAGCGGGCGGGCTTGCGTTTCTCAGGGCTGTCGCCGGACGGCAAGCTCCCTGAAATCGTCGAAGTCCCCGGCCATCCATGGTTCGTCGGCGTGCAATTTCATCCTGAGCTGAAATCACGTCCCTTCGACCCGCATCCGCTATTTGCCTCCTTTGTTGAAGCAGCGGTCCATCAAAGCCGGTTGGTTTGAATGAACCCTTTTTGCACCCGCCAGGACTGGGCGCGAATCCTTCCATCCGCTTACGAAAGCTCGCGCAGCGGTTGCTGTCATCCCCAAAATCGCTTCTGCGGTGCTCCATGACCCGGCACCTAAAAGCCGCACAATTTATGCAATAAGCTGGTTTTATTGAAATCAATAATT
Source organism: Rhodomicrobium sp. (assembly GCA_049579205.1). Lineage (GTDB taxonomy): Bacteria > Pseudomonadota > Alphaproteobacteria > Rhizobiales > Rhodomicrobiaceae > Rhodomicrobium. Next base: position 1,696 of record JBAUNL010000848.1, on the reverse strand, counting down.
TGCCGGATCTGCAGCAATCGCTATCCATTTAGCTCCCGGCAAAGAACAATGAAAAAGCTTGTAGTGGCTTAGATGCAAGGGCCGGGAGGAGTAACATGGTCTTTTTTCCCTCAACCGTGCCAACCTCTGGCAGGGAGGCCTCCGGCACATCCTGGTGGCTCTACACGCTCCTTGGCGTCATATTGCTGATCGCCGGTGCCTTTGTCCTGGGCGAAGTCGTGCTCGCATCGGTAATTAGCGCAATTTTTATCGCCTGGGCGATTGTGATCGCGGGCATCTTTCAAATCATTCATGCCTTCAGCGCCCGCGGCTGGAAGGGGTTCGTGTTCGATGGCATTCTTGGCGTTCTCTATATTGCGGGCGGTGCCATTTTGCTGTCTAACCCAGTGGCGGCGTCGCTGACATTGACTTTTGCGCTTGGCGTAATTTGGATCGTCTCAGGGCTGTTTCGCGTCACTCTCGCCGCCGTCCTCTGGCGGGAGGGAGGGATGATGCTTTTGCTTTCAGGCCTCTTGGGCATAGCAGCCGGTGCGATTATCCTGACCCGCTGGCCCGCTTCAGGGTTGTGGGTTTTGGGCCTCTGCCTTGGTATTGACCTCATCTTCCACGGAGTTGCCTGGATCGCATATTCCTTATCGGTTCACCCCAGACCGGCACCACAGCGCGCTTGATCATGCGAGGCGTAACTGCGGACGCTACCAGCAATGCATTAGAGCGCTTTCAGGAAAAGTGTATGCGGTTTTCCGCCCGGAAAGCGCGATAAAACAAGAAACTGGAGCACATTTGGCGACTCGAAGATCGCCAAAGGTGCGCTAGTCTTTGAACTTGTCGATCGTCGCTATCGCGAATTTTGAACGAGTGCAGGCCGGATTTAGGCAAATGTCTTTAATCCAGACCTCACCGTCACCGATCATCGCGCCCTCGCTATTGAGGAACAAGGAAGGAAACCGGCATCCCATTACGACGTTTCTGATTTTGTCAGAGAAGACCAAATTTCTGAATTTATTCAGATCTTGTAATGAGGTGACTTCGGTCCGCCTATCCTCGTCTATAATCAGTAGCGGAGCCGACGACACCTCCCATAAGGTGGAAAGATTGCGCGATTCATAGCTGGATTGCAGCTGGTGGAAAGTCTTCCAAAGGCCGTCAAGATTATAGCCAAGTTCCGCCGCCCGTTTGCGGAAGTCCTCAGGTACAGCCCGCATCGGCAAGGCAGCCTCCCCGTCGATCGCCAAGGCCTTTCCAGGCAGCAATTCTGCCGCAAGTGCCGCAGCGGCCGACGCGCAAACAGTCAATAAGGTTCTGCGGCCGATCATGTTCTTCACCGCCGATAGCTCGTTATAGATTCGAAGACGGGGATGATGGAGGTAGACCGGTGCGAACGGCTTCCACATTTCGCACTGCCCGCTTGCCAACTTCGCCATACCATTTTAATTGCGCAGATCCTCTGCAGCCTGGTCCCAATCGTTTGCCTTTACGGCATCTATAAAGCTCTTGAATTTTGAGAGCCTGGCCTCGCCCAAATTGAAGGCTAAGTCTGCGAGTACTGTTTGACGTGCGGGATCGTACTTATCGAAGTCGGGGAACAAAGTCCGGGCCGAGTTCACTGCTGCTTTCGAGTCAGCGGCTAGAAGCTCCCTTACTTGGCTTTCGGAAAGGCTCTCTTTCCCCGATCGAACAAGGTCATAGTCTGCAC
>JBAUNL010000847.1:0-2562 GCA_049579205.1 Rhodomicrobium sp. | reverse complement strand
GATTGATATCGTAGGTTGTTTTCGGGCGACCGCCTGTATGATTTGTTGTGCATGACAGCCAGTCGAGATCAACCAGCAAATCAAGCGCATTCTGAACCTCATGCTGGTCTGTGAGCCTCGACCATTCCTTTCGCAAAACGTCGTGACGGCTGAAGCCGTTCGAAAGCGAGCGGCCTTTTATTTTGGTCACCAAGGCCTTCGCCGCATCAACTGCAGGCATCGTGACAGACGCATAGAGCCGCCTGGCGTGTGTCTCAAGATAATCCGCCCACGCCAATGCGCTGAGAACTGAGGCTTTTCCTACGGGACCGTGACCAACGTCACAAAGGTGGCTTATGAGAGCCAAGGAAGGAACCAGCTTTGGGTATTTCCCAAGGTGAGCCTCCATTGCAGGATGGAGCTCGTCGCTTCGCAGCCTTCTCCTTAAGCGCGTGTGCCACTCAGAGAAGATCTCGCGCGCGTCGGGCGCGAAGCGCAGATACGGAACGCCCTCTGGTTCACCATCAAAGCCTTGATCCTGTGTCGCGCCGATGGCGGCCGGGTCTAGTTCATCAAGCCTTTTGTAGACCTCAAATGCGGAGCGCTTGGCGTCCTTGTTTAGCGGCCGGTCAACATCTTCCCAATCCGGCGACATATCCGGCCAAACAGCCATGCCAAAACGCTGAATTAAGCCGTCATCACCGAAGCCGCCCCGGATCGCTGAAGAGGCATACCTCGCGATCTTACCCGGTTGCGTCGTGCCGATCAGCGAGATGCAAACGCCAGCAATGTGAAGATTTGCGCCGCGTCCGATCCGATCGATTGTGTATGACGACTTGCCGCCCCAACCCGTTAGATAAAAGCCGCGTCCTTCGGAATTTTCTTCGCGGTCAAGGCTCTGCAAGAGCGAAACGAGTTCATCTCGCACAACGAGAACGCCGTTTTGATTTTTGACGTGCAATTCACCGAGCGCGGCTGGGGTTGAGTCGCTGGTTGTATAGCGACGCAAAACCGGTTGCTCGATTTCTTCGTCGGCAAAATATCCCCTCACGTCTTGATCGGGATTGCCTCTGAGGGCCTGCCTTGCTCTGTCCGCAACGATTTTTGCCTTTAGCTCAAAAACCTTTTCGTTGATGCCGACGCTCTTAAGCTGTTCGTCATATTCTCTTTTTGCGCGAGTGGCGAGTGTGGCCAGTGGGGCGAGTGCCGCCTCCATGGAAGGGGATTTTAAGACGCTTGGCCTTCCAATCAACAGCCCCCACAGATTTGCGATTTCCGTCCAATCCGTTTGCTCTTGGGGCCTAATGCCAGTCTTTCGGGCCTATTACAGAGCCGAGCCCGATCATCGTGGCGACACCTGCGTAGTCGGGCGACGACTGCATAGTTGTGGCGATATCGTCGACGCGCCCCCGCACTTTTTCTGGAAGCAACATGAAATCGAAAGAAGCCACCCAGGGAAGCCCATTTGGAAGCGGGTGTGGTTCTGGCCAAGCATCACCAGCATTCGCAGTCTTGGGCTCTGACTTTGGCCGCTCGCCACCGGTAAAAGGCCGATCCTTAAGCGCCCGCAGCTGATCGGTTTTTGATTTCTTAAGCCCACTGCTTATTGTCAGATTTACGGCTCCAAGCCCGATGTCGTGAGTTAAGCCGTTTCGCTTACACGCAGCGAGAAGCTCGCACTCAAGCGTAGGCTTATCGACAAATCCATAATGGACAAATTGTCCAAGGCGGCACACGGCGCGGTAGAGGGTGTCATTGCGGCTGCCCTGTGGTGTGGCCGCAAGTTCCTCCGCCCATGCCTTGAGCGCCAAAGCACACACCGCCGCGTAACGCTTGCGTTCAAATTCGCTCAGGTCGCTGGCGTGCACAGTGCTCTGTGCTAAGCCGTCATCGACCCGATTTTCTGGCTTTTCTATCCATTTAGCGAGTGCCGTTTCGATTATGTCGGCGATATTATCGGGGGTGAGCGGAAGGTCTTCTACCCTCGTATTGAATAGCGTCGCCTGCGTCAGCCATTGATAGGGCTCTTTGGTGTCAGGATGAATGGTTGGCGGCAAAACCGTTTGCCTGCCCATCGCTAGAATTTCGACTAGAATTTTGCGCTCTACCGATCTGAAGCGCCGCGACGCAAGTGGTATGCTAGACCTAAAGAAAACGGTGAATCCGCGCCGCCCTTTTTTGGAAACCATTACTTCAGGCAGCACAGACAATTGGTCTGCTACCCGGAAAGTGGTCAGGTGAATCGGTTAGTCTCGGCTTCGCAAATGGAGCTGAGAGATGGCGAAACGAGCCAAACCGGAAGAGATCAATGCCAAGCTGCTTGAAGTAGAGGTCCGCCTGAGCCGTGGCGAGACGGCAGGCCAGGCGGTTCGTGCGATCGGCGTAACCGAGCAGACTTACTATCGGTGGCGCCGCGAATATGTCGGGATGGGCGTTGATCAGGCCCGCCGGCTGAAGGAGCTGGAGAAAGAGAACCAGCGACTGCGCAGGGCGGTCTACGATCTCACCCTCGACAAGCTGATTTTAGCTGAAGCCGCAAAGGGAAACTTCTAAGCCCTTCGCGCCGCCGGGCCTGTGTTGACC
>JBAUNL010000846.1:0-10970 GCA_049579205.1 Rhodomicrobium sp. | reverse complement strand
ATCTATATCGAGCGCATCGAGATCGCCGCCGCGGCAACGGCAGCGGTTCTGGTTACGGTGCTCGCGCTGTTTTTCCAGCGCACGAGAACAGGGCGGGCATTAAGGGCCGTCGCTGACGATCATCAGGCAGCGCTTTCAGTCGGTATTTCCCTTTCGACCATATGGGTGATCGTTTGGGCGGTGGCGGGGATCGTCGCCCTTGTCGCGGGGATCATGTGGGGCGCGAAGTCAGGCGTGCAGTTCTCCCTATCCTTGATCGCGCTCAAGGCTTTGCCGGTGCTGATCCTCGGAGGATTTACCAGCGTGCCCGGGGCAATCGTAGGCGGGCTCATTATCGGGGTGGGAGAGAAGCTCGCGGAAATCTATGCGGGCCCGATCATCGGGGGCGCCATCGAGAACTGGTTCGCCTATGTGCTCGCCCTTCTCTTTCTGCTGGTGCGGCCGCAGGGCCTTTTTGGCGAAAAAATCATCGAACGGATTTGAAGGGCCGCAATGTACTTCCGCGAAGCCGGGCAACTTAAAACAAATTATGCAGCCGACATGGCTATTTTACCGCTTCGGGAAGACCAGGCGTTCATCCTTGCGATTCTTGCGGTTGCGTATCTGGTGGTACCGTTCTTGCTGACCGATTTTTGGCTCAGCGCGGTTGCGATCCCATTCTTCGCCTATGCGATGGCCGCCATGGGCCTCAATATCCTGACCGGCTATTGCGGACAGCTCTCTCTCGGCACGGGCGGGTTTCTCGCGGCGGGAGCCTACTCCGCATACAAGATCACCACCGCGTTCCCTGATCTAAATCTGATTTTCGTCTTTCTCGGCGCAGGCATCTGCACGGCGGTCATTGGGCTTGCTTTTGGCATTCCATCATTACGTATCAAGGGGTTCTATCTCGCGGTGGCCACCTTAGCCGCCCAATTCTTCATCGTCTGGCTTGTCACCCGCGTGCCTTGGTTCTCGAACTATAACGCTTCCGGGCAGATCCAAATGCCTTCCCGCTCAATCCTGGGATTCCCTGTTACCGGCGGCGCGGTCTCCGGTACGGCGCAATATCTGTTCGCGCTCACATTCGTCGCCGTCTTTGCCCTTGTCGCGAAGAACCTTAGCAGAACGACCACCGGACGGGCCTGGATGGCAATCCGCGATATGGATATTGCTGCGGAGCTTATCGGAATCCGTCCATTATTCGCGAAACTGTCCGCCTTTGCGGTCTCTTCCTTCTATATCGGCATCGCCGGGGCAATGATGTTTGCACTTTGGTTGTCGAGTGTCGAACCTTCATCAAGTTTCGGTATCAACCAATCTTTCCTGGTGCTCTTCATGATCATCATTGGAGGACTTGGCACGGTTCTCGGCTCATTCCTGGGTGCCGGCTTTCTCGTTCTGCTTCCTCTTTTTCTAAGTGTCGTGCTTGTGGACTGGGCCGGCATTTTCCCGGGGGTGGCAAAAGATACCGAGACCCTCACCATGGGCATCTTGATCGTTTTCTTTCTAATCGCCGAGCCGCAGGGGCTCGCAAAAATCTGGCAAACGGCACGCGAAAAACTAAGACTCTGGCCGTTTCCATATTAACAAGGGAGGAGTGCATGGCATATACGAAGAAGCTCATCGCAAGTGCTTTCGCAGGCGCACTTGCTGCGGTGCCGACAACTCAGGCAGCGGAGCTGATTATCCCGGCCCTTGAATACCGGACCGGCCCTTACGCCCCAAGCGGCATCCCCCTCTTCGATGGCTACAATGATTATTTCACTCTGCTGAACGAGCGTGATGGCGGCATCGGCGGCGTGAAGGTCAAAGTCAACCCGTGCGAGACGAGCTACGACAACAAGCTCGGGGTCGAATGCTATGAGAAGACCAAGCAGGGAGCGCTGGTCGTAAGCCCCTTCTCCACCGGGATCACCTATGCGCTTATCCCCAAGGCGCCGGTGGACAAAATCCCCCTGTTCACACCGGCCTTTGGCCGTACCTCCGCGGCAAACGGCCGGATCTTTCCCTGGGTTTTCAACTTCCCCGTCAATTACTGGTCGGCGGCCTCCGTCATCGTCAATTATATCGGCCAGCGGGAAGGGGGAATGGACAAGCTGAAAGGCAAGAAAATCGCCCTTGTCTATTTGAACAACGCATATGGAAAAGAGCCGATCCCAACGCTGACGGCGCTGGCAAAGAAGCATGGTTTCGAGTTCAGCTCGTACCCCGTTGACTCACCCGGCAATGAGCAAAAGGCGACCTGGCTGCAGATTCGCCGCGACCAACCCAACTGGGTCCTCCTGTGGGGTTATGGCGTCATGAACCAGGTGTCCATCAAGGAAGCGGTGGGCATTCGTTTCCCGATGGACCATTACATCGGCAATTGGTGGTCGAGCGCAGAGCCCGACGTGAAGCCCGCTGGCCCGGAGGCCAACGGCTATCTGGGCGCCGCATTTCACGCCCCTGGCGCAGGCTTTCCCGTTCACAAGGACATCCTGAAATATGTCTATGGCGCTGGCAAAGCCGTTGATCCCTCGTTCAAGGACCGCGTCGGCGAGGTCCTTTATAATCGCGGTGTCGTCGCCGCCATGTACACGTCAGAGGCCATCGCGAAGGCGCAGGAGCTGCACAAGACGAAGGAAGTCACGGGCGAGATGGTGCGCGATGGCTTCGAAGCCCTCGATATCACCCCCGCGCGCCTGAAAGCGCTTGGCTTTGACGGATTTGCCCCGGCGGTGAAGATCACCTGCGCCAACCATGAGGGGCCGGCTACCGGCGCGATCCAGCAGTGGGACGCGGCGTCCGGAAAGTGGAAGCTCATCACCGGGTTCATTGAGAGCGATCAGTCGGTGATCCAGCCCCTGATCCTCGCTGACAGTGAGCAATATGCGAAGGAAAACAACATCACCCCGCGCGACTGCAAATGACGCTCGCCGGGCCTTTCGCGGCCAAAGACCCCCTCACCCCAACCCTCTTCCGAAGGGGAGAGGGAGCATGAGTTGCACCCTTTCCCCAAGGGCAGAGGGGGATTCAAGAGTGCCTTCTCCCCTCGGGGAGAAGGACAGGATGAGGGGGGACTCAGAGGCTATGCTGTCATGACGGAAGCAGCGAAAGCCGGGAAAGCGCCGGAAGCAGCGCCTGCGATCCTGTCCGTGAACAATATCGAGGTAATCTACGACCACGTCATTCTTGTTCTGAAGGGTGTATCGCTCGAAGTTCCGCGCGGTGGCTTCGTTGCTCTCCTTGGCGCCAACGGAGCGGGCAAGACCACGACGCTCAAAGCCATCTCCAATTTGCTTAAGGCCGAGCGGGGGGACATCACCAAGGGCTCTATCATTTTCGATGGAGCAGGCGTTCATTCCCTGACGCCAAATGCGCTGGTCCGGCGGGGCTGCATCCAGGTGATGGAGGGCCGCCACTGCTTTGCCCATCTTACGATTGAGGAAAACCTGCTTACAGGCGCATACACCCGCAGCGATGGCGGCAGCGCTGTCGCACGTGATCTGGATCTCGTTTACTCTTATTTCCCGCGCCTCAAGGAGCGGCGCAAATCCTTGGCGGGCTACACTTCTGGCGGCGAACAACAGATGACGGCGATCGGGCGTGCGCTGATGTCACGGCCGAAAATGATGCTATTAGACGAGCCGTCGATGGGTCTTGCACCCCAGCTCGTGGAGGAGATTTTCGAAATCGTTGGCCGCCTGCATCGCGAGCAAGGGCTAAGCGTGCTCGTTGCTGAGCAGAACACCAATATCGCCCTCTCTTTCGCGCGTCATGGCTACATACTGGAAAACGGGCGCGTGGTGCTGGATGGGGACGCGGCTTCGCTCAAGGCCAATGAGGACGTGAAGGAATTTTACCTTGGCATGTCGTCCACGGGGCGGAAGTCCTTCCGGGAGGTGAAGCATTATCGCCGGCGGAAGCGCTGGCTGGCTTAGGTGACCGGGCATAAAAAATCACGGCGGCACAGTGCCCGCCGTGATTCGGCCAAGATACTGGCACATTGCGGCCGAGGTGGCGCTGTGTCCTTGCCCGTGCAATTTCGACAATCTTTTGTTTGGCGGGTCTTATGCCGGAAAATGTAAAGCCGTGGCGTGTGGAGATTTCCGATCCTAAGCGGCTGCTTGATGCGTTCTTCAAGGTCGACGAATATACGGTCTCCTACGAGCAGTTCAATCATGATATGAGCTCCAAAAGGCGGCTGCTCGTTTTCGAGCGAGGCGATGCCGTTGCCGCCCTCCTTTACGATCCCGAGCGGCGCAAAGTCATTGCCGTCAACCAATTCCGCCTCCCCACTCGGGAAAAGGGGCGCGGCCGCGGGTGGCTCGTGGAGGCCGTTGCGGGCATGGTCCGCACCTCAAAGGATGGGCGCCCCGAAGAAACTCCTCTGCAATGCCTGATCCGGGAGGTACAGGAAGAGACAGGGTATCAGCTCACTGAAGCGAAACCAGTTTCTACTTTCTTCTCTTCGCCTGGCGGAAGCACGGAACTTATCTACCTTTACTACGCCGAAGTCAGGACAATCGACCAGCGCGCCGAAGGCGGCGGTGTGAAGGATGATGGCGAAGATATCGAAATCGTCGAATACGATATCGAAGACTTCTTCAAAAGGCTGACGGCGGGCGAATTCGAAGACCCCAAGCTTATCATTGCGGGGCAATGGTTCATGGCCCAGCGCGGGGCGTTGCGCGCAGAATTTCATGACGAGGTGTCGCGCACCTTCGAATACAAGCTGCCCGCGAAGAATGGCAAGGCGCCGTTCGTGATCGGAATCAAGACGGGGAACATCAAGGCCACGAAGGACGTCGAGGTCTGGGTGAATTCCGAGAACACCGACATGATGATGGACCGCTTTTTTGCCCATTCCGTCTCGGCAACAATCAGATCCCTCGGCGCGAGAAAGCACGAGGATGGCCGATCGATCGCGGAAGATACCATTGGAAAGGCTCTTGCCGCAGAGATGGGTAGCCGGAACTTCGTGAAGCCCGGGACTGTCCTTCAGACCACGGCGGGCGAGCTGGAACGTACCCACAATGTGCAGCGGATCTTCCATGTTGCTTCCGTAGCCGGAAAGATTGGCGCGGGCTTATCCACATCACTCGCAAATATCGAGTTGGCGATGGACAATGTGTTGAGGGCCATCGCCGCAAAGCGCTACAGCTCCGCACTGGTACCGATCTTCGGGACCGGTCAGGGCGGCTATCCTGTAAGTGAAGTCGCTCCGCTCCTCGTGAAACGAGCCTTTGTGTTCTTCAAGGAACATCCGAAGACGCCCCTCAGAAACATTTATCTGCTCGCTTACTCAGAGGGAGACCTCGAAGTCCTTAGGACTGCGATCAGGAGCGCATCCAAAGATTTTGAAACCGGTGAATTGATCGAGGAAGAGCGCCGGGCCGAGATATAGACCTATTTACGCATGATCTTATCGCAAAACCGGCATCCACTTTGCGGATCATGCTCAAGGCGAATGCGGTAGGCGATAATGCGTGGAGGGTAATTTGCGCTCTATTTTTGGGGGGGATCGTTTTCGCTATGTCACCCCGCGCTATTTTCGGTATCTCGCCCACACGGTCTATCTTACGCCCTTCATTATGGGCGTTGCATCGGCCTATCTCTTCGCCGCGGTTCCTCAGATGCAGGAGATTTATCTCGGCCTCATCGAGGACTGGGATTTCGGGCGCGCGTTCTCGGGGCTTGCCGCGATCTCGTTGTTCAGCGCGCTTCTCTACGCCTGGAACCACATGGTGGTTACAAGCCGGATCGACGATATTTATCCCGACCACGCCGATATTTATTTCGACCGCGGTGTCATCAGCGTACGCGATTTAAAGACCGCGTTCGTCGCCAGCCTCCCCTTTCTCGGCCTTTTCCTAGGCCTTGTGCAAGTCCATCTGCATGTGCAAGAGGCCAAGACGTTGATCGCCCATGGCAGCGCTGGCCTGCCGCAGGCTTCCGCGCTGCACGCCAGCCTGCCGGGTCTTTCCGCCGCAGTCATATCAAGCATGGCCATCGTTGTGGCAGTCTATCTTGGCCTCGTCGCCTTGTTTCTTCTGTTTCTGAAGGAGGGCCGCTGGCAACGGCCGCTCCTTTTTTTCTGCTATGCATTGGCGGCCATTCTTACCCTTATCCCCATTGTCGATTCCGGCTTGACCCTGCTGGCCGCCCGCGGAGCGGGACCGTTGACAAGCGCAGCGTTTGTGCTGATCGAAGTGGCGGTTTTAATGCGGCTTTTATTCTGGTCTTTCGAGAGGGCATTCTGGCTCGTCCTGACCTTGCCTTCGGCATTCCTGATTTCTATGGACTGGATGCCCAACCGGCTGAGGCAAGCCCTCGTAGCATTGATCCCTCTTATCATTGTGGGGGTCATTGCTGCTCAAGCCCTCTTTTTTACCGTCACTCGCACCGAGACCCAACATCGGCTTCGCGGCAGCCAAGAGGACTTGGTCGCGTCAGCTTTCTCAACGTGGCTCAAGGCGCGTAATCCGGGGCAAGACCACTATCCGGTGTTTATCGTGGCTGCTCAGGGAGGCGGCATCTACGCAGCCTCCTCGACCGCGGCATTCCTCGCAAGCATGCAGGATCACTGTCCCTCCTTCGCAAGCCACGTCTTCGCAATCAGCGCCGTCTCTGGCGGCAGTGTCGGCGCAAGCCTTTTTAACGCGGCTCTTGCCGAGGCGCCTGGTGGGAGCGCGGCTGGGTGCACCGGTTTTGGGAAGCCGGGCCCATTGACGCAGCGCCTGCAAGCAATAACGCAAGACGATCATATGAGCCCGGTGATCGCTTATCTGCTGCCCGACGTCGTTCGCGGAGTATTCTCACCCGGACGCAGCAAAGTATGCGCAAACGAAAAGGGAGTCGCATGGCTCGGCCGAGACCAGATTCTCGAAAAGAGCTTCATCTATAGTTTCATTAGCAGCCGGCCGGGCGGACGAACGGGGAAGCACGTATGTCCTGAACTCGGGGACAAGAACCCGCTTATGCAGCCCGCGATTTTCACAGCTGCGAATTCAGCAAATTATAGTCCCGCTTTGCTTTTGAATGCGACTTGGGTGGAAACCGGATACCGTGTCGCGGTATCCCCATTTCCGCTTGCCCAGTTCGGCGGTGGTACGCTCTATTCTGTGGACGAGGTCAAACGCGACCTGAGCGCGAGCGCCCCGCAGACAGACCTCTCTCTGATGGAGGCTGCCATTGTGAGCGCGAGATTTCCCGTGATCATGCCACCCTGGATACTCAGTCTTGGCAAGGGAAGACGGCTAACCTTTGTCGACGGGGGTTATGCGGATAGTTCTGGGACTGCAACGGCGTTGCAGCTTTATAATAAATTGATGTCGATTAAGCCCGCTAACGTCGACTTGTACTTGATTACCTTGACGGATAAATTGATTTCTCTCTCGGATACCGATGCGGAACCGGTGGGAGAAGCCCGGGTGCGAAGCTGGTTCTACGACTTCTTGTCTCCCGTCACTACTCTTCTCTCGGTAAGAGACCTCCAGTCGAGGAAGGCGGTTACGGAAGCGTACAAGGAGCTTGAAAACAAAATGATTGTGATCAAGCTCGATCAGAAGGCGTTTCCTCTGCCGCTAGGATGGAAGCTTTCCGGGCTTTCGAGCGACATCATCCGCTTTACCCTCGGAACGCCCGAAAGCTGTGATCAGCGTGCTGCGCGTGAGGAGACGGCTGTCTTCACGGCCGTTCGCAATAGCTGCGAGTTGCGCAGGCTGAGCGAACTGCTCTCCGCTCATTAGCCCGGACCTGAAATAGCAAATCGCGATGCCGGCCTAAGTCCGCATCATGCCCCGCGCGCCATGCCAAAGAATGCGCACATTGTTTGTAGCGCCGCCGCCCGGTTTACGCTTCAATGCTTTCCTAAGCTTAAGAAAAAAGTTGGGAGGATCGAATGCTGTCTCGTAGAACTTTTCTGGCGTTGACGGGGGCCATGAGCGTCATCAGAGGCGGCAGTATCTCCGCATATGCCGCTGCCGCCGCCACGGTCCGCACGCCTGTCAACTTTGATATTCCTAGCGGTGCCTGCGACTGCCATGTCCATGTATTCCCGGACGCGGCACAGTTCCCGTTCTGGAGCGGCCGTGTGTATACGCCCCCTGTGGCAACGTCCGATGATCTGCTTGCATTGCAAAACGCCCTGCACCTCGATCGCGTGGTTATCGTTACACCGAGCGTTTACGGCACCGATAATTCGGCAAGCCTCGATGGTATGAAAAAGCTCGGCTCGCAACGCGCGCGTGGCGTCGCCGTTATCGGTCCATCCACAAGCGCGGCTGATCTCGATGCCATGTTCAAGGCCGGGATGCGCGGTATCAGGGTCAATCTTGAACAGGGTGGCGTCACCGACCCCGGCGCCGCTGCTGCGCTGTTGAATGCCGCTGTCGCCAGGATCGCCGGCACACACCCTGGCACTTGCAAATCTATGCCCGCCTGACCCTTGTGGCTGCGCTACAGGAGCATTTTTCCCAAGTGCCCATGCCGGTTGTTTTCGATCACTTCGCGGGTGCCAAAGCGGCGCTTGGCGTGGACCAACCTGGCTTCGGTGCAGTTCTCGCGCTCGTCAAGGCCGGGAAGGCTTATGTTAAGATTTCGGGAGCATATCGGGCATCCACGAATCCACCCGATTATGCGGACACGGCCCCGCTCGCTCGCGCTCTAATACAAGCAAACCCGGATCGGATCATTTGGGGTACAGACTGGCCCCACCCCGATCCCGCTAGCGTCCCCGGACGCAACGCCACCGATATTGCGCCTCCGATTCAGGTCGATGACGGACGCGTTTTCAATCTTCTGGCCGAATGGGCCCCGGACGCCGCATTACGTCACAGGATCCTCGTCGATAATCCGACGCGGCTTTACGGCTTCTAGGTTGCAAAGGCAGCGGAGCGGCAGAGCTTAAGAGCCGGGCCAAGCTACTGCACTCGTTCATATGCTGGCGCGTGAGAGTTCGAAGTGCTAAGACTAGACAGGAATCGGGTGCGAAAAGACGCGGAGGTCACCGTGTTGCGTACCATGACGGTTGTTTTTGCTTTAGGAGCCAGCGCAAGCCTCGCTCATTCCCAGGACTTGTCTTCCTCGGCATGGGCGGCGGCCACCTTGCCGAAGGCGGGTGTTGCTAAAGGCCCTCTGGTGCTCCTCATCCAGGAACCTTATTGCGAATCGGGCGTCGGCTCATGCGGCGGGCAATGCAATGAGGATGGCGGAAAAAAATGGGATTGTCCTCCCGCTGCTCTCCCTTGCTACCGTCCCGGCCGCTGCACATGCGAAGAAGCGACCATGTGCAAGCCGCAAAAGAAGAGGTAATGGCGAGGAAGCCAAGCATTCTGCAGTTCTGCGCCAGAACCCTCCCTCAGCTTAGCTTAATTTGCTACCTTCCCAGCCGTTTCCGCCTTCCTTTCTGCTCCATGCAGGGAAACGCGCCGTGCAGAGCATTGAGCGCCACGATGGTGAATGGCTCCTTCTGCTCTTTGGGATGACCTTCAGCATAAGCATCAAAAACTTGGATGATTTGAACAAGAGTCGCTTCTTCCGGTGCGCATACATCGAACATGGGATTGTTCGCGTTGCCTTTCTTCAAAGTTATCAATTGCTGGAGACTCAGGAACGCGCCCCAGCAGCTTCCAGTCTGGAAAGTATTGTCAAGCTCGACCTCTTTTGCACTCGAAGATTTTTTAGCTGAGGTCTCGATCGAATGGCAGTCCGACAGCATTTCTTCAGCCGAATAGGGCTGCGCATTGGCGAGGCTTCCGAGCATCAATAAAAAGGCGTTCGCGAAAAGCATCGCGATGACTTGGCGCCATTGAAAAAATTCCATTCCATTCCCCGTACAAGTTGGAAGCCAGTGCAGCAATTCGCTGAAAAACTGCACATCGGCGCTAGAAAAATTAGCCGGTCCCCGTTTTGTTCAACCCGAAATATCAAAAAACGGCGAATACGGGCAGAAGAAGTCGCCAGAAGACCGGCCGCGGTTCAAAGCCGCCATCCATATTACCCCCAGCGCAAAAGAGACTATGGTGCTTCAAGATTGCCGCCGGAGCGCAGCGCTAGCGCGCCAGGGCTGCCAGAAACGTAGTCAAAAAAAAGCTACCGGCGAAAAGGAACAACTTCAGTAAATTTTTTTTCTTGGTACGTAGGCTTGGCATTCGCGCCGCCGGTCCGCGAAACTGGCACCAAACATGGGGTAGGATAATGTCAATCTCTCAAGTAATCGTGCCGCATCTTCCGTCTCTACGCCGGTTTGCCCGTGCTCTCTCGGGATCGCAAAAAAGCGGAGATGCTTATGTGGTCGCCCTTCTTGAGGCACTCATCGAAAATTCCGCAATGTTTCCAACTGAGGTTCCCCCGAAGACTGCTCTCTATCGCCTTTTTTTGAAGATTTGGAATTCTGTGGATGTAAATGACTTTCCGGATTTCAATGCCGGCCGGCCTGAGGCTTTGCGGGCTCTACAGACCTTGACGCCAAGACCCCGGCAGGCATTCCTGCTTTTGTCGCTTGAAGATTTTGATGCCGAGGCGATTGCGGAGGTCCTAGAAATCGATGTTCGCCAGGTTGCAGCGCTCATTGCCGCAGCCGATGATGAAATAGCCAACCAGATCGATCCTGCGGATATTCTAATCATTGAGGACGAGCCGCTTGTAGCCCTGCAGCTGGAATCCCTTGTTTCGGAGTTGGGCCATCGCGTCATCGGCGCGGCAAGGACGCATAAAGAAGCACTCGCGCTTGCGAAACGCCATGAACCTCAGCTTATTCTTTCCGATATCCAGTTGGCGGACGGCACCTCTGGAGTAGAGGCAGTCAACGAGATGTTGCGCGGCTTCGAAGCGCCCGTCATTTTCATAACCGGACACCCGGAGAGGCTTTTGACCGGCACGAAACCTGAGCCAACCTTCCTGATCGCAAAGCCCTTCCAGCCCGAGACGGTGAAAGCGGTCATCAGCCAGGCGTTCTTTTTTGACGTGCACTCACGGACAAATTTGTCTGGCCCCCCGTCCCTCAG
>JBAUNL010000845.1:0-3153 GCA_049579205.1 Rhodomicrobium sp. | reverse complement strand
TTACGGGCTCGGCATAACCAACGACGTCCACGAGATTGGTCGAGCCAGCCTTGGCTACGGCGCCCAACGATTTCTCGATGATGTTTGTGAGGCCGCCGGCTTTATTTCCGGGGGAGGGATTGTTGTCAATTTTGCCGCCGTTTCTCGCCGTGTAGTCTTCCCACCATTTCATGACGCGGACGAGCTTCTCGCCCACCTCGCGGTTCGCCGCCCGCCGCGTCAGAAGATGCTCCGCGCCATAGACCTCTGTCGACTCCGACAAGATGACGGTCCCGCCATGCCGCACGATCAGGTCGGAGGCTGCCCCGAGAGCGGGATTTGCGGTCAGACCTGAAAAGCCGTCCGAACCCCCGCATTGAAGCGCCACTGTAAGATGCGATGCCGGCACGGTAGTCCTTTTCACTTCGTTTGCCTCGGCGAGCGCGGCTTTTATGCGCTCGATCCCGGTCTCGACCGTCCGCCTCGCGCCCCCGGACTCCTGGATGACAAGGGTCTGCAGCTTGCTGCTTTCCCGAAGTCGCTGCGCGGCGAGCAAATTGCCGATCTGGTTTGCCTCGCAGCCGAGACCCACCACGACCACAGCCGCGAAATTTACGTGCCTTGCATAGCCCGCAATCGTGCGGCGAAGCACATCCATGGCGTCGCCTTCAGCGGCCATGCCGCAACCCGTTTTATGTGTGAGTGCGACAACGCCGTCGACATTGGGGAAGGCAGCCAAAAGCCCGTCGCCCGTAAAGGGGTTCCGCCGGAAGGCCTCGGCGATGTAGCGGCCCACACCTGCAGAGCAATTGACCGAAGTCAGGATACCGATGTAGTTGCGTGTGGCTACCCGGCCGTCGGGTCTGACGGTGCCCTGAAAAGTAGCGGGCTCGGTCAGGTACTCTGTAGGCTTGAATTCGGAGCAGAAAGCGTAGTCGCGATCGAAGTCGCGCATCTCGCAATTGTGGGTGTGAACGTGATCGCCAGGCCCGATCGGCCCGCGTGCAAAGCCAATTGTTTGGCCGTATCGCGTGACAGGTTCGTCCTTCCCGATGGGGCGGACCGCGACTTTGTGACCCCGAGGGATGCGGGCATTCGCGGCAATGCCTTCTTCGGGGATCGGCGTGCCCGGTAGTAAATCCAGCCGCGCAATCACGACGTTGTCGAGGGAACTCAAACGGATCGTGACAGGCGCTTCGTTCATCCCGCCTCCTTATCTTTTGAGCTTGTCACGGGCCGCCCAGATAGGCCGCTTTGATCTCTTCCGTGCCGGCAAGTGCTGCCGGCGGGCCTTCAGCCGACGATTCTGCCCGTTTGGAGCACGTAGCCGCGATCCGCGACAGAGCGCCATTTGCGCATTTTGCTCCACGAGGAGCACCGTTGTCCCTCGCGATTTGATCTGGGAGATTACCTTATAAACCTGCTGAACAATGAGTGGTGCTAGCCCAAGCGAGGGTTGGCCGTGGCGGGCGTTTGTTTGGAGACGGCCTACCCAAAAGCGTGGCCTGTGCGTATTGTGCGTATTTTGACCTGTTTTTCAGAACTTTTCTCTAGAGACCCCTACATGAGAGACTCTGAAAAAAACCCCTAACCAAACCCCTAGAAGAGCGCCAGTCAGGAAGCCGAAACCGGCCGCGATAACAGCGGCCTGCATGGGTCTGTCGCGAATCTGTTGTTCGACTTCGCCCATATTCCCTCGAAGCATCTGCCTCTCGTGCTGCAGCTTACTTTGCGCCATGCTCCCGTATCTGTCGGTAAGGTCCTTCACTTGACGCCGCATCTCCTCAATGTCCTCGTGGCCTCTATTAGCGGCGTAATCGGTGTTGCCCATTGGGGCTCCTTTTCTAGAATTTTGCAAGTAGAGCGAGCACTTGCTTGGTTCACCTCTGAATGTATAATTCGTGGCAAGCGCTCAACGTTCCCAGCAATGCTGCCGCGGCTGCGGCCGCGGAATATCTACGATCTCGTCATCGAGGTGGCGATCGTCCGGCCCGGCCCGATCCAGGGCGATATGGTGCATCCCTATTTGCACCGCAGTCCTGAGAGCACGCCAAAAGACGATTTGTTTCGCCGCGAAGACAACTACTACGTCTACCTCAGGCCCGACGGTATCGACGCACTCCGACGATCCCACCGTGCTGCATTTTCAGCTCCGCTGCAATCATGTGCCCGGCAAGGACTTAGAGAGCTTGGCCTCAGACCCGGAATGTATGGACCGGCGGTGTGTTGCAAGGGGAAAACTTCGAGACAGCAGCGTTGGGTCTTGCGCCAATGTATCGGGCCTATCGGGGAGCGTTTCAGCTGCTCCTGGCCATCATGGATATGAGCGCGCATTCGATCTGTCTATTAAAGAAGCCTCAAACTCGGACTATCCGGGTCTCCAGTTCTCGATTGCGCCTGGAAGACCGGTCGTCCATCGCTTCGTTTCACACTCTCGCAGACCTCGGGGGAAAGGGGTGTCAGGGCATGACAGTGCCTCCACAATATTTCCTTGTTCGGCCGGAAGGAGCCTTTCCCTGTCCCAGCCATGCCTTCATCCGAAGGCGCCGTGCCCGGGTCTTGTCAAGGCCGGCCCGATTTGGAGCCGCCCGGCTGCGATAGCAACAGCTGCGGCCGCTCGCGAGCAGGGCGGATGAAGTGCTGGTGCAGATCTCGCAGATGACGGTTTCGCAAATGAGCCTGCGGAACATGACGAGCTCGCCACAGCAACGCCAGGACTGGCTTGCCGAGCATCGGCCCGCGGCAAATCAAGCTCCGTCCGCCGCGTCGGAATCGCGAGCCCGAGCGCCTGCATCATGTTGCGGTATTCGGCCCACTGAATGTGTTGTTCATAATCGTTGCACACGCTCCGCACTCCGGCCTGAATTTGGCGGGGCCCGTTAATGCTGGCGCCTATTCCCCCCCATCGATGGAAAAATCGAAGGTGTTGAAACCCTCTGCATTCGTGGGACGCTCCAGCACCTCTGGATGGCGCAGCGTTCGAACGGCGTCGGCGTAGCCGGCACTCCAATGCTCCTCCATCGTCCGGCGTGAGAATTCAAGGTCCTTGCAGGAGCCTTCGTATTTGCTGGCGTGGTAGATGAGATGGACGATGTTGTAGACGTTCTCGTTCGCATCTTCTTCGAACAGCTTCCACTCCGGATCATTGCGCCGATCGCTTGGAAGCTGCTTCAG
>JBAUNL010000844.1:0-2642 GCA_049579205.1 Rhodomicrobium sp. | reverse complement strand
CTGTCTCATTTTTGCTCCCTCATGGGCAAATTGAGCCAGAAATCCTCCATTCCGCGTTAACCCTGTTTTGTCTCACAAGCGCTGATCCGGGACAATCCACTCATCGACCTCGATCCAGCCATCAATGTGGCCGAGCAAAACCATTTCAAGGCCGACCTGATGGCAGCGGAGCTCGATATCGCCCGCTTGCGGGCTGAGCTGGCCTCGCCCGGTGATCCGATCTCTCGCTACGCTCCACCCCTATATGTTCCCACAAGCATGCTTCTCGCCCAGCAGCAGTATCTGATCACCCAAAGCGAGGAGCGCCGGGCCAAGATCGCGGCCTTAGATCTGCAGAAAGCACAAAAAGAAGCGGAGGCCGCAACCACGAAAGCGACCATCGCAAAGCTTGAGGCCACCATCCCGCTGCTCTTGCAGAAAGCTGAGGTTCACCGGGCTCTGATCGGCCAGCAGCTAGTGACCAAACTGGCCTATCTCGAAACGGAGGAGAAGCTTACTGAACAGCGCCAAGAGCTCAAAGTCCAGCAGGCGCATTTGAAAGAGGCCGAGGCCGCTGTTGCGGCCATCATTGAAACACGCAACCACACAGCGTCAGAATTCGAGCGCACGCTCTATGGCGATCTTGCCGAGGCGGAGCGCAAGGCGGCAGGCATCCGGGAGGACATCATCAAATCGCAAGAGAAGACCAAGCTGCAACACCTCGTCTCACCCGTCGATGGCGTCGTGCAGCAGCTGGCCGTCCATACCGTTGGCGGCATCGTGACACCTGCGCAGCAGCTCTTGGTAGTGGTGCCTCTCGACAGTGAGCTCGAAATCGAAGCCATGGTCTCGAATAAGGACATTGGCTTTGTCGAGGAAGGCCAGGAAGCGCAGATCAAGGTCGACACGTTTCCCTTCACCCGCTACGGGCTCCTCTCGGGCAAGATTTTGCACGTATCAGGGGATGCCATCCCGCCGGATGAGAAGGGCAAAACCTCCCGTCCTGAGGAAAAGGACGCCGCAAAGCCGCAGGATTTCGGATTTTCAGCCAGGGTGTCGCTGGGCGCTAAGTCCATGCAAATCGACAACAGGCTCGTGAACCTATCGCCCGGAATGGCCGTAACAGTCGAGGTGAAAACCGGCCGGCGGCGGATCATCAGCTATCTTTTATCGCCCATCGCGAAATACAGCCATGAGAGTATCCGTGAGCGTTAGAGATTATTAACAAACCTGGGTGACTTCTGCTAATGGGATGGTTCGGCCGTGCTTCTGCCTCACCTGCGAGCGAAGCTCGACGCTGGTGGGGCTTCATTCCAAGAAGCACGCCCATGAGTAAGACAGCCCCTGCTGACATCGCCGTAATCGGCATCGACATCGGCAAGAACTCGTTCCACGTGGTTGGCCTCGACAAGAAGGGCGCGATCGTCCTGCGCCAGAAGTGGTCTCGCGGTCAGATCGAGGCGCGGCTCGCCAATCTGACGCCCTGCCTTATCGGGATGGAGGCATGCAACGGCGCTCACCACCTCGCGCAAAAACTCACCGGGCTCGGCCATGATGCGCGGCTGATGCCGGCCAAGTATGTGCGTCCCTATGCCAGGGGGCAGAAGAACGATTTCAATGATGCCGAGGCAATCGCGGAGGCCGTTCAGCGGCCAACCATGAAGTTCGTCACGGCCAAGACCCCTGAACAGCTTGACCTGCAAGCGCTGCATCGGGTGCGCGAGCGCCTTGTCAGCCAGCGCACCAGCGTCATCAACCAGATACGCGCCTTCATGCTGGAGCGTGGGATCGCAGTTCGGCAAGGTCATCGGTTTCTTCGCGCGGAACTGCCCGCCATCCTTGGCACGCGCACCGATGACCTTTCGCCGCGCATGGCCCACATGATCGAAGATCTCGCTGCCGATTGGCGCCGGCTTGATGTGCGTATCGAACGGCTCTCAGACTAGATCGCCAGGCTCAGCCTTCGGGATAGCGGCGCCAAGCGGCTCATGAGCGTGCCTGGCATTGGCCCAGTCATCTCGACCGCGGTGATCGCCGCGATCGGCACCGGCGATGGCTTCTCTGAGGGGCGCGACTTCGCCGCCTGGCTCGGTCTCGTGCCGAAACAGATCTCTACCGGGGACCGCACGATCCTCGGCAAGATCTCCAAACGCGGCAACCGCTACCTAAGAAAGCTGTTCGTGCAGGCGGCCTGGGTGGTGCTCATCAAGCCCATGAGCTGGGAGCGCCATGGCCTGAAGCCTTGGATCGAGAGCGCAAAGAAGCGTTTGCACCATAACGTGCTGGCGATTGCGCTGGCCAACAAGCTGGCCCGCATCGCCTGGGCCGTTCTCGCCAAGGAACGCAACTTCGAGACGGTGACATGCAAACCCGCCTGATCAATGCCCGGCGGACGGCATTCCACTGCTAGCAGGGAATGAGGCAGTGACATGCTAAAATCTTCCCGAGGTCTGCGAGAGTGAACGAAGAAATGGAGGAACGGTCTTCCCGGCGCGATTGAACACTGGTGACCCTTTTGGCTCCATCGAAGCCTGTCCGCTAGAGCGGTTCCCGTTTTAGTTTACGCATATCCGGCGTGACGAAAGAAGTTTAAGCACTCCACGGGCGCGAAGCCATCCAAGAGTTTGCCGATCCGGTCCCAAAGGCTTTCGACCGAACGCTCT
>JBAUNL010000843.1:0-2155 GCA_049579205.1 Rhodomicrobium sp. | reverse complement strand
TTTGGCTGCTTAGCTTTGGCTTCTTCCTCAGAACTTTCTCTACTGTTCCCAGTGATGGTTCACAAGTTTGCGCCGGTTCCCGATATAGGCCCTCGCGTTAGCTGCTGGACCTCATAACCGAAGGGGTCAACCTCGTGGCGCAGCGGTATGGATGGTTCGGTGCGAAGAGTAAGTTCCCAGCGGTTCATATTGCAAGCGGCGAGCTTGGCTGCTAGCTGCAAGCGAATTGGAGGGCGCAATGAAAACCTATCAAGACTGCATAAGAGAGTTTGACGATAGAATCCCACATCAGGCTGATCTTTACATGCGCGGCTTTCTCTATGCCGTGGCGTTCATCTTCGATCAGGATCGGGCGCAGGTCGCCAAGGTTGTGCAGGCTTACAGGACCGAGCGCAATTACGAGGAAGACGAGGAGGTCTGAAGCACTTTCGTTCGCGGCGCCCAGATCTCGACGAGCGCGCGGATCTCGGGATCAGCCGGGGCGACGCTCTACAATCATGTGGGCCCGGACGGCAACCTTACATCGAGGGGCGAGGCGTTGTTGCGGAAATAGGACGATGCCCGGGCACTGGCGCGGCAGTTCCCCATCTAGTGTCCAGCGAACTAACGGTCCGTAATAGATCACCGAGGAGGCAATCATGGCCAAGGGCCAAAAGAGAAGCAACCGCGAACCAAAGAAACCCAAAGCAGAGAAGCCAAAAGCCTCCGCTGCGTCCACTTCGTTTTTGAAAGAAAAGCCTTCCGGCAGCTCGGGAGCGAAGAAGTAAAGGGGCCTCGCTCACCTTTCTGGCAATAAGTGCGCTTGCACTTGAGCTTCTGGTATGCCAGCCTCTTTCTTTGATGAGGTTCCGGCGATGGCCCCAGCAGCAGACTTTCACATGCGCGTCCGTCTCAAGGAGGCGCTGGATCGCGTCAAGGAAGCTCGCCGGAACGCTCGCGATATCGGGATCGCCACGCGGCTTCAAATCATCATCCGGGACATTGAGATGCTACTTGCCGATTTGTCGCCCGATCCGGTGCCCTTCCAACCCCGCGTCTCTCCCTGGAGTGCACGCCGCTAGCCGATGGAACAAAGCGTAGCTTTGAAAGTTTAAGCCTGGCAAATAACCCCCAAGTCAGGGCGGAAAAGACATAGGCGTCTCCAAAACAGGGGCGCCTATGGCGTTTGCGGCAATGTCGGACGGGCCGCCCCAAGATGAACTGATTCAATAAGATACATTGGCGCCGGATCGATAAAGGTCGGAGGCCACGCTAGCGCTTCTCGCCTACGCAGTCAGCAAGCCACCACAGAACCAATCTTTGCAGCATTCTGGGCCGAATGGTGAAGCTCTCCTCGCCCTAGCTCAAGTGTGGTAATTGTGCAGAACATGCACGAGGCCAACGCTTTAGCTGCCGAGCCTGGCAAAGACGAGGCCATGGTTTTTTTGCCGCGTAATGGTTTGGCAGACTCGAAGCCTTGGCCCGCGATATTGAGAGTCGAGCCACTGCGCCAAGCTTATGTTCTTGGCAAAATCTGTGGGAGGCAGGTGAGAGCAGGCCATTCGCCGCAGCGCTCTGGCCTGGGTTATAGCCCGGCCGGGCATCCTCACCAACGGTCCTCGCACAGGCCACTATAAAATCCTCGATAGACCCGCTGCCGTTGCGCCAGTCAGCGTCGCCGCGGGTGAGATCAACTGGGCTGTAAATGGTGGCCCATACAACACCAATCTTGCGCGCGGTGTCATGCCTTTGAAGAAGCCTTGAAGCCGCTTACGCTATCGGCTTCTCTCCATACCGCTGCGCCACGAGGTTGACCCCTTCGGTTATGAGGTCCAGCAGCTTCTGATCCTCACATTCGGCCAAGTCCTTCACCACCTTGTGGGCCGCGGGGTCTCCTGCCGAATAGTTCTCGGGCTCGCGTTGTATCTTCGCTGTTGCGCTATGCCATTGTTGTCAACGGCGGTTTGAATCTGACCCGGGATCTGCGGGTATCGGCAACTTCAATCTAACCCACCCTTCTTAAGTTACTGTGCCCCTTCCTGCCCGTCCTTGTGGAAGCTCGTTTCACGTTCGCATGCATCGAAGAGGCTTCAAGTCAGAGCTTGCCTCGCCAAGCGTCGAGCAGTTTCTCAGCGATACCATTCTATCTGGCAGCAAAGAGCGAGGCTGCCCAGGC
>JBAUNL010000842.1:0-16807 GCA_049579205.1 Rhodomicrobium sp. | reverse complement strand
GTCATCGCCAGCTACGTTAGCGAAGTTGTCCTAGCTCTGCAGCCATGGGCCGCGCGGCTAAAGACCGTAATGATCACGCCGGGTGCTGCGTCCGACGTAATAACCGCAAACATCGGCAAGGACTTCGAACACAATAAATATACCTTTCATGGATATCTGACCTCAGGGGGACTTGCGCACTCCGTTTGCGAAGCGGCGAAAGATCTTCTTATCAAAAATCTCAAAATGAAATCCGCCGTCATCATGAGCGAGGACGCCGCTTGGACGACGCCGCTCGATGCAGGTTATGAAAAATGCCTGCCCGAGATCGGACTAAAGGTTCTGGATCATATCCGCTTCTCGCCGGACACGACCGACTTTACGCCGATCTTCAACAGGATCGAGGACCTGAAGCCCGATGTGATGATCACCGGCATTTCCCATGTCGGCGTTCAGCCCACCGTTCAATGGAAGAACCAGCAGGTGCCGATTCCGATGTTCGGAATCTCTTCTCAAGCGTCAAACTCGACTTTCTGGAAGGACACCAATGGCGCCACCGAGGGTGTCTGCTACCAAGCCGTTTCGGGGCCGGATGTTGCAACCACGCCTAGGACCCTTCCCTTCGTCAACGCCTTCCAGAAAAAATACGGCAACTTCCCCTCTTACGCGGGCTACACGGCCTATGACGATGTCTTTATCATCACTGATGCGGTCAAGCGCGCCGGATCGGATGACAGCGAAAAGCTCGTAACCGCGATGGAAGCGACCGATTACGAGGGCACCATCGGCCGGGTCCAATTCATGCCCAAGGGCGATCCTCACGTTCATGGCCTCAGGGTCGGGCCAGGCTTCATTACCGGGCTCATGCTGCAATGGCAGAATGGCAAGCAGGTCAACCTTTGGCCTGCAAACCTCGCCAATGGAAAATTGACGTTCCCCTCCTTCATCAAAATCAACGCTTCAAACTAGCCTTCTTGAAACCCCCGGTGATAAGCCGGGGGTTTCGCTTTTAATGATGCAGAGCCTGTCTGTTGACGGTTAATTGGCATTAGCCAATGCGTTTTTGGACATCAGACCCAGGGAAGAAAGGCTTCGGAGTAACAGCTTGCTATCACTGCAGATATTGATCGATGGGTTCGCTGTGAGCGCCCTTTATGCTTTGGGGGCGACGGGCTTCACGCTGATTTTTGGCGTATCCGGCGTCCTCAACCTTTCCCATGGCGCGTTGATGGTGGCCGCTGCTGTTGCCGCCTGGGCCGCCGGAAGCAACCTCAATATGAACACCTATGCGGGGGCCGTTTTTGGCATTGCCATCAGTGTCGTACTGGCGATGGTGACCTATGCTTTCGTCGTCCAACCGATTCAGCGCTCGCGGGCGATACGAAATGACGAGCGCGAAATTTTCATTCTCACTGCGACATTGCTCTGGGGCATCATCATTCAGGAGACGATAGCCTACTTCTTCACGAGCAATGCGAAGACCGTTCTGCCTATTGTCGAGGGCGTGGTGAACATCTTTGGCGTGAGGACGCCGTCCAACGAAATCTTCACCGCCATCGTCTGCTGGCTTGCTATTATCCTTCTCTGGCTCTTGGTCAATAAGACACGAGCGGGAAAGGCGGTGCTCGCTGCCTCCATGAATCCGCGTGGCGTGACGCTGCTGGGGATCGAGCTCTCTTGGATTTATATCGCGGTCTGGCTGATCTACGGTGTGCTCGCCGGACTTGCCGGCGTGTTGCTGGGTATGTTTTTGGGAGTTAGTTCCTATAGCGTCGGCCCTCTCACCGGCAGCGCTTTCTCGATAGTGGTGCTTGGCGGGCTGGGCAGCGTGACCGGATCGCTGATCGCGGCCTATGTGGTTGGCTATATCGAAACCGTGACCGCCTATGTTATTTCGCCGGCCTACCGCTTCATCCCTTCTCTGCTCCTGCTCGTCGCGGTGATGTACGTGAGGCCACGGGGCCTTCTGGGGAGGCGATAACATGCTGCGCATTTTGCTGTCTCCGGTTTTCTGGTTCGCGATCATCGCAATCGGGCTCGCAGCATATTTGCCGCTTTGGGTTTCGGGCTACATTTTGGGGCTCCTCACCGTTGCGTATTATTTCGGCGTCTTCTCCATGGCCTGGGACCTCCTGTTCGGGTTTGCGAACGAGGTGAATTTCGGCCCAACCTTCCTCCTCGGGCTTGGAGCCTATACGGCCGGCATCGTCGATAATCGCTATGGGTTGCCGATTTGGATATGCGTCGCGCTCGGCACACTTGCTGCTGTTATCGGCGGCTTGGTGCTGGCTCTTCCCGCGCTCAGGGTCAGTGGCCCTTATTTCAGCCTTACCACCGTTGTCGCGGTGTTGATCCTGCAAAATCTCATCGTGGTTTTTGCAGACCTTACAGGAGGGGAAATCGGCCTTGTGGTGCCGGATGTGATCAGCATCGATGCCTCGACCAACTACTATATCGCACTGGGTTTCTTGGCCGTCAGCGGTGTAATTCTCTATAGCCTTTCGCGCTCGGCGGCTGGGCTTATCCTCCAAGCCAGCGGCCAGGATAAGATTCAGGCCGGAGCGCTCGGATTCAACATCACAAAGCACAAGCTTGTCGCGTTTCTGATCAGCGCGTTGTTCTCGGGTCTCGGGGGCGCCCTTCTTGTTTTTTATCTCGGCGTCGCATCCGTCAGCACTTTGATCGACGTTTCCGTGGGTGTTCAGATCATCATCGCCGCCGTTCTCGGCGGACGGCGCACCATAATCGGCGCCGCAATCGGCTCGATATTCCTGATCGGCATGACGGAAGCCTTGCGCCCAACAGGTGAGCTGGCGACGCTTATCGTTTCCATCACCGCCCTCCTCGTCGTGCTCTTTTTCCCGAATGGCTTCTTCGGAATGCTCGCTTGGCGGGAGCGCGCATGAGAGCCGAAACGCAAACCTGCTTGAGCGTAAAGGGGCTTACCAAGAATTTCGGCGGCCTCATCGCTGTAAAGAATTTAGATTTTGAGCTGCGGCGGGGCGAGGTCCTTGGGCTCATTGGGCCAAACGGGTCCGGAAAATCCACGGTCATGAAACTGATCATGGGTATCGAGCGTCCGAGCGCCGGTTCGGTCGTGCTCGATGGCGAAGAGATCGCCGGACTTCCATCCCACAAGATCGCCCGCCGGGGTATCGGCATAGTCTTTCAGCACTCCCGGCCGCTTCAGCGCCAAACGGTCTTCGAGAACATAAAGCTTGCGCTTCTTCCCGATAGCCTTGTCCGGCTTTTTGCCGATCCGGATGTGGATAGCCGTGCCCGCGCCATCGCGGAAAGCGTTGGTCTCAGCGAGGTGTTGAGCCGGAGGCCAAGCACACTGCCCTTTGCAGACTTGCGCAAGCTTGAGCTTGCAAAGGCGATCGCCCGCAACCCGCGCGTCGTTCTGGTGGATGAACCTTTCGCCGGGCTGACCCAAGGTGAGATGGCATCCTTCTCTAATCTCATCCGGCGATTCCGCGCGGAAGGGCGGGCGGTCCTGCTTATCGATCACAATGTAAAAAGCGTGGCGGTACTCGCCGACCGCGTGATCGCGCTTTATCTCGGCGAGCGTGTCGCCGAAGGCACTGCCGATGAGGTGATGAAGAACGAAGTTGTGCGCCGCGTTTACCTTGGCGGTAGCATTGAGACTCACGCGCGGCCAGAGACGGAATTCAAGGACGCTGTTCCGTTGCTGCAGGTGAAAGATCTAAGCGTTTTCTATGGCAAGGCACAGGCGTTGGAGAACGTCTCGCTTCACGTCCATGAGCGCGAGTTCGTGTCCGTGGTTGGCATCAACGGTGCGGGCAAGACAACGCTTTTCAATGCGATATCCGGGTTCGTGCCCTATTCAGGGACGATAGACTGGGGTGGCGCTTCGCTGCGAGGCAAATCCGCAGCGTCTATCGCACGCGGCGGCATTGTCCAGTGCCCAGAGACGCGCGAGCTGTTCGGCGATCTCACGGTTCGCGAAAACCTGGACCTTGGCGCGCAGCACCTACCCAAAGGCGAAGGCGCAGACCGCCGGACCTGGCTTTTCGATCTCTTCCCCATTCTTAAATCGCGCCAGAGGCAGAACGCGGCGACGCTCTCAGGTGGCGAGCAGCAAATGCTCACTATTGCACGCGCGCTCATGACGAAGCCCAAGCTTCTGATACTCGATGAGCCAACGCTCGGCTTGGCGCCGGTAATCCTCGAGCATATCTCCAGAGCGCTCGAGCTTCTGCGGCAGACAACCCCAATTACCGTGCTGCTCGGCGAACAGAATGTGACGTTCGCGCTGCCCCATGCCGATCGCGTCTATGTCTTGGAACATGCCCGCATTGTCTGGGAAGGATCACCGGCGCGCTTCGCGAGTGAAATGGGCACCGGGTATCTCTAAAGCTAAGTCCGGCTCGCGTCATGGCCGGTGGATGTCTCCCCCTCTTTCTCTCTCAGACGCTCCAACCGTGAGCAACATCCCCGGTAGTCAACATCGTTTCGCAAGGGTCCGCTTACCGACAGATACGGAAGCAGGATGAGCGGGACTTGCTGCCGGATTCCAACGGTCAAGCGAGCCGAGTACCACAGCGTGTTTGGTTGAAATAGAATTTGTCAGGCCGGAAAACCCGCAGGTTTTGTCCCGAGCCTTCCTTTTCGCGAACAAGAACACAGATAATGCGCCATGTGCCCCTTTCCGTTTTGACGCTGCTCCCATTCGAGCCGATCACACCACAGCCTTAATCCCAGCTTCGCGGCGCGATCGCTTTTTCCGATTCTTCTTTCAATACCCGCGCGAAATGGCGGGCGGCTGCCGGCGTGGCCTTTCTTGCAGGCTCTATCAGAACGAAATCGATGTCCAGCCGGGGGTCCACGAGGGGGCGGATCTCGTACTGCTCACCCTCAAAATCACCGGCCATGATGATGGAGGAAAGTACGGCAACCCAATCCGAGTTACGGATGAATTCGAGCGTTCCTATCATGGCATCGAGTTCGAGCCGTTGCGCAATCTCGACGCCATTGGTGGCGAAGTAGCTTTCGATATTCGCTCGCCTTGTATTTTGCTGCCCTGGCAGCACCACTTTCAGCGGGCCTGCCTCTGCGAGTCTGAGCGGCTTTCCATGCTCACCGGTTCGGCCTTTAGCGGACACAAGCATCTCGCGGTCGCGAACGAAAAGGCTGATGTTGAGCCCAACCGATGCCGGCAAGCCAGGAACCACCGCGAAGTCGAGATCACCCTTGCGAACGAGGTCAGTCAGAACGCCGGAATAGGCTTCCGTAATACGAACCTCAGTGCCGGGACTTTCCTGCATGAACCGCAGAAGCGCAGGAGCGAATGCACCGCGCGTGAAGGTCGGCATGAGCCCTGCGCGGACTTCCCCTCCAAGCAGTATGGCGCTGCCAACTTCCTGATTCGCCTGATCGAGCCGCTTCAAGATTGCAGAACATTCGCGGTAATATTGGCGCCCCGCAGCGGTAGCTTCCACGGACTGCCCCTCGCGCACGAAAAGAACAGCTTTCAACGCTTGTTCAAGCTGTTTCACCTGCTGCGATATTCCGGATTGGGTTGCGCCTTCGCGAGCCGCGGCGGCGGTGAAGGAGCCTTCTTCAAAAACGGCCACGAATGCGCGGATTTTGCGAAGTGAAAGCATGAGCCATTATAAAATCTAATAGCGCGGAGTAGAAATCATCATTTTTTACTGGTGACGTCCTATCCTAGATTGTGCTTTAGAGACCGCTGTTTGTGAGGAAGCCTCATGAAACTGGGATTTTTTACCATGCCGATCCATCCGCTAGGGAAGGACTGGCGCAAGTCCTTGGCGGAAGATCGCGAGGCGTTCCTTCTCGCTGAAGAGTTAGGCTTCTCGGAAGCGTATGTTGGCGAGCATTCCACCGATCAGGCCGAGAACATCACATCTTGCGTCGCTTTTCTGGCGTGGATTGCCGCAGCGACCAAGAGAATAAAGCTGGGTACCGGCACGGTAAACCTGCCGAATTCTCATCCCGGTGCGGTCGCCTCGACCATCGCCATGCTGGATCACATGCTGGACGGGCGCTTCATCTTTGGCATCAGTCCTGGAGGCTTGCTTTCCGATGCCGAGCTGTTCGGCAATCTCGATGCCAATCGGAATGAAATGTTCGTCGAGGCAATCAACCAGGTCCTCGCGATTTGGGCAGGCGAACCGCCGTACAATTTGAAGGGGAAGTACTGGACGATCTCGACAGAGCGGACGATGATGAAGGAGATCGGCCAGGGCTACATTCCGCTGCCCCTCCAGCGTCCGCATCCTCCGATTGTTGTTACAGCCGTCGCGCCGTTCTCCAAGGGGGTGACCGAGGCAGCAATTCGGGGCTGGGACCCAATCTCGGCAAACTTCCTGATGCCTGCATGGGTCAAGAGTCATTGGCCGAAATATGCCGAAGGCTGCGAAAAAGGGGGCCGGGTCGCCGATCCAGCCAATTGGCGCGTAGCCAAGAGCATTTTCGTTGCTAACGATGCGAAGACCGCAAAAGCGTATGCGACAGATCCCAATGGCCCGTATGTGTATTACTACCGGTCGCTTTTCACGAAGCTGGTAAAAAATGGCCGCATCGAGCTGTTCAAGACCTATCGAGATCAGCCGAACGATGAAGTGACATTAGAGATGGTCTGCGACAAGCTCATCATCTATGGCACGCCGGACAAGGTCGCTGACGAGATCCTGAAGTTCCAGGAGGAGACAGGGGAATTCGGGACATTGCTTTATGCGGGCAAGGACTGGACAGACCCGGAGCTTGCGCGGCGGTCCATGATCTTGATGGCGGAGCAGGTTATGCCGCAAATCAACGCAGCCGGCAAATCCGCTCGTGCCGCCGCCGAATGAGGGCCCGATGGCACTGACAGATCGTATTCCCTACCAGGCCTTGATCGACCGCCCGAAGCTGACCGTGCCGGACGGCAAGCGCATGATCCTCTGGGTGATCCTGAATGTCGAGGAATGGCGCATAGAGCGCGCCATGCCAAGGACGGTGCTGCCGCCGCCGATGGGCCAGCCGCTACTGCCGGATGTTCCAAACTGGTCCTGGCATGAGTATGGGATGCGTGCGGGCTTCTGGCGCCAATATGAGGCGCTTACGAAGCGAGGCATCGCGACGACTTTGGCCATCAATGGGAACGTCTGCCACTCCTATCCCCGAGTTGCGTCCGCCGCCCGCGAGGCCGGTTGGGAGTTCATGGGGCATGGCTTCCTGCAGGGGCCGATGCATAAGCTCGAAGACCAAAACGATGCGATCCGGCGCACCGCCGCCGCCATTGCAGAGTTTACGGGCAAAGCGCCGCGCTCCTGGGAAAGCCCGGGGCTCACGGAAACGGAGGACACTTTAAATTTGCTGCGTGAGAACGGCATCGAATTCGTAGCCGACTGGGTGATAGACGATTTGCCCCAGGACATCCAAACGCCCTCGGGGACGATCACAACAATCCCTTATACCGTTGAGACCAACGACATCGCCGTCTATGCCCTTCAGCAGCATCGCTCCGAGGAGCTTCTCCTCCGTGGCATCGATCAGTTCGACCGCCTCTATCAGGAAAGCGAGTCCAACGCGCGGATCATGGCCATATCCATCCATCCCTACATTACCGGGGTTCCGCACAGAATAAAGTATCTGGAGGAATTGCTCGATTACGTAATCTCGAAGCCGGATGTCGCATTCATGACGGCAAGCGAGATTGGAGACTGGTATCGGGAGCAGATGGCGGGGCTTGGGGGTGATGCGGAGTGCAGGCCAGAACGAAGCCGGCGCTAGTCACGCGTCTAATTTATCGGGTGGAATATTTGTGCCAGGAATAGCCTCGGCATCTCTAGGGTAGCGGCATTCCGATGGGTTTCACCACAGAGCAGGAAGGCATGCTCATTCATTGGGACATGGAAATCCCTATGGATGACGGCCTTGTCCTGAAGGCCGATGTGTTCCTGCCCACGGATGGCGGTCCATTTCCTGCAATCCTGACATATGGGCCTTATGCCAAGGGGCTTGCCTTTCAGGATGGCTATCCCAGCGCCTGGCAACGAATGATCTCCCAACATCCGGATGTCGCCTACGGCTCCTCGAACAAGCATCAAAATTGGGAAGTCGTTGACCCCGAGAAATGGGTTCCGCACGGGTATGCCTGCGTCCGTGTCGATTCTCGCGGAACCGGCCGCTCACCGGGGTACATCGACCATTTCTCTCCACGGGAGACGCAGGACTTTCACGATTGCATCGAGTGGGCGGCCGCACAGCCCTGGTGTTCCGGCAAAGTTGGCCTGAATGGCGTCTCATACTACGGCATCAATCAGTGGCACGTAGCCTCGCGCCAGCCGAAGCATCTTGCCGCCATGTGCATCTGGGAAGGCGCGGCGGACTGGTACCGGGATATGACGCATCACGGCGGCATACTCTCAACATTCTGGGCTAATTGGTATGACATGCAGGTCAAAACCGTACAACACGGCCTTGGGGAGCGCGGCCCGCGCAGCGCCGTTAGCGGTCTTCTCGTTTGCGGCGACGAAACGCTAAGCGACACCCAACTCGGCGAAAACCGCTGCAGCTTTGGGGACGAGATCCTGAGCCATCCCCTTGACGATGCCTATCATCGCGAGAGATCCCCGGATTGGGACAAGGTCACGGTGCCGTTCCTGTCCGCCGCCAATTGGGGTGGCCAAGGGCTACATCCGCGAGGCAACTTCGAAGGCTTCATGCACGCGGCGTCGAAGGATAAGTGGCTCGAAGCCCACGGCCTCGAACATTGGACGCATTTCTACACCGATTACGGCCGCGAACTGCAATTGCGCTTTTTCGATCACTTCCTGAAAGGCGTCAGCAATGGCTGGCCGGACCAGCCGCGCGTCCAGCTGCAGCTCCGCCACACGGACTGTTTCGAGGAACGTTTCGAGCATGAATGGCCTTTGGCCAGAACCAAATGGGCGAAATTCTACCTCGACGGTGCCTCTCAGACATTATCGCCGGCGCCGCCGGATAGGGAGACCAAGCTTTCGTTCCAGGGAATGGGGGACGGGCTCACCTTTTTATCCGCGCCACTGGCCGATGCGATGGAGGTTACCGGCCCCATCGCATGTTCGCTTCGGATTTCATCCAGCACGAAGGATGCCGATATTTTCCTGGTTTTCAGGGTATTTACCGGGGATATGCAGGAGGTGACCTTCATGGGCGCCATCGACCCTCACACGCCTGCTGCGCAGGGCTGGCTCCGGGCTTCCCACCGAAAGCTCGATCCGCGTCTTTCGAAACCTTGGCGCCCTTATCACACTCATGACGAGATTCAGGCGTTGATCCCCGGTGAACCGGTGGACCTCAATATCGAGATTTGGCCAACTTCCATTGTTGTGCCGAAGGGATACAGACTGGCGCTTAGCGTGCGGGGCAAAGATTACGAGTGGCAGAAGTCAACGGGCGCCAAGCTTTCCAACTTCAAGAATGAGCTTCTTGGCTGTGGGCCCTTCTTGCACAACGACCCGCGCGACCGTCCTGCATCGATCTTCGATGGCGAAACAACCCTGCATCTAGGCAGCAATACTCAGGCGTTTCTGCTGCTTCCCATCATTCCACCGGCGTAAGCAAACTACTTAACCCCCGCTAACACAAACCGCAGAAACAAAACAAAAAGCACTTGGAGGAAACACATGAGTATTGAACGCAGAACCGTCCTAAAAGGCATTGGCGCGGCTGCCGTAGCGGCTGCTGTTGCAAAACCGGCCATTGCGCAGCAAGCGCCGTTCAAAATCGGCCTTCTAACGGTGAAGACCGGCCCGCTTGCCCAAGGCGGAAACCAGATGGAGCAGGGGCTCGTCACCTTCCTGAAAGAGAAGAACTACACGCTGGTCGGCAGGAAAATCGAGCTAACCGTTGCAGACACCGGAGGTAATCCGGCTGGCGCGAAGACCAAAACCCAAGAACTCGTGGAGCGTAACCAAGTCAATGTAATCCTTGGACCGCTCGCCGCCTTTGAGCTTCTCGCTATCACGGACTATATCCGGCAAACCAAAACTCCGCTGATTGCGGTTGCGGCGGCGGAGGATGTGACTCAGCGCCACGTCAACCCCTACATCATCAGGCCTAGCGCGACGTCCGCCCAATGCTGCCATGCGATGGGGGATTACTCCTACAAGAATCTAAAGTACCGGCGGGCCGCGACATTCTCGGAAGACTTTGCGTTTGGCTATGAGCAGGTCGCCGGCTTCCAGCGCGTCTTTGAGGATCTCGGCGGGAAGGTTGTGAAGAAGCTTTGGCCGCCGCTCGCGACCCCCGATTATACCCCCTTCATCGCGCAAATCGGTAACGTGGATTGCGTCTTCTTCGGTTTGGCGGGATCGAATCCCGTGAAATTCCTTCGCACCTATTCCGACATTGGGATGAAAGCGAAGATACCGCTGGTTGGCGGTTGGACCGCAATGGATGACGCGCTCTTGAAGAGCTTCGGCGACGAAGCTTTGGGGGTCTATTCCGCCGCCTATTACTCTGCGTCCCTCGACACTCCATCCAATCACCGCTTCATTGCCGATATGCAGAAGGATTTCGGCGTCCTCCCCGGCGGTTATTCATCGGGCATGTATATCGGGGGCCAATGCGTTGAAGCGGCCTTGAAGATTGTGGGTGGCAATGCCGATGGAACGACCCTCGCCGCGGCTCTTCATCAGGTCTCACTCAAGGATACGCCGCGCGGGCCATTCACGATCGACAAATACGGCAACGTCGTTGGCACGATCTTCATTCGCAAATGCGAGAAGAAAGACGGGAAGCTCGTCAACAGCATTATTCATACCTATCCGAATGTCAGCCAGTTCTGGACATATCCTCCCGACGAGTTCTTGAAGAACCCCGTCTATTCGCGCGACTATCCGCCCGCAAAGAACCTCGAATAATCGGGGAGCTGGACCCCACCGCAACATAGCCGGCGATAGAGTACAAGATGACCCTGTGGGCGACATTGGCTTTGAACAGCGTTGCTTTTGGCGGCCTGCTGTTTCTGCTGTCGGCAGGGTTTTCCTTGATCTTCGGGCTGATGCGCATCCCCAATCTGATGCATGGCTCTCTCTTCATGCTTGGCGCATATCTTGGGGTAACATTCTCGTCCAGCGGCCTAGGTTTTTGGGGTTCGGCGCTGGCGAGCGCAGCCGCAGTCGGCTTTTTAGGCGCGCTTGTTGAACGATTCCTGTTGCGGCGGCTAGCAGGGCAGGAATTGGCGCAGGTGCTCCTGACGCTGGGATTCTCATTCATCATCGCAGACGTTTGCTTGATGGTCTGGACGGGCGATCCGATTCAGCCGCAAACGCCGGAGGGGTTAAAGGGCGCTGTGATGGCCGGCGGCCTTGTTTTTCCGCTTTATCGAATAGCGATGGTCGCCGTTGCTGTCGTTGTCGCCATCTGCCTATGGCTTCTGGTCGAACGGACCCGCACTGGTGCGATGATCCGGGCCAGTGTGGATGACGCAGCCATTGCACGAGTGATCGGGATCAGGGTTTCCCTTTTATTCACGCTGGTGTTCTTCCTCGGCGCGGGGCTCGCGGCCTTCGGCGGTGTTGTCGGCGCTCCCTACCTATCCATTTATCCGGGACTTGACTCGGAGATGCTGCCTCTCGCGCTGATCGTCGTGATACTTGGCGGCACGGGTAGCTTGCTGGGAGCGCTAGCCGGCAGTTTTATTATCGGCTTTCTCTATAATTTCGGGCAGGCGCTGTTGCCCGATCTTTCTTACGTTATTTTGTTCGTGCCCATGGTGGTGGTGCTGACGGTCAGGCCGCAAGGTCTGTTCGGAAGGGGCGCGTTTTGACGGCTTCCCCTAGGATAGCTTGGACATTGGCCGGAGCAGCGTTGGCCTTGCTTGTTTCGGCGCCCTTGTGGATTGCGAACAGCTTCTACATCAATGTGGCCAGTCAAATCCTGTTCTGGGCGATCTTCGCGCAAGCGCTCAATATCCTTGTTGGATATGCCGGGCTGACCTCGCTTGGTCACGCGGCCCTTTTCGCTGTGTCCGGCTACACCGCGGGCATTTTATTGCAGGCCGGCTATTCTCAATTGATTGCAGCCGCCGCCGCTGTGTGTGCGTCTGTTCTTACTTCAGTCGTCTTTGCTGTTCTGGCTCTTCGTGCCACCGGCATAGGGTTCCTGATGATAACCCTCGCCTTGGGCCAGATTGTCTGGGGAATTGCATACCGCTGGGTCTCGCTGACAAATGGAGACAACGGCGTGAATCTCCAAAGCAGGCCTGCGCCATTCGATATAGATTTGACAACGCCGTCAGCGTTCTACTGGATGACGCTTATTGTCTTCCTGCTGAATGTTCTGCTTATGGCTTTCTTCGTGAGGTCGCCGTTCGGCGCTACTGTGCGCGGCACGCGAGACCAGCCTCGCAGGATGAATGCGCTCGGCTATAACGTCTGGTTAATCCGCCTCCTGGCGTTCGTCTTTTCCGGGTTCTGGACCGGCGTGGCCGGACTCCTGTTCGTCTACTACAATCAGTTCATAAGTCCTCAAATTGCCGGGATACAGACTTCTGCCGAAGCTCTTCTTATGGTCATTTCGGGCGGCTCGGCGAGCGTGTTAGGGCCGATCGCCGGAGCTGCCATCGTTGTAATCATGAAGAATGTGGTCAGCGCCTATATCGAGCGCTGGAACCTGGTCCTGGGGGTGATTTTCGTTCTGATCGTGAGTTTCATGCCCGACGGCCTGATTCCGGGCACGATGCGGCTCACCCGGAGATTGCTTCAGGCGCGGCGCAAGCAGCAGGCCTATGCAAATCCCCCTGCAGCCAGTATTCCGGCATCCGCCTCCCATAGCACAGGCGGTACTTCATGAGCGCGCTCAGCGTCCGCTCCCTTAGCAAGTCTTTCGGGGGCTTGAGGGTTACACGAAATGTCGATTTATCGATCGAGCCAGGAGTCCGTCATCTCATCATAGGGCCCAACGGAGCGGGCAAGACCACCCTCTTCAACTTGATCACGGGTGAACTCGCCCCCGACAGCGGCACCATCGAGCTGAATGGGCGTGATATAACGCGTCAACCGAGCCGCAAGCGGGCAAAATCCGGAATGGCGCGGACTTATCAGATCATAACGCTGTTCCAACGCGACACGATCATCCGCAATGTGATGCTGGGTCTGCTTGCTCTATCTTTCCGCAAGTGGAACCCTTTTGTTAGCCTCGAGAGTATGCGCGATCTCGCCGGCAGGGCTAGTTCGGCGCTGGCACGTGTTGGCCTCGAGCATCTCTCTCAGCGCCAGCTTTCGGAAACGTCCTATGGAGAGCGCCGCCGCGTGGAAATCGCGATGGCTCTTGCGCAAGATCCCAAAGTCCTGTTGCTCGATGAACCCTTCGCAGGATTGTCAGCCGGTGAGCGCAAGGATATCAGGCGTCTCCTAGACACGATTCCGAGATCCGTAACAGTTCTTATGATCGAGCACGATATGGATGTTGCGCTCGATTTCGCCGAACGCATGACTTTGCTGAACTTCGGTGAGGTTGTGGTCCAAGGCACAAGGGATGAAGTCTTGAGCGACCCCCGGACCCGCGAGGTCTACCTTGGCAAATAAGGCTCTCTCTCTGTTCGGTATCGACGCTTATTATGGCGATAGTCACGTCTTGCAGGACGTGTCATTCGATCTGGACGAGGGAAATGTTATCGGCCTCCTCGGGCGTAATGGGGCAGGCAAGACGACTTGTATGAGCGCCATCGTCGGCCTGGTGCCACCACGTGGTGTTATCGAAGTCTTCGGCCGGAGCATTTCTGGATGCAGTCCCGAGCGCATAGCTGCACAGGGGATAGCACTCGTGCCGCAGGGGCGGCGCATTTTCAAAAGCCTTACAGTGCGGGAGAACCTGGCTGTTGCCGCGCGTCGCGTCCGTAAAAGCAAGATGGCTGCTTGGACTAGAACCCGTGTCTACGAGATGTTTCCCCGCCTCGAAGAGCGGCAAGGCCAGTTTGCTGGGTCGCTATCGGGCGGGGAGCAGCAGATGCTCGCCATAGGCCGGGCGCTTATGCGCAATCCAAGGGTACTGCTTATGGACGAGCCATCGGAGGGCCTTGCGCCGCTCATCGTGGAGGAGGTAGTTCGAGCTATCGAGCGGCTCAAAAAGGATGGGCTGTCGATCATTCTGGTGGAGCAGAACCATCAATTGGCCCTAGGGCTCGCGGACCGCATTGTGATCCTCAACGCCGGGCGCTGCGTATTCACCGGTCCCGTTGCCGATGTGCGCGGTAATGACGCGCTCCTCACCCAGAACCTCGGCGTCTTTCACGCTGCACACTGAAGCAGGATGATATGACAACGCAAGAAATGGCGCCAATCCAAGTCACGGTAAATGGGCAAGTTCATGAGCTCAGACTGCCTCCGAGGACTCCGGTGCTTATGGCGCTGCGTCAGGATCTTGACCTCAAAGGAACGCGGATTGGCTGCCTGGAAGGCCATTGCGGGGCTTGCACCGTTCTTTTGGACGGGCGCCCGGTTCAGACCTGCAACCTTGCCATGGAGGAGATCGCGGGGCGTAAAGTAACGACGATAGAGGCCGTAGCGGGGAACGATAACTTGGGCTTTGTCCGGCAAGCCTTCCTCGATGAGCAAGCCGCACAGTGCGGCTATTGCACGAACGGTATCATCGTGACCGTCGCGGCCCTCTTGGCGCAAGAGCCGCCGGCGAGCAGACAAGAAATCATCCAAGCTTTGGACGAGCGTCATCTTTGCAGATGCGGATCGCAGCCACGTATTCTGCGGGCCATTGACCGTGCGATCTCCGCTCAAGGAGCCCGCCGATGAGCGGGCTTCCATCAAATCTTGCCGCCAATCCTATCTTGAGCAGATGGGTGACATTCGGTCGCGCTGGCACCGTCACGATTTGCCCTGGTAAGGTTGAGCTCGGCCAGGGTGTCAGCACGGCGCTCGTCGCGATCGCAGCCAAGGAGCTTGGTATGCGTCCCAGTGCAATCGAGGTGGCCGGGGTCAACACGGTAACCTCACCCAATGAGGGTTTGACAGCGGGCAGTTTCTCCATCGAGCACAGCGGAGCGGCACTGCGCTATGTCTGCGCAATCGTTCGCTCCCTTTTCGAAGATCGCGCCCAAGCCGTTCTGAGTGGCAAAAGCAACACGCTCGACGTATCAGACGGGGTTTTCTCCCGGCTGGGGGGCGGCGAGGGCATCAGTTACTGGGATCTTAACTCTAAGATTAATCTGGATATTCCGGCCTCAGATCTGCCGGCACCCGTCATTAAAGGCGGCACTGCCAATCAGGATGGGCTGGATCGGATCGATTTGGAGACAAAGCTTTCCGGGGCCGCATTCATTCAGGACATGACGCTGCCCGGAATGCTTTATGGCCGCGTTCTGCGCCCAGCTCACCCGAATGACCGGCTTGTTTCCGTTGATCTTGAGCAGGTCAAGGCACAGCCTGGCGTCGTCCATGTGGCATTAGACGGCGGTTTCTTTGCCGTGGCTGCACTCAGAGACGAGCAGGCCGCCGCCGCCATCGAGGTTGCCTCCAAAACCGCTGTCTGGGACAGGACAGGCGCTCTCCCGGCCTATGACGGTACGAATGGCTGGATGGCGGCTTTCACGCCTCGAAGCACGGTGTTTCTGCAGGATGAGGAGCCGGCGGCGGAGAAGATTCGCGAGCGGCACGCAGCCTCCTATACGCGGCCTTATCTCACCCATGCCTCCATCGGCCCCTCTTGCGCCATTGCGGAATGGTCCTGCGACCGCCTTAAGGTTTGGTCGCACACCCAAGGTGTCTATCCATTAAGGGGTCAGCTCGCGCGGGTATTCGGGCTATCCCCCGAACAAGTCCAGGTCTTTCATGTTCATGGAGCAGGCTGCTATGGGCACAATGCAGCCGATGATGTGGCCCTTGACGCAGCGCTGCTGGCGCGATCGGCGGGGGCGCCCGTGATGTGCCTGTGGAGCCGCGCCGATGAATTGAGCTGGTCTCCCTTCGGCGCCGCCATGCGAATGGCGGTTTCTGCGGGACTCGACGAGGCAGGCACGATTACCGAATGGAATTACGAGGTTTGGAGCCCGCCCCACGTTGCCAGGCCCGGGATCGGCGACGGCGTTAACCTTCTTGCCGCTTGGCATCTGTCTTCACCGCACGCTCCGAGTCCTGCCAACGATGTGCCCAGGCCCTCGGGAGGCGGGGACCGCAACGCAGTCCCAATCTACTCCCTCGGGAAACGGCAAATCACGCATCATTTGCTGCCGCAAGGCCCATTGCGCAGTTCGGCCCTGCGTTCGCTCGGGGCGCATGGAAATATCTTCACCATCGAAAGCTTCATGGACGAATTGGCGAACCTCGCCGGCATCGATCCGGTCCAATTCCGGCTGAAACATCTTGAGGACGAGCGCGGGAGGGCGGTTGTTCAGGCGGCTGCACAATTGGCTAACTGGGATACGAAAGCGCCCGGCGGAGATGGTTTGGGGCGCGGGATCGGCCTCGCGCGCTACAAGAATTCGGCTGCTTATTGTGCCGTTGTGGCGGATGTCGAGGTAACAGACCATGTGACGCTGCGCCATGTGTGGGCAGCCGTCGATGCTGGCCTCGTGGTGCATCGCGATGGCCTGCTTAACCAGATCGAAGGCGGGATCGTGCAGGCGGCAAGCTGGACGCTGAAGGAGTTCATAGGGTGGACGGAAGCGGGGTTCTCGGTCCGGTCATGGGCGGACTATCCGATCCTGAAATTTTCGGAAATTCCGCAGATTGAGATCAACATCATCGAGCCGCCGGGAGAACCCTCGCTCGGCGCTGGGGAATGCGCCACTGGTCCCACCGCAGCCGCAATCGGAAATGCGGTCGCGCATGCTCTTGGCGTTCGCGTTCGCGATATGCCT
>JBAUNL010000841.1:0-2263 GCA_049579205.1 Rhodomicrobium sp. | reverse complement strand
GACTAGCATTTATTGCTGTCGCCAGATGCTCGTGGCATGCCTGCTCCTCACGCCGCCGCGAGCCGATCGATCTTCGCCGCCATGATGAAATCGTTCTCGTGGAGACCCTCGATCTTCTTGGTGCGCAGCCACACAGTCCCGTAGCCCCAACCGAAGCTGATATCGGGATGGTGACCTTCAGCTTCTGCGAGTTCACCCACCTTCTGCACAAATGAGAGCGCCTCGCGGAAGTCCCGGAAACGGAAAGTCCGCTCGATTCGGTGTGCCTCATCCTTGAGCACCCATTCCGGGGCTTCAGCGAGCAAGGTTTCGGCTTCTTGCTGCGTGAGAGGCGGGACGCCTCCGCGGCAGGGCGTACAGGTCTTCTCCAACAGCGTTTTCGTCATGATGCCTCCGTCAATGTGCCGGCGTCTTCAGTTCCTCAAGGATTGCACCTTCGAGGCGCTCGCCGGCGGTCGCGGTAGAGCCCAAGCCACTCGCCTTCCTTCAATGCAGAACCGAGGCCTCGCGCCCACTGCTCGATGCGTCAAAACGTGTAAGCGGCCACGATCTTTAGGAGATACGGAGAGACCATCTGGTTCCCATTCACTCTCTCATAGACGGGGATCTCGACGTCCCCATAGAGCTTGAATGTCTTGTTCTCTTCATCGCTCAGCACCTTGGTGAAGTCGACACCAGGAGAGATGAAAATCCTGTCATACCCGGTATCGCCCGGATTGGCAGCCGCACCACTGTCAGGCTGCCGGTGGGAGACGATGAGTTGGAGGAGAGGAGCGATTTTGTCGAACGGGCCGACATGATACCAGTTGTTGTAGGTAATGCCTATGGCCGTGTCGAGCGACATACCCGGACGGTAATCCCCGGGAGCTGCACCGAAAGTTGGATCAGCTTCCGAATGCGTCAAAAGCGGCTGTACGAATTTGGTTTGAGCGAAATATTGCCAAGCGTTGTCGCCGGTGATGAGGCCTCGCCAAAACCCGCCAAGGACGAGATCTGTGCTGCCTGTGCCGACATTGGTGTCGCGATCGAAGCCCACAGCCCGCCAGTTACCAGTCGGCAATTTCAGGCCGAAGATGAGCCCTTTCGACATGTCGTTTGAGAAGCCGGTATACATGCCGGTGATCTCGATGTCGCCAATCGTCGAGCTCTCTCAATATCAGTTGGCGTGCCGGGAGACTCGGGGAAGTTATTGTCGGTCAGGAAAGACCGGTTCGCAGTCGGGATTCGCATTCCAAAGCCCCAATCGCGATTGAGCATGTAATTCAAGCCAACGACATACCAATCCGTGAGGATATTCTTGTCACCGTTGTTGGCAGCCGGCGCCTTCGACAGCCCGCTCCAATTGGTGTTTTGGTTCGAGTGATCCCATTCGAAATAGACGGCGCCGCCCTGTTCGCCTTCCTTGGGCAGAAGCGCGACCGAGCCTACGTCAAACACGCTACAGCCGCAGGCGCAAGCCAGGGCCTCAGCGGGAAGGTTGCAAAGGAAAAATAGCCCTGCCAACCAATAGGCCCTTGCGCGGGCGCCGGAGATACTAAGAGGTTCGGAACTCATGATGAATGATCCTTCGGCGCGTTCTTGCGGCCGGTTTAGGAATTGGTGGATTTCAGGTAAGCAGCGTCTAATGCAAAGCTGCCGGCCTAGCCTCAGCTAAGCAAAATCGGCTCTAGAATAAAGGCCTGCGGCGGTGCACGCGGTCTTCGCTGCGAAGCAAAGTCGCGGTTAAGGATCGGTGCCGCACGATCTGGAACAAGCGTAACGGCAGCGATTAGAAGAGAGGGGAGTTCTGCCACACTCCCCGAGGCAAAGCCGAGGGGCTGATGCTGCAGGGCAGCCAAAAGAGCACAATGCTCTTTGCAAAGCCGAGACTGGCCGCCCACAGGTAAGTCCGGGGTGCCATCATCGTCGTGGTGGCAAATGGAGCTTTTCAACTCCTCGGCGGTTACGCCAAACGCCTCGTACCAATCGGTGCTAATGCCAGGAGGCTGGTTAGCTTTGGCGGGGCGCGACGCGGGGGCAATGGCCCTCAGAAGAAAAATGAGGGCGGCGAAAAAGCGCACGACACGGGGCTTACGGCAGCTCTCATGCCACGTGAACAAAGCCCGCTTGCTGCGCTTGCTGTTCGCGCAGCTTGGCTTCCGCCACGGCCGAATCCGTGGACCTGAATGACGCTCCTTAAACGCGAGGGCCTATATCGGGAACCGGCGCAAACTTGTGAACCATCACTGGGAACAGTAGCGAAAGTTCTGAGGAAGAAGCCAAA
>JBAUNL010000840.1:0-2349 GCA_049579205.1 Rhodomicrobium sp. | reverse complement strand
GTCATCGGCGGCGGTGATACCGGCTCTGACTGTATCGGTACTTGCACCCGACAAGGTGCGGCTTCGATCGTTCAGCTTGAGATCGATCCGCGCCCGCCCGATAAGGAGAATAAGGAACTCACCTGGCCGACCTGGCCGGGGAAGTTTCGCATCTCACCCAACCAAGCCGAAGGGTGCGAGCGTGACTTTTCGGTGAGCACCGAGAAGTTCTCCGGTGAGAACGGCGAGGTGCAAAAACTCCACTGTGTACGCGTTGATGAGAAGATGCGGCCGGTTGCTCAGACGGAGTTTGCACTCGATGCTAAACTCGTGCTCCTTGCTATGGGTTTCGAGCGGCCCGTGCATGAAGGAATGCTCAAGTCGCTCGGCGTTGAGTTCGACAAGCGTGGCAACGTGCTGGCCGACACTCACGACTACCGCACTTCGCTCAACAAAGTGTTTGCGGCAGGTGACATGCGACGGGGTCAATCCCTCATTGTGTGGGCAATCCGCGAAGGTCGTCAAGCCGCACACGCAGTTGACACGTTCCTTATGGGCTCAACGTTGTTGCCGCGTTGATACACCAGAGTGATGCCCCAGGCGGGAATCGTGTTCTGATGTCTAGACCATCGAAGCCTGCCGCGCAGCAGAGCTTGGCGGCCATGTCGCGCGCTGCGAAGACTGGCGGAGACGCCGTATTCTTTCAGGACCCGCTTCGAGGCTCCATCATTTGATGGATTATGATACTGTTTTGAGGCACCACCAACCTGATATGGTATTTGATCCCGCCTGTTAGTAATACCCTCAGTATTTGGAGTGGTTGTAGAAATTGGATTTTAACAGGTGCTTTTTGAAGGGCGCGCGCGTCTGCGTCGACTGCCACATAGCCGACGCCAACTGAAGCTGAGGCCGGCATACAACTACACCGGCCTCCTTGAGCAGTATCGGCTAGTGGGCGATAGTTCCCGCGTGCGCCGCTTTCGCGCGAACCGCGCCATTCAGAGTACGCACGCTTTTCGGAGAGGCTTGCAAAACCTGATAAATAGCGCGGAACTTCGGACTCCCCTGGCGCTCGGTTCTGATCATTCCCTTCTTCTCGAGCGAGACGAGAACGTAGTGTAGCGATCCGGACGGGACGGACGAAGCCTTGGCCAATTCGGCCTTCGTAACCTCGACGCGATGTTTTTTATCCATCAGAGACCGGAGCGCCTTCAAGACGGCCGCTTGCTGTTCGCTGATGTCGCTGGCGACAGTGCTGGGCTTAGCCTCAGTGGCCGTTCTTTGATGAACCGCAGACGCTTGTATTGGCCTAACCTCTGAGGCTAGTTTGGGCTTTGCCTCGATGGCTTGTCTGGGTTTAGCCGCGGCCGCTTGTGCAGGCTTTGCCGCAGCTGCTTGTTTGGGCTCAGCCTTGGAAGCCCGTGTAGGCTTTGCCGCTGAGACCTGCTTTTTGACAGGCGGCCTTGCTTCATGCCCGTCCGGGGAGTTGCTTGCAACTTTGATATAGTCGCGGGCGCGCGCGGCATTGTGGAAGGTCGCGATCACCTCCAGAAGATGCGGCTTGTTTGGAGCGGTGCGCAGGATTGCGCATGTGCCATCTTCGAAAATGGCTGTCCTGAATTCGTGTTTGTTCGTTGTCATAAGGCTCTTACCTTTTCTTGACTGAGGTCTGGTTTCACAACAAGCAACGACCGCCTCCCAGACCGTGAGACTGTATTCGCCGCGCTACGCGTTCGTTTCATGCTAATGAATTGTCGCACTGAGCCTATCGCCCGTTGCGGCCGCTTCTGAAAGCGCTCGATTTTATGGGCTCGCAGCTCGATCAAGGAGAAGCAGAATTATCTGCCCATTACAGGCATCTGCACTGAAGCAAGCGCAGAATAATCGCCCCCTCAGACAATTCAAGGCAGGCTCACTTGCCAGAGGAGAACTGCTTTGTCAAATAAACGGCGCTGAATCATTGGTAAATCCCGATATCAATCGGCTTAGGGCGGCGGCTCGCCCTTCGTGAAGCTCCTCACCCAGCCAAGGAACCTCGCATCCTCGTTGCGCGCTGGTTCCAGATCTTTGGCCCAGGCCATATAGAGGTGCAGGAGGAAATATTTATCCCAGCTTGGCGCAATCTCGGGAACCTGCTCTAGGGCGTCCGATGACACCAGGATACGCCGTTCGGCTGCTCGCCTCGCGGCGAAACGCGGCCTCGGCAAGCGGCGACCGGCAAATATTGCCAAGGCAGACGAAGAGGACAGCGAGTTGAGCGGCCATGTTTTCCCAGGATTGAGCGTGCCACCCAATTTTGGCATTTCCGATCGCCGCT
This sequence comes from Rhodomicrobium sp., assembly GCA_049579205.1. Lineage (GTDB taxonomy): Bacteria > Pseudomonadota > Alphaproteobacteria > Rhizobiales > Rhodomicrobiaceae > Rhodomicrobium. The sequence goes on along the minus strand of JBAUNL010000840.1, from coordinate 53 downwards.
TACCATGTCCGTTGTGCAGGACGGATTCGGCTTGCGCTCACGCGTCCAAATTT
>JBAUNL010000839.1:0-4456 GCA_049579205.1 Rhodomicrobium sp. | reverse complement strand
CAAGGTTGAACATGGCACGGCAGCTCTTCGGAACAGACGGCATCCGCGGTCAAACAAACATCTACCCAATGACGGCGGAAATCGCACTGAAGGTCGGCATGGCCGCCGGGCATATGTTCACGAATGGGAAGCGGCGCCATCGGGTCGTGATTGGCAAAGACACGAGGCTTTCGGGATATGTGATCGAGTCGGCTCTCGTCTCGGGGTTCACTTCCGTGGGCATGGATGTCGTGCAACTCGGCCCCATCCCGACGCCCGCCGTCGCTATGCTTGTCCGCTCCTTGAGGGCGGACCTGGGCGTCATGATTTCCGCCTCTCATAATCCTTATCAGGATAACGGCATAAAGCTGTTCGGCCCGGACGGATACAAGCTTTCCGATGAGGTTGAGGAGGAGATCGAAGCCCAGATTTATGGAGACATCAATGCACTCCTGGCGGAGCCGGATCGCATCGGCCAGGCGCGCCGGATCGATGGCGTCTATGATCGTTATGTCGAGTTCGCGAAACGTACTCTTGAGCGGAATGTAAGCCTCAATGGCCTGAAGGCCGTCGTCGATTGCGCGAACGGCGCCGCCTACCGCGTCGCGCCTGCCGCTCTTTGGGAACTAGGCGCCGAGGTTGTCGCCTTGGGCGTAAATCCAGATGGCCGAAACATCAATCGCGAGTGCGGCTCAACAGTACCCGAAACCGTTTGCAGGAAAGTACGCGAATCCGGCGCCGATGTGGGGATCGCGCTTGACGGCGACGCCGACAGGGTGGTGATCGCGGACGAGAAAGGCCGTGTCGTAGACGGGGATCAGATGCTAGCGGTGATCGCATCCTGCTGGAAGGACACCGGCAGGCTGAATGGCAAGGGCATTGTCGCAACCGTCATGTCCAACCTTGGCTTGGAAAGATATCTCGCCGGCCTTGGGCTGTCTCTTGCGCGAACCAAAGTCGGCGATCGCTACGTGGTCGAGGAAATGCGCCGCAGCGGCTACAATGTCGGCGGTGAGCAGTCGGGGCACGTGGTCCTTTCGGATTACACGACGACCGGCGACGGACTGGTAACAGCTCTGCAAGTGCTGAGCGTGGTTGTGCAAAGCGGCAAACCCGTTAGTGAGGTCTGCCGCAGGTTTGAGCCCGTTCCCCAGGTGCTGAAGAGCATCCGGTTCAACGGCAGCAATCCTCTTGATAATGAGAGCGTTATTGCAACCATCGAGCGCGGCCGCCTGAGGCTTGGAAATCTGGGGCGCCTTGTCATCCGGCCATCTGGCACAGAGGCTATGATCCGCGTCATGGCGGAGGGGGATGACGAGATGCTCGTGAGCGAGGTCGTAGATGATATCGCGAGTTCGATCGAGCGGTACGTTTCGCATAGGCAAACGGTTTAACCGGCCCAGTTCAGGCACGCGAAAGTAGCACAAACGGCACTGAACCAATTTGCAGTAAATCGTTTTAAAAGCCGCTGGAGACGGTGATAAAAACTTGATTTATTCTTAATATACAAATTTTGATGCTTCGCTATTTCTGAAGAGTTCGGCTCCGTCTCAAATGTTATTTAACCTTGGTAGTTTACCAGGGAGATGACATTCCCGCCGCATTTCCTCCAGCCCGGATGAGAGACATGAGCTTCACCTCCGATTTCGACCGGCCCCCCTTTTCCTCCTTTCAAGCAGCGGGCCGTTTCGATCCCTATTTCGATGTTTATGGACTTAGCCTCAAACATGAGCCGGAGGATAAGCAAAGGACGATCACGTTGATTGCCCGCTCGCCGGCGTCACCACCCGCTCAGGCGTTGGCGATGAACATTGGGCGCTTTCAGCCTTTTTCGATGGACGTGCGCATCATCTTTGCACAGATCGCGCCGGCAGCCGCGTTAAATTTGGTCCTTCAGGCCCTGAGCCAATATTGCGCGCAATCGCCGGAGTCCACGATCCGGTGGGCGAAGAACCGGGCTCTGCTGGAAGCCCACGAAAGGCTCACACTAGGCCGCGCCCTATGCTGGACAGGGGACTCGATGCGGCGCTCAGAAGATTCCCGCAGTGCAATCGATCGGGTGGACGAAGGAACTCCGGGTGTAATCGCGGAGGCAAGAGCGAGCTTCATCGCCCTTTGGGAGGCATCAAAGCCTTTGCCCGGGACTCTGTTTACGCGCAACTCTGCCGTGCGCCCAGAGCGGTCCTCCGGAGGGTCAATGGAAACGCCGCCGCCGTTCACCACCGACTCCAATATCGTACATATGGAAGATTTCCTGCGGATACGCCGGCATTGAGCCGGCTCGCTGAACTTCTCTTCCTCGGCGGTTTATAGCGCCAGAACTCACTTTTCGGTCAGCTTGAGCTCGATGCGCCTGTTGCGCCGCAAATCGCCGTCGGAGGTGCCTGTGGCGATCGGCTGAAATTCGCCGAAGCCTGCCGCGACCAGCCGGCTTGGGGGAACGCCTTTGCTTACCAAATATTTCACGACGGAAATGGCTCGCGAGGAGGATAGCTCCCAGTTCGACTTGAATGTCGAGGTCGAGATCGGCCGGATGTCGGTGTGACCGTCGATCCGCAGGACCCAATTCAAGTCTTTTGGAATTTTGGCCTCAAGGTCTTGGAGAGCGACCGCAAGCTTATCGAGTTCCGCAAGTCCCAAAGGTGTGAGATCTGCCGAACCGCTGTCGAAGAAAATCTCTGACTGAAATACGAAGCGGTCGCCTACAACCTGGATATCATCCCTGTTGCCGAGCGACTTCTTCAGCTCGCCGAAGAAGTTGGAGCGGTATTGGGCTAGTTCCTGAACGCGCTTGGCTAAAGCCACATTCAAGCGTTGCCCAAGATCCGCAATCTGCGCCTGGCTTTGCTTATCCCTCTTATCGGACTCGCCAAGCGAATTCTCAAGCGCAGTGATTTGCTTCCGCAAGGCATTGATTTGCTGATTGAGCAGTTCGATCTGCGCCAGCGCCTGCGCCGTCAACCCGCGCTGATCGTCAAGCTGTTTGGTAACGGCGGCCACACGCGCCTCAGCGGAAGAGCCTTTGGCACCTTCCGAGTTCAAGAGCCCCGAAAGGCGCCGCTTTTCGGCTTCCGAGGCCGCAAGTGTCGCCCGAAGCGTGGAAGTCTCGTCCTGCGCCGTTTTCTTCTGCGAGCGTTCGAGCGAGAGTTGATCTGCCAGCTGTGCTATTTGCTTTTGCAACCGTGCAAGCACTGGGTCTTTGTTCGCCGACTCTTGCGCAACGAAATATTGCGCGACCATGAACAGAACCATCAAAAAAGTTACGACGAGAAGCAGCGTCGAGAGCGCATCGACGAAGCCCGGCCAATAATTTATGCCTTCCGGGCGCCGGCGCGATCTCGACAAAGCCATCGTCTAGTTCCTTACTGGAAGCATTCAGCGGTCAACGGCGTCCCGGCGGGGTGCGCGGGCAGCAATCTCGCGGAGCGCTGTCGCAAGCCTGTTCTGCTCTTTTAAGACTGCAGCCAGCTCGTTCTGATTTTGCGACTGCTCATCAACCCATTCGCGGAGGACCTTTTGTTCGGCCCGCATTTGCTGGACAAGCTTGTCGATGCCATCGGAAAGGCGAAGCAACCCATCGCTGTTGCCCGAGCCGCCCCGAACGACACCTTGCTCAATTTTCTCGGCAAGGTCCGTCATGCTTCTTTGCATGTCGAGGAGCGCGAACCTAAGCTGCGCCTGCGAGCCCGGTGCATCTCCGGTACCCTCGCCGCGAAGTTCAGTTATCGTGGAGAGCCATTCCTCAAGCTCATTATAGAAACGAGCCTGAGCCTGGCCGGCCTGCAAATCCAGAAAACCAAGAATCAATGATCCGGCAAGGCCAAGAAGCGAAGCTGAAAAGGCGGTGCCCATGCCGTTCAACGGAGCTTCCAGGCTGCTCTTCAGCTCTTGGAAGACTTGGGCTGTCTCCTTGCCCTCCGTATTGAGCGCCCTGATCGTATCACCGACAGAACCTGTCGTAAGCAAAAGGCCCCAAAACGTACCGATCAGTCCCAGGAAGATAAGGAGGCCGACAAGATAGCGCGTATTTTCCCGGCTTTCATCAAGGCGCGACCCGATGGAGTCTAGAATTGAGCGCATCGCCGTGGTTGAAATCGCGGCCTGGCCCTGGCGCCGCCGCAGCATCATGGCCATAGGCGCGAGCATAACAGGCACATGATCCGCAGTCAGGCCGGGGTCCGAAATTCGGAAATTGTTGACCCAGCGCACTTCGGGATAGAGGCGGAAAACCTGCTGAAATGTCAGAAGAATCCCAAAGAAAAGCGTCCCAAGAATAAGCAGTTTGAGAGGGGTGTTATTGCTGAAATTTACGAGATCCAGAATGCGCTCATGAAAAATCGATACGATAAGCCCGACAAGGACAACGAATAGAAACATCCGCCAAACGAAGGTCTGCGGCCCGGACAGGGTTTTGTAATAAGGCGGCTTGCTCATCAACGAAATCTCGCGGGTGCCTTGCATTGACACACAATGTTGC
>JBAUNL010000838.1:0-4073 GCA_049579205.1 Rhodomicrobium sp. | reverse complement strand
CAAGATTGTGGTGCTCGACGACGAAATATTAGTTATCGATCCCGAAACACGCGAAATTGTAGATGTCATCCCAACGTGAGATTCAGCATACCGTCGCTGTTTGAGATTGAATTGCGAGACCCGCGCTGAAAATATTTCTGGAAAAAATACCGCGCATAAATCGTTCGCCTGAATTGAGCCAATAGCTAAACTTCGGCCATCGTGGCCAAGGCCACAGGGCAGAATCTGACCGGCGTCTAACGCAGCGCTGCGGTAAGGTCAGCTTTCCTTGGCGGTGGCACAAGTCGAACGGAGTCATCCGGGTGGAGACAAACTGTCGGGCTACCTATCTCACAAGGAATGGGGTGCGAAAAGTCGTTAAAGGAGAAGCTATGGCCAAGAATACGATTTGCCTATGGTACCACAAGGACGCCGAGGCTGCTGCCCGCTTCTACGCCGAGACCTTTCCCGACAGTGCGGTGGGTGCCGTCCACCGTGCACCCGGGGACTACCCATCCGGCAAGCAGGGCGATGTGCTGACCGTCGAATTCACCGTCGCCGGCATACCCTGTCTCGGTCTCAACGGCGGTCCGGCGTTCAAGCACAACGAAGCATTCTCGTTCCAGATCGCCACCGACGATCAGCAAGAGACCGACCGCTATTGGAAACGCCATCGTCGGCAATGGCGGCCAGCAGAACGCGTGCGGCTGGTGCAAAGACAAGTGGGGCGTCTCCTGGCAAATCACGCCGCGCATGCTGACCGAGGCGCTCGCGGCCGGCGGCGAGGAAGCAAAGCGCGCGTTCGATGCTATGATGGGCATGAAGAAGATCGACGTTGCCGCGATCATGGCGGCGCGGCGCGGCTGACATTCCATCACAAGAACTTTAGGAATTGCCGCGATACTGGCCAGTTAGCCGCTAGACGGGGCTATACAAAACCGGACCTCGGAGGCGGATTGGCCAACAGTTTAAAACCCGCTTGGTTCGTGTCCGCATTTGAGGGTACTGCAGTCATGGCGAAACCACCGCACTCTGTCCTTTGCGTTGAACGGCGCCCCGGCGCTCCTGCGGGCGTCACCGCGAGGATTTCTTTCAGCTTTTAGGCTGCTGCAGACGTTCAGGAATTTCGTACCGACGCGATGGACCCATAGCCGAACAAGTTGCAGAGCGGTAATGCGTGTCACTGATCAGTTGCGATGTTGTTTTCCGAATGAGTCACTCAAGACCTTCAGCCCGGCGCATGAGTTGGTTCGAGGGCAGAGCAGGATCAAGCAGTTTCCTGGCAGTCTCTACGCCCGCAACCGGGAGCTTCCCGGTGTCCAGAAGCCCGAGTTGCACGAGCACAGAGGCCTGATCCCAGTAGATATGCTCGTTGTATAGCTTTCCTTCGCGAAACTGAACAATAGCAACCGTCGCGCATTCCACGCGCTTTCCGGTAGGAGCGATGCCGGGGAGACCGCCAATCGTGCGTGAAATTGGAATGATTTGGGTATCCGTCGGCATTTTGGGAATAAAGTGCTTCGCATAGAATTCCCGCAATTCCTCGCGGCCCACGCCGCCGGTCATTACGGGAACATGGTTCACGTAGGCATCCGGGACCATAGTATCGAGCGCCCCGCTCGCGTCTTTGAGGACGAACTCGTCACGGACGTGCTCGTCCAAAGGTCGCTGAGCGCTTTTTGCTCCGGAGACAACACTGACATTGCGGTTGCGGATTTCATCTCTTCTTATGGTCCTTTTCCCTATCAGATTCCTTCTTCAGTATCGGCTGCCCTCCCACGCATACCTGGTCAAGGCGGATGTGGGCGGCATCTTGCAAACCGGGCGCCGCATACGTGAGACCCCGGCATGGACCCTTGCCCAACGCCACAAAGATTTTTCAGTTCCCGTCCGTTCCTGGGACACCAGGCCGTTCGTGCGTTCAGCCACGATCATTTGCAGGTTCGAATTCTAAGTTATCTGGCAACGCGGGACTTGTCGCGGCGACATCAGAGATAACACCCCGCAAAGTCCTCGCTATGCGCCAGCTTTTCTTGCGCTGATATTTTTGATTTTGGCCCATTGTGGTTTCGTCTAGGACAAACTGGTGGTCCGGTATTGCGGACCTAAGTTATATCGGACCGAGTTCTACAAACCGCCATGCCGCGCCGTGAATTGTAAAACCAACGCCGAACAAGAGACCGTAATGACTCAATTGTCTGTACGTCTGCATCCTGCCGCCGATCGGTCGAGCTTTGGCACACCATGATCGCCAGCGGCGATCTCAGCAATCTCTCCACAATCGTACACCCGGAGGCTGTTTTCCGCTCGCCGATCGCTTTCAAAGCATACTCGCCGGCACCCGCCCTTATCCTTGCGCTCACCACAGTCATCCAAGTGTTTGAGGACTTCGCTTATCACCGCCAGCTGGTAAGCGAAGACGGTCTGAACGTCGTCCTAGAGTTCAGCGCCCGCGTCGGCGAGAAGGAGCTGAAGGGTATCGATCTCATCCGCTTTGATGAGCAAGGCAGGATCGTAGAGTTTGAAGTGATGGTGCGGCCGCTGAACGGTTTGCAAGCACTGGGCGTTGAAATGGCTGCGCGCATAGGGCAACAACTTCCAGCTTTCAAGGTCGGCAGGTGATTGCCATCGAGCGCCCCAGCATGATCCAACGCGCCTCCAAGGACTGCTCCTGGCCCGCTCGAGAAGAGGAGGATGAATTGTAAATTTCATGCAGAAGAAGGAGCCTTTTGGTTAGTTTTGGCGTGTTCAAGCGCTCGATGCTTCTTAGGCATCGAGCGCCTCGCGGACGGCCTCGTGGACTTTGTGGATATGGGCTGGGCAGGCCTGCATCATTGGTCTGAAAGCATCGCTCACGAGCTGCGCCACCTCCATAAGACGGCGATTTTCTTCCGGGGTTCTTTGCGCCGCTTCTTCCGGCAGACTCTCGGCGTAAGACTCGTACTGACCGGCCAGGGCAAGGTACGCGTCCCGTTCTTGTTCGCCTACGAAGCTAAGGACAATGGTCTCGGGTGGTTGGCTTCGCAACCCCACTCTCTCATCCAAGCTTCGGCTGAACAACCTTCATAGCTTCCACACCTAGATTACTTGGATATGGGGGCGCGCGCCAGCGGCGACAGGGCCAGAAAATGCTCATTCGAAAAAATATCCGCGTCCGCCCAAGTGGCCGTTCCGTAGGAGCAGTACCGGCCCCACCTCTTCAAAGCCGTTCACTAACGCTTCTACTCGCGGACGTAACGGACTTGAGAGTCCCGGTAAAGGGCGCGGTAGGATTGAACAAAGGATTCGCTGAAACGCGCCTGCCCATGAGTGGCGTTATTACTCGGATAGCATGGTCAGTGCGGCCTTGCGGTCTCCTGGTCTCAATTTCAAGAAGATCGAGCGCGCTTTCTTAATGTCTGTCGCGGACCCAGTGGCGGCCGCCGCCTGAAGGGCCACAGTCGCCGGATGGTCCGAGCCACAGATGAACACCAATGCTTTTGCCAAACGCACTATGGCGTCGCGACCAAGCATTTCTTGTCTCATTCTAAATACCTCTAGCGTGTTGACTGCCGCGCGGCTTCGCACTTTTCAGGCAGTTCGGTCCCGTTGCTGAGAGGAACGAGCATCATTGCCTCGATCTCGCATTGAGCTAATTGCCCAGTACGAGCCCTGCCATAGAGCACGAGAGCGGCACGTTACGAGGCATCCGCCGGACCTGACGGTCATCGAAAGCGCGAAGCCTTAGTCCGCCGATTATGTCAAAACTGATGGGCCAGCCGACTGAGACTTTCGCGGTCCTCTTCGCCAAAGTCCACCGAAACCAGCCTCCCTTACGCGCCGCTTGTGCTCGGCGATCCAAGCTTCTGCTTTTTGCTCCGTGGTGAAGCTTGTTATCATTGTTGGATAACTTCCTGGGATTTGTACTTCGACTCCGTAAGTCATGTCTTTTTGAGGAACAACAGGATAAGCGGCGTCTTGCCTTTGGTAGAAGTGGCTCCACAATTTCGGACGGTGCGGTAGGTGGAATTTCTGCCTGACGACGGGCACGCTGGTGCCCGCGAATCAGGAGTGACAATGAGCAGAAGACCACGGCGGAACCACTCACCGTCCTT
>JBAUNL010000837.1:0-7689 GCA_049579205.1 Rhodomicrobium sp. | reverse complement strand
CTGCATGGCTGCACTATAGGCGACAATTGCCTAATCGGCATTGGGGCGACAATCATGGATGGCGCAGTCATCGGAGAGAACTCAATTGTGGGGGAGCATGCCCTCGTCCGGCCTGGTTTCGTGGCTCCGCCAAACTCCATCATCGCCGGCGTGCCCGCCCGCCTGGTGCGCGCGCGGGACAACCGGACAGCAAACGGACAGCAAACCGGCTGAACGCGCTTTATTATCATGAAAACGCCCTCGCTTATGCGCGTGGTGATCACCGTACGTGGGCCGCCTCTGATTTCCCAGCGCGGGTTTCGGCAAGGCTCTCGGTAGAAGGTTGAGCTAAAAAGTCTCGACCCACGGCCTTAGCTCCACCTCCCATGTCCAAGCGCTGCGTGGCTGCATGAGGACGTGCACATACGTTTCTGCAATGGCGTCCGGATCAAGCATCGAGTCGGGTTTTCCGGACGCACTTTCGCGGCCCGGCCTAGTTATGCCTCCATCGATCACGAAATGCGCCACGTGTATACCCTGCGGTGACAGCTCCCGCGCCATGCTTTGAGCGAGGCCGCGCAGGGCGAACTTCCCCATCGCAAAGGCAGCGGATTGCGAATAGCCCTTCACGCTTGCCGACGCCCCAGTGAAGAGGATTGCACCCCGCCCCTTTGGCAGCATTCGCTTTGCGGCCTCCTGTCCCGCAAGAAAACCGCCGAACGCGGAAACTGCGATCGCCCTTTCGACCTCCACCGGATCGAGGTTGGTGAGCAGACCGCGCAATCTGCCGCTAGCATTATAGACTACGACATCGGGCTCACCGTTCACGCGTGAGGCTTCATCGAAAAGCTTCCGCATCTGACCAATATCAGCGGCGTCGCACTCAAATGTAGACGCTCCGAGTTCATCCTGAAGCGCTTTCAGTTTGCCGGCATTTCGCGCGGCGAGCGCGATCTTTATTCTCAGCCGCGAAAAGGCACGAGCCAACGACGCGCTTAAGCCTGATCCTGCACCGATAATCAGGGCTGAGGAATATGATGGCCTATCCATTCAGGTCTCCTAATTCTGAAGCAAACTTGTCCGACCCCATTGGATACCTTGAATAAATTAGGCTTATAGCGGCAGCTGGAATTGATCGTTCTGACGCTGGGTAGGTTCTCCTGCTTCAATGCGTTCAATCAAGCCCGGATCGTTATTGCGAGGGAAGTTTACACGATTTGAGACAGGCCAAAGCGCAAGAGTCTGTGATGCAAAGGGCCTCAATAGGGACACATCCGGCGCTTCCAGCCATAGCAGCGCTTCCTGAGGTGATAGGATGGCTGGCATCCTCTCATGGATCGGAGATAATTTTTCGTTGGCAGGCACCGTTATGATCGTGAACGTCAGAATGTCTTGCCATCGCTCCCATAGTCCTGCCAGCGAGAGCGGCCATCCATCCAAGCCGCTGACATAGTAAGGCTGCTTCTCGCGGCCATGTCCGCGCCATTCGTAAAATCCCGACACGGGAACCACGCAGCGGCGCAACCTGAGGGCTTGCCTGAACGCCGGCTTTTCGGCCAGCGTCTCGGCCCGGGCATTGATAAGCTTCGGTCCCAAGGTTTGATCCTTTGCCCAGGAAGGCAATAGGCCCCAACGCACGGGTTGCAAGCAGAAGCCGTTCTCATGTGCGACCACTGCCGCCGCCATCTGCAGCGGTGCAACATTGAAGGAAGCCGCTAAGCTCGGAGCAGCGGCGCCGGTTAGTCTGTACAGTTCGACGAGTTCAGTCCAAGTGAAGCTCTGCGTGAACCGCCCGCACATATTGCCTCTTACTTAGTTTTAGCCGTTAGGCCAAACGCAGCCGCCAGCATTCTCGTTATAGGCGCTTACATATTGACGATAAAGCATTTAGGCTTTCAGGGCCGTGACTTTTAGGAAATTGGCGTCCCTAAGCCGCGGCCGCTTCGCCGTTCGCCAGCTCTGGCGCTTCCAAAACTGTCGCGCCGCTCAGCGAAATAACCACGCGCAACCCGCCCTCTGGCCTGTTCTGCAACACTATATCGCCGCCATGCCCTCGAATGATGGAACGCGCTATGGCGAGGCCGAGACCCACCCCACCGGTATCCTTATTCCTTGAGTTCTCAAGCCGCACAAAAGGCTTGAACACCCTCTCCACGTCGCCGCCGGGAATGCCCGGTCCATCGTCGTCGACGAAGATGACCGCTTCAGACTGGTGGCATTGTACGAAGACACGCGCGCTTTGGCCGTAGGCCACAGCATTCTCGATTATATTGCGGAATGCGCGCTTCAAACCGATCGGGCGGCAGCGCAGCGTAAAACTTCCCGTGTCCGCGCAGGATACATCCAAACCTGTGTCGGCGAGATCAGCGCAAACAGTCGATATCAAAGCTCCAACATCGACGAGGCGAGTCTGCTCCTGAGCCGCTTCCTCACGGGCGAAAGAAAGCGAAGCCTCTGCCATTTGATGCATTTCATCGAGCGTTTCGAGAATCTTGTCTCTGATCTCTTCATCCTCGATGAATTCGGCGCGAAGCCTCAAACTTGTAATCGGCGTCCGCAAGTCATGGCCCAGCGCCGCCAGCATCTTGGTGCGATCGTGAACGAACCTGCTCAGCCTTTCTTCCATATCATTGAAGGCGCGAATGGTTTCTACGACTTCGCTCGGACCTTTTTCCTCCAACTTCGCGTTCGTTTCACCCCTGCCGAGCGCCGACGCAGCGCGCGAAAGCTCTTTCAACGGCCGTGTGAGAGGCCCTAGAACCAGGACAATGCCCAATGCGGAAATGGCCGCCATCGTGGCGAATTGAATAAGCAGGGGCGAGCCCAAAGGCCCCACGCCGCGCGGCATGACGACGCCGTTCAGCCATTCTCCGCTCTGAAGAGGAACCGAAACATGCGCGTATGGGGGCCGCATTGGCGGCCTCGGAATGTACGAACTCTTAGAAAATAGCGTCCTCTTCATATCACGCCAGAGATCACCAAACAGCAATTCGAACTGAGATTCCTCGCTCAACGGCGCAGAAATTGTGAGCCTGACGTTTGATGACCGTTGTCCAAAAGCCCTGTCGAGTTCTTCGTGAATATTTTCATTAAGGTCTTGCCCCTTTGGAACGGCAGAGGGTGAAGGTTCTACGGCAAAGCGCAAACCCCAGGTGTTCACAGATTTAAGAATTTTACCCCGAAGATCGGCGGGAGTTGTTTCGATAACGTCTCTCACAGTCGCGACGCGGCTGAGGACGTTGTGAAGCCATTCATTCCTCATCCTCGACCGCTGGTCGGAGAGCATGAACATAAAGCCCGCCGCTTGCGATACGAGAAGGGCCACCAAGATGACGAGAATGAGTTGGCCCTTCAGGCTCCTGGGTATAATCCTCATCACACCCGTTCCACGGCGCCCACAAATTTGTAGCCACCGCCCCAGATCGTCTGGATGATTTTTGGATCCTTAGGGTCGTCTTCGATCTTGCGGCGCAGGCGGCTAACCTGATTGTCAATGCTCCTATCGAATAGATTTGCCGCGCGTCCCCTGGTGATGTCGAGGAGCTGATCCCGTGTTAGCACGATATTCGGCCGGTGCAGGAATGCGGAAAGCAATAGATACTCGCCATAGGATAGCGGGGTCACCACGTCCCTTCCGTCGATAAGCTCCCTGCGATCCGCGTCGAAAGTAAACGGGCCGAATTTGAGCCTCTCGCCCGGAGGGGCGTCACGGGAAGGCGGGACGCTATGGGCCCGCCGAAGCACAGCCCGGATACGGGCAAGAAGTTCGCGCGGGTTGAAAGGCTTGGTTACGTAATCATCCGCGCCGACCTCAAGTCCGATGATCCGGTCGGTTTCTTCAGCAACGGCGGTCAAAAGAATTACCGGCGGCGAAGAGGTTTCGCTTAGATACCGGCAGAGGGAAAGCCCGTCTTCGCCGGGCATCATGATATCGAGCACGATAAGATCGAAAGCGCCCGCCTTGAGATGGCGGCGAGCCTCGGTCGAGTCTGCAGCCGTTGTTACTCGCATTCCATGCTTTACGAGGAATTTGGCGAGCAGGTCTCGTATTTCCTTATGATCGTCAACAACCAGAATGTGATGTGTCGTCTCCATGGCCCTCTCCTCTGGGGCTATTTAAGATGTTGAGAGCGCGCCGCAGCATGAATCGTGTAAGCTGCTATGTCAAAGTGGCGGATTGTATCAAGAGGTGACGGGATTTCTGGGTTTCAAGCTCCTACGAGATTTGCAAGCGGGTACATCTGAACTAACCCGGCGAACGCTTTCTGCAAATCATTCATAAATCATTATGGAAGAGCTATGTGCACAGGTTTCGTAAAACAAATTAGCAGGGATTGCGTTCTCGCGCCCGAAATGTAAGGTGAATTGCCGCGATTCGAAAGGTCTTGATCAGCTTAGAGGTCATGGTGTCATACGTCTGTCATTAACTCGACTTTAACTTTAAGCCCAGTCCTACACGAAAGCGAAAACGCGGAACAAGAGCTGCGTCTGTTGCATTTAGTTGCGGCGCGTAACTGCCGGATTGCAGGTCCGGTAATGCCGGAAGTCAGCCAACAAAAGAAAAAACGTCAGAGATCGCCGGGGAGCCGGGGAAGGATTTGATGGAGCCGTTCGTATTGGGCTGGCGTGAGTGGGTTGCGCTCCCCCAGCTTGGCCTGCCTGCGGTGAAGGCGAAAATAGATACGGGGGCGAAGACATCGGCGCTTCACGCCTTCTCGATCGAAACATTTGGACCCGCGAACGCACCCAAGGTGCGGTTTGGCGTGCATCCCGTCGACTATAGTCCTCAAGTCGAAGTATGGTGTACGGCGAATGTGGTCGACCGGCGGCACGTGCGCAGCTCTAACGGCCAAGCCGAGCATCGCTATATCATCAGTACGCCCATTCGCATCGGCGATCACGAATGGCCCATCGAGGTATCGCTCTCCAACCGGTACACAATGGCGCACAGGATGCTGCTAGGCCGGACGGCGCTCGATGCTCAATCCGTCATTATCCGCCCCTGGTCCGAATATCTCCAACGCAAGCTCAGCTTCGAAGTCTATGCCGAACAAGGATTAAATGCTCCCCTGCGCAGGTCGCTGCGCATTGCGCTTTTGACCATGGAGCCCGATAACTTTTCAAACCAGCGCCTGATCGAGGCAGCCGAGAAGCGCGATCACGTCATCGAGCCGATCAATACGCTTCGCTGTTACATGAACATCAAGTCCATCGCCAGCGCTGTGCATTATGAGGGCAAGTCCCTACCCGATTATGATTTTGTGATACCGAGAGTTGGAGCATCCATCACCGCCTACGGGACGGCGGTTGTGCGCCAGTTCGAAATGACTGGCGCACAGGTTTTGAATTCTGCGCAAGCAATTTTGCAAAGCCGGGATAAGCTGTTTGCTCACCAGCTTATGGCCATGCACAAGCTGCCGATGCCCGATACCGCTTTTGCGAGTTCTCACCATGACACCGAAGACCTGATCAGGATGGTCGGCGGGACGCCCCTTGTAATCAAGCTGCTGCAAAGCACCCAGGGCAAAGGCGTGCTGCTGGCCGAAAATCGCCAAACTGCGGCGTCGCTCATCGAAGCGCTTCGCAATGCCGACGCGAGCTTCCTTCTGCAGCAATTTATTTCCGAAGCGTCTGGCCAAGACCTTCGCTGTATCGTCCTGGACGGGAAGGTTATCGCGGCGATGGTGCGACGGGCAACCGGCGGTGATTTCCGCGCGAATATTCATAAGGGTGGTGTAGCGCTTGAGGCCCGCATCACCCCCGAAGAAAGAAAACTTGCCGTACGCGCGGCGAGCAGGCTCGGCCTCAAATTCGCTGGCGTCGATCTTTTGCGATCGGCGAAGGGACCGCTTTTGCTGGAAGTCAATTCGTCTCCAGGCCTTGAAGGTGTCGAGAAAAGCACAAACGTTGACGTCGCGGGTCATGTTCTCGATTACATTGAGCAGCGCACCTTCCGCCATCGGCCGCGTCTGAAAAAGGCGGCTTGAGCGTTAAAAGCCCGCGCTCAAAAAAGCCCCATTTGCGGCATTGCTTCGGCGAAAGCACCTTCCGCCCAAAACAGGCTCATGAAACCGAAAATCTTCAACATAGCCGCTGCCGCTTTTTTGGTTTTGCTCTTGTTTCCGGCGACGATAGCGAGCGCGCATCCCCACGTTTGGGTTACCGTTGAAACCGAGGTTGATTTCGGCCCGAACAAGGAAATCGTTGGCTTCAAGCATAAATGGACGTTCGACGAGTTTTACACCGAATTTGCTATCCAGGGCCTCGATACGAATGGGGACGGGATCTATAGCGAAAAGGAACTGCAACCGCTGGCGCAAACGAATGTGGAGGCCCTTAAAGAGTTCGAATATTTTACGTTTGCCTTCGTGGAAAAAACGAAGATAGCTTTAAAGGAGCCAGAGAATTATCGCCTCGAATACAAAGACAAGCTATTGACGCTCTATTTTACATTGCCGCTCCAAACGCCGGTTGAACCCGGCAAGGTTAAAGACTTCAACTTCGCCGTCTACGATCCTGGCATGTA
Organism: Rhodomicrobium sp.; assembly: GCA_049579205.1. GTDB lineage: Bacteria > Pseudomonadota > Alphaproteobacteria > Rhizobiales > Rhodomicrobiaceae > Rhodomicrobium. The sequence continues at coordinate 1,184 of JBAUNL010000837.1, read as the reverse complement.
TGTCGCCATGACCTTTGCCAAGAAAGCGCCCGTTAGGCTTGTCTCTGCCAAACCTCTTCAATGCGTCCCCCATGTAGGCGACCGGCCCAGCGGGCAGGAGAGCACACTCGCGCAGCTCGGAGAAAACATCGACCCTTCCAGCAATATTGGCGCCCAGTTTGCCGAACGCGTTACGATCAACTGCAAGTCTTAGGAAAGGCACGCTGATAGAATCAGGGGACAGCCTTTACCAGATAGAAGGACATATAAAAATGAACGCGCGCCAAGCAGTGAAAGCCTGTGTTTTCGACGCTTATGGAACCCTGTTCGATGTTCATTCTCCGGCAGCGGCTCTAGCATCCGAGCTTGGTGACCGCGGCCCCGAAATTTCCAATCAATGGCGTACCAAGCAGCTTGAATATACGTGGCTTCGCAGCCTCATGGGGCTTTATGTTGATTTTGCGCAGGTTACAGCCGATGCGCTCGACTATGTGCTGGCCGCAAATGGTCTCGGCGGCAGTCCCGTTCGAGACAAGCTGCTTAGCCTTTATGTTTCGTTAAGCGCATATCCAGACGCGATCGCTTGTCTTGAGGCATTAAAAGCAAAAGGAGCGCGCACCGGCATCCTCTCAAACGGGTCACCTTCCATGCTGGCCTCGGCTGTTACAAGCGCAAGGCTTGGCCCGCTCCTCGACTACGTCATTTCTGTGGATAGTGTACGGACTTATAAGCCAAGCCCGGCCGTCTATAACCTTGCGCCGAATGCGCTGGGAGTGGAGATCCCTGCCATTGCCTTCGTCTCTGCCAACGGCTGGGATTGCGCCGGCGCAGCCGCTTTCGGGTTCCGCGTCATTCATGTGAATCGGACCAAGCACACACCGGAACTTCTTGGTGTCCGGCCTGAAGCCGAAGTTCCCGATCTCAAGCAAGCGGCAGACTTGCTAATTCGCATGCTCGCATAAGTCCGTTGTTCCGTCTGTGAAGGTGGGAAGTTGCGCGGCGAACGCCAAAGCGAGGCTATGGGTCGCGATAGCGAAGAGGCCAGCCCCTCCGCTCTCTTGGTGGCTTCTTCGCCGCCGGTACGTTGAGCCCGGCTGCCCATTCAAATAGTCACACAATCGCTTCTGCACGGTGGATTATCTGCACCAGCCCCCTTGCGCGGCAAGGAACAGCCGAGCATGGAAACAGAGCGCCAGCCTCACGAC
>JBAUNL010000836.1:0-4591 GCA_049579205.1 Rhodomicrobium sp. | reverse complement strand
TGGCGGGCAGACTTGGGCACCGCTAGCTTACGCGATCAATGCGGTAGTCGCCAAAGAGCCAATGCCTTATTTCCCCACATGCGTCATGTCCAAAGACGCTTACATGAAAGGCAAGCTCGCAGCCACGACGTTTTCAACCGCATACAGTCCCTGGACAGTCGGTTATATGGCGGGTAAGGCAGCTGTCAAAACGCTCGGCAAAAAGCGGATTTTCTTCCTGGCGCGAACCGACAGCTGGGGCTGGGACATGCGCGATGGCGTAACCGCGGCGGCAAAGGAATATGGCGGCCAGGTCATCGGCTACGATGAAGTCTCGCTCGGGACGAGCGAGTATACGGCGACCTTGCAAAAAGTCCGGGCGGCAAAACCCGATGTCTTCATCGGCTCCCAATTTGGAGGCGATGCCGTTGCCTTGCTGAAACAAGTGCAGCAGATGGGCCTCAACAAGGAAATGACAATCTTCAATGCCTTCATCACGAATGTGGTCGCCAAAGGCATCTCGCCGGAAGCCCTCGACGGCGTTTATGCGATGGATTACTTCTATTACGATCTTTCTGGCTTTGAAGATCAGGGCGTTGTGAAGAGCGCCAAGGAGTTTAGCGATCTCTACATGGAAAGGTACAAGACGCCTGCCGATGCATACGCCGTGATCGCCTATACCGCATACATGGAAATGTTCCGCGGCTTTGAGGCAGCAAAATCGCTCGACCCGCTGAAAGCATCTGCGGCTCTGTTGGCGAATAACGGCGAATTTCGCACCGTTAAGGGACCAGCTAGGTGGCGTGAAGATCACGTCGCGGAATACAAATACGCGGCTTTCCTAGTCAAAGGAAAATCGCCCACGGAGCGCAAAAATGACTGGGATCTGTTTACAGTCTTAGGGGCCCTTGGTGCGCAAGGCGGCGAGTCCGTATTGCCGCCCCTGAAATCTCTCGGATATTAATTCGCCTGGTCCTGTCGAACGTTATGTTTCTGCGCCAGCAGGACGGAAAACTACACAAGGTTTGCTCGTGGCTTCGGATCCACGCCCAGTTATCCTGAAAGCAGAAGGCGTCACGAAACGGTTCGGGCGGTTCGTGGCCGTCGATCGCGTCAATTACCAACTCCATGAGCACGAGGTCGGCGGCATCCTCGGGTCGAATGGAGCTGGTAAGACGACATTCTTCAACCTTCTGACGGGCTATACTTTCCCGAGCGAAGGGCAGATTTTTTATAAAGACAAGGATATTAGCAATCTTACGCCCCAACAACGGGTGTCGCTCGGGATGATGAGATCATTCCAGCTAACGTCGGCCTTCGATAATCTTAGTGTCATCGACAACTTGGTTCTGTCTTTCTTCAGGGCGCATAAGCGATCAACATTAGCCGATTTACTATTCACTACCATCATAACACAGCGCAAAGACGAAAAGGTCCGTTCGGCTCTCGATCAATTCAATCTCGAAAATCTTTCCAGTAGGTTGGTGCAGCATCTCGGTCTCGGTGAAAAACGGCGGCTGGAGATCGCAATGGCCGTACTTGCCGAACCAGAGGTTTTGCTCCTCGACGAGCCTTTGGCTGGCCTTGCCGAACCCGAGATCAAAGGTGTTCTCGATGTTCTTCGCAGGCAAGTTGGTAAGCGAACGATGCTGATCGTGGAACATAAAATTTCGCATGTCGAAAATTTTTTGGAAAGGCTGATCGTCATGCACGAAGGCAGGATCATCGCGGAAGGCGGCTATGAAGAAAGCCTTCAGCATCCCGAGGTGCGGAGAAGCTATTGGCACATAGATGCGTCCGAGCCAGTGCTGGCTGCCGGCGGAGCCGTTGCATGACACCTCAGGAAGATATGCTGAAGGTGGCGGGTTTGAACGCCGCCTATGGGGAAGCCAAAGTTTTGTTCGATATAAGTATTTCAGTGCGGCCGGGCGAAATCGTCGCTTGCGTCGGACGTAACGGTGCCGGAAAGACGACGCTCCTGAAGAGCATTTGCGGCTTCGTCCCTCCCACTTCTGGGTCTGTGCTAGCAAATCATAAAAATCTAACTGGATTGAAGCCCTACACCATTGCTAAATACGGTATTAAATACATTCCTCAGGATAAAAAGGTTTTCTCGGATTTGACTGTACGGGAGAATCTTGAACTTGGAAGCTTTGCTACAAGCGACTACAACTGGGAACCGGTTTTCGATTACTTTCCGAAGTTAAAAGCGTGCATGGATAATAAGGCCGGCTTTATGAGCGGGGGTGAGCGTCAAATGCTGATGATCGGCAGGGCGATCTTGGGAAGCCCTAAGGTACTTCTCATTGACGAACCCACCGAAGGGCTGGCTCCAAGCGTTGTTTCCCAGCTACGAAGTATTTTTAAAGAGTTAAGCAAAAGGAGCGCTCTTGTCATTGTCGAACAGAACCTTCCTCTCGTCTGCGCCATATCGGATAGGATTTATGCGATGAAAGATGGGCGTATCATCGGTGAGCTTTCTAATAAAAGCGAAATAAACGTAGAAGCCTGCGAGAGTTTCCTCTAATGGCGCCAGCAACGAAGTGAGTTGTTCATGGCAAGGCTAATTCAATGGTGGCAAGGCATTATTCTTGCGCTAGCTTTGCTAGGCCTATCGGCGTTTTTTTTGCCGTTGCCTTTCCTGAATGAAGTTATAATATTTTCGGTTTACGCTATGGGTTGCAATTTTCTTATCGGGCATGTTGGATACATTTCCTTCGGGCAACCAGCCTATTTGGCGTTTGGCGCCTATGCAACGGCTTTCTACCTTTATTATTTCGGTACTAATCCCTTTGTCGGCATCCTGGTCGGAGTTCTTGGCGGGCTGATTTGTGCAATCGTAATTGGCCCCTTCTTTGTCCGTCTACGCAGCGATTACTTCGCCATGGTCAATTTGGCGCTAGCCGTTATCGTGTTCTTCCTAACGCAGAAAGTACTGGCTGGCATAACCCAGGGCGATAACGGACTTTGGTTTTTGACGAATATAGAATCGAATTCCATACTCGATCTGACGATACCACGTCAGTTTCTCATCTTCTCGATGCTGATGCTTTTCGCAGTTTTGGCATTCTACAAATATCTCAACGGTACGATGTATGGAACATGCTGTTTGGCGACGAAGATCAACGAAGTCAAGCTCGAGTTCCTTGGATATAGTAATTTTAACATACGTTATCTTGCCTTCATAATCGCCAATACAACCACGGCTTTGGCTGGGGCCATGTACGCGGTCTACTTTGGTTTTGTAAGCCCGGAGATGGGTAGCCCGTCCCGCGCCGCCGATCCAGTCATTGTCACACTGCTTGGAGGCGTTGGCACACTTTATGGCCCCATCGCTGGAGCGATCGCCTATACAGGTCTTAAAGACATCCTCAGCACGATGGTCGGAAATTGGGAGCTATTCGTCGGCTTTTTGCTGGTGTTCATCATGCTGGTTGCAAATAAAGGTATTTGGGGGACACTGGAACCTGCATTTGAGAAGCTCTTACGCAGGCAGAAAATCTCAAGGCGCTAAAGGAACAATGACTGACCCGCATCTTCTCATTTCCGGAGTTATTTTTGGGTTGAGCATCGGAAGTATATATTTCCTGCTAGCCATTGGTTTGTCGCTTTGCTTCGGCTTGATGCGGATCATCAGCCTTGATCAATTGCTTTATTACTCGGTTGGAGCGTTCATAACCTATTCTGCAGGACTCGTTACTGGTAGCCTATGGCTTGGTGTACTGGCCGGCACTGCAGTTGCTGGGCTAAGCAGCTTCTTGGTGGAGCGGTCTATCTTGCCGCGCATCTATGCACGCGACCCGATGTTTAGCATGATCACGTCCTTTGGTATTTTGCTTGCGGGAATCGGCGTCATAAAAGCATTTTGGGGCGTCGTTCCCCGGCCGGTGGAAGTTTCGACGCTGGCACAGATTAACATACTCGGAACGGAAGTTCCTGGTTACCGTCTGATTGTAGTGGCTATTGCTTGTGGCGTTTATGCCGGCATTTGGCTGTTTCTACACCGGACCATCGTTGGGAAAGCCATCCGGGCTGCAATCGAGAATGTGGAGCAGGTGGAAGGTCTCGGCATCAACGTGTCGCGCCTGTTCACCATTACCTTTGTCATAGCCGGAGCGTTATCCGGCCTCGCCGGCGGAGTGCACGCACCTTTGATTATGGTTGATCCTATGATGGGGCTCGAAACACTGGCATTTGTCTTCATGGTCGTCATTATTGGTGGCCTTGGAAGCATCAAAGGGACACTCATATCAGCCCTGATCGTCGGCCAAGTCGTGTCGTTAGGATCGATCGTTTATGCCCCCATGGCGCAGATGGCACCTTTTATTGTTATGCTGCTCGTTCTTTTGATCCGGCCGACAGGGCTTTACGGAAGTCCCGCGATTAAACGTTAAGAGCGAAATTGGGCCGGCTCGTAATACTGCTCCCCGTCAGCGTTCAGACTGCCGAATGTCTCGCTTGGACGCTGCCAATCGCCCCGCTTCGGCTGGGTAGTGTCCAGAATTATTCGCACTTTCATTGTGGCTGGCCGACGCCCGGCTTGGGCTCAGGCGGTGGCGTTCTCCAGTTTGTGGTCTCTCAGCAAGTCCATCGATAAATACCTCTTGGTTGA
>JBAUNL010000835.1:0-8537 GCA_049579205.1 Rhodomicrobium sp. | reverse complement strand
GCCCAAGTCTGCCCGCCAACGCCTTTGACTCCCTCTGAAGCAAGATAGCGGTATCGCCGGACGCCAACATCCAGCTTGGCCTCGTCGTCCTGCACGATGCCTTCCACCATGACCTTGCCCCACGGCATGCTGAGACCGCCATTTTTGTTCACTGTCTCAATCGCGAGGAGCGCCCCATCCCTTTGGGTTTCCGCGACCGCAGCGAATGTTCCGGTCAGCGGAAGCAGAATGCCTACTTTAATCTTGCTCGGCTCATCCGCAGATGCGCTCCCTAGCAAACCGAAAAGCATAAAAATCCAAACGAAGGCAAAAAACCTTTTCATCGTTTCCTCCCATTTCAAATTGCGTCTCCGCCTCTTTAATGGGCGGTTTTTAGAGTGAATGCTCGCTGCGTCCTGTTCGCAGCTGTGGCGATACCCTTCGCTCTTGCCTTATTTATCGTGTGATCACCGTAAGTCATGCGCACCCCTTAGCAATATTGTGCGGTTCAAGCTTGACTAAAGTCCTGCCCGGTTCTTTCCTCTGACCGTAGGATTGACCACGTGCACCGGCCACTCGCCCGACAGGACACGGCGGACCTCGTTCGGTGCGCCGGTCTGAAGCCCCACCATGGCCTGCTCGCTGTACCAGGCGCTGTGGGGCTTGATGATCGCATTGTCTCTGCCTCTCAGAGGATGCAGATTGGGAAGTGGCTCCGGATCGGTCGTATCGAGCGCACAGCCGGCGATTGTCCCGGAATCGAGCGCCTTCACAAGCGCCTCGGTATCGACGATGGGTCCGCGCGAGCAGTTAATAAGATAGGCTGAAGGTTTCATCTTTGAGAACGCTACGCCGTCAATCATCTTGCGTGTTGCCGGGACGAGCGGAGTGTGAACAGAGACGAAGTCCGCTTCGCGCAGAAGGACGTCTAACTCCACTTTCTTTCCTATGACGCTGAACTGCCCCTCCTGAACGTAGGGGTCGAAATATAAGATGTGCATCCCGAACGCCGCTGCCCGCGCCGCAACCAGCCTTGCAATGTTGCCGAACCCCAAAAGTCCCAGCGTGCTGCCAGCCAACAGGAAAATTGGCTTACCGGACGCCACCTCCCAGCGGCCTTCCCTGACCCGGCGGTCGAAATAAACCACTTTGCGAGCGCAGGCGAGGAGCAGTGCCATAGTGTCCTCGGCAACCTCCTCGACACAGTAAGTCGGGTTGTTCGTCACGATGATGCCAGCGGCCGTGGCGGCATCGAGGTCAATGGTGTCGACCCCAATTCCGTAGCGGGCAATGACCTTGCAGTTTGGCATCCTTGCGATTGCTTCGGCGGTGATCGGCCCGGCATAGGTGTTCAAGAGGCCATCGCAGTCCGCAGCCTCTGTCATAAATTCCTCTGGCTTTTTTGTTTGCAGAGGCCGTAGGGTTGCCAATCCCTCCAAGATCTTCCTCTCGACCTCTACGGATTCCCAAACATAGTCGGTGATGACGACTTTCGCCTCTGCGGTCACCGGACAGCTCCTTTTCGCGCGAGAGGTACGAAGCTCATGTCAGTCTAAGCCCTGGCATAGATTCCTGGATTGCAGCAATTCGGAGGTTGTTGCCCGTTCAGTATCGCCAGAATGTTGTCAACGACAATATTAGCCATGGTCTCTCGCAGGTCGGCCACGGCGCTGCCGAGATGCGGGGTCAAAACCGTGTTTGTGAGTTTCAAGAGCGCCGGGCTCACGGCCGGCTCATTCTCGAAAACGTCGAGGCCCGCACCGGCAATCCGCCCTTCCGCGAGTGCCCTGGAAAGCTCGGCTTCGTCGACAATCGCTCCCCTCGATGTATTAATAAGGAAAGCAGTTCGCTTCATGAGACCGAGTTCCCTTGCACCGATCTGGTGGTAGGTTTCCGGCTTTAGCGGCGAATGCAGCGATACGAAATCCGATTGGAGGAGAAGTTCGTCAAGGCTCACAAAAGTGAGATCGTTCCCTTGCTCCTCGGCGGCCGGGAGACGGCGAGGCCCCCAATACAATGTCCTCATACTGAAGCCCCGCGCGCGCTTTGCAACCGCCCGTCCGATGCGGCCCGCACCTCCGACAAGCCCAATGGTCTTGCCGAAGACCATGGCGCCCTCCAGATGCGACGACTGCGCACCTGGAAAGATACCTTCGCGCACGAGCCAGTCGCCTCTGACAACGTTGCGCGCGACCGCCAGCAAAAGCGCCCAATGAATATCGGCGGTCGCTTCGGTTACGATGGGAGGGATAACGGTCACTGGGATGCGCCGCGAGGAGGCCGCGTCCAAGTCAATGTCAGATGGGGTGATTTTCATCGAGGCGATAGCGCGGAGATGCGGGTTCGCTGAAATCACGTCGCTGTCGATAACGTCATGCAGCAGACAGAAGAGGATGTCGTGCTTTTGGACGGCGGCGCATAAAGCATTCTTGTCTAAGACACGTGTTGGATCGGGATTCCAATGGACATAGGCGACCTCACGCAGCTGCTCGATGGCGCTCATGGCCACCGGCTGCGTGATGTAGACGCTCGGGCGCATCACGCCATCCAACGCACGATGCCCGTCACGCCATCGACGGCGGTGTGTTTTCCGTCTGGGATGCGTTGCGTCGCGTTGTGAACGCCCAGAACCATGGGAATACCCCTCTCGCGCGCAAGTGACGCAAGATGGGAGGTACTGCCGCCGAGCTCCGCGATCACACCGGCCACGCGCGGGAGAATGCGGCCGAGGGCCGGACCCGCAACCTTCGTCACCAGGATGTCTCCCGGTCCAACGCGTGACAACTCGCATTCGCAGCTCACGACGCACGCACGGCCAGTCCCCCAGCCTACTCCTGACGGCTGACCGCTGAGTTTGGGATGACCCGACCAGATCTCATCTGGCACCCGCACTTGCTCCATGTGCAGCGGGCGGGATTGAAGAAGCTTGAAGCCTGTCTCGTCTCGCGACCACTCGATCTCTACAGGCGCGCCCATGACCTCTTCAGCCTTCAAGAGATATTCGCCGAGCTCCATAGCTTGCTCATTGGTCAGGCACTTCTCCCGGACGGCATCCCCCCTGTGGACATGGGCCTCAACGGACCGTTGGCGGGAACCGTGGTGCTTACAGCCAACGCTGTGATTCTTCCGTCCGGCTTCGCTGCCAGCCATTTTTCCCTCGCGGGTAAGGACGTAACTGTCCGGCACGACTTCGCCCTGGGCAATGGTTGAACCAAGCCCCCAGGTCGCTGTGAGAAGCATTTCGCCATGACCTGTCCGGCTTAACCCGCCGCCCGATGAAACGGCCGCAACGAGCGGTTGAACGAGAACGCCCATGGCGGTCTCAGCGGGGCTTGCCAGCTGGTTCAACATATAACGAAGGACGCGCGGCGACCAAAGCGCTGCCCAGCAGGCGCGCACAGCGGTTAGGAAGTCAGCTTCGTTATCGAGGCCAAGATAGCTTTCGAATTGGCCCGCAAAACTTGAACCGTATCGATCTTCGACGAGGGAGGAGGATCGCACTACAAGCGGGGCACCGTTTGCCCGCGCTAGGAGCGCCTGCCGCGATGCGAGAAGCGGCTCAAGAATTGCTGGAACGATCGGCCCGGACAGAAGGGCAAGCCTGGCCTCGATGGCTTGCATGCGCGCCTCCATGACCTCCTCATCGCCCAAGCCGTGGCGCGGCGTAAGGTCCACACCCAACGATGCCAGCTGATATCTGTAAGCATTGGCGTCGATGCAAAAGCCATCGGGAATTGGCAAGCCTGCACGGCCAAGCGCGACTAGATTAGCGGCCTTCGGACCAACCCGGCCGGTATCGAGAGCGCCTCGATCCGTTATCGGGAAAATACTTTCTTCCATAATGCTTCTCACGCAATAGGCAACGAGGATGAGCTATGATCAGGCCCGCTTCCACCTTTGCGATTGAGAGGCGCGGTTGGAAGCAATTGGCCTTTGAGCTATTTCATAAGCCGGGAATAACCTGGCATCGCGTCGACAACGGTTATTTGCTCAACCGGAAAGCTCGAAATCAACTCGACGCGGTCGTCATGGACGATGAGCATTTCCTCGATCCGCACGCCCCACTCGTATTTTTTGCCATGCTGGGTTTCCAGCGCGAAGACCATACCGGGCCTTATCTCGACCGGAAAATCGAGCGACCAGATGCGTGAAATCACAGGGGTGTCGTACTGTGCGAGACCAAGTCCATGACCCCACAGATTTGCCGCGGCCTGATCTTCGTCCTGATAGCCCCATGTTTCCATGGCGGATGGCCATTTGGAGGCAATTTCGCGGGTTGTGATCCCAACCTTCACGGTATCGATGGCGTCGTAGAGCCATTTCAGCGCGGTCGCATAGACATCTTGCTGCTCCTGGGTTGGCTCTCTGCCCACGCAATAGGTGCGATAGTAGCAAGACTTGTAACCATTCCAGGTCAGAGCAGCGAGATCCATGAACACGATGTCGCCAGGCTTGATAATCCGGTCGGAGAAATTGCGCCAGTTGGGCCAGGTATTCGGCCCAGAAGAGACGATGACGTCCTCGACATCCTCCATGCCTGGAATGGAATAGAGGAACTGCATGATATGCGCGGTAATCTGATTTTCGGTTAGCCCCGGCCTCAGGAATTTCATGCATTCCCAGTGCGCGGCGTCACCGATTGCGCCAACCATTCGCATGCATTCCTGCTCATCGACGTTCTTGATGGCGCGGGCTTCCATCATCGGTGTCATACCGTCGACCCATTCAATGCCTGCATCTTTGAAGACCTGAACCATGTTGATGTCGACGAAATCGACGCCAAGCTTCATGCCGGAAACATTACTTCTCTTCATTTCCTGCAAGATGCCATTGGTAAACTTGGTGACCTGGGCAATAGAGGCTGGACCTGCCGCGCCTTTGATCCACGGGAATGCGTGACGGATGTTTTCTTTGGGGAGCCACGGGCTGTGGCGCTCGAGCTGGAAGCCAATGTCGCCTTGCTCGAACATGACCGGTGCGTCGTCACCGCACAACAAGGCGTAACGCAGCCCCGGTTTGAGCTTGCACCAGCCAGGCGTAAGCGTTGAGGTTACGTAGCGGATATTTTCGTCATACATCAGCAACATCGCACCAAGCCCATGGGCCTTCATCCGCTCGCGAGCCCGCTCAAGACGATAAGTGCGCATCCTGTCCCAGTTGATGCGCTGCTGCCAATCCATCCCCACCGCGCCAAAATTCGCCATCGGCCGTTCCCCCCTTCAAGGTATGTCTTTTTCACTCAGCCATTTAGCGTGATGATATTGATCACTTGATCACTATTTGTCAAGCGATAGGGCGTTAGGGGCTGATATACCTTTAACGATCTGGATGAGGCTATACTAATCAAAATGCGCTAAATGGCATGTATGTCCCAAAGATATTGGGGGCTCGGCTGAAAATTGGGGTCTCGGCTGAAATAAGAGCCGTAGTCAATGCGCGATTGCCGGAGCGGTTGATCACATATTCGCAGTTCCGGGAAACGAGCGAAATGCCGTCCGCCGCGCGTAAAGCCCGCGACGTCGCGGCCGAAGACCGCGATGCTGCCCGGGCGCCGCGGGACCAAGCCCGCCCCATTGCGTCTCAGAAGGCCAAGAACTATGCCTTCGTCGAGATCGAATGAGACGTCTTGCAAAATATGGCTATTGCCGAAGTATAGATCGATGCCGGCGAGAAAGAGAGCATTAGCTGCCAAGGTATACCTCCCGGGTCCGCGGATCGCTAAGAACCTCTTCCCGCGTCCCTTGCACTACGACTTCGCCGAAATTCAATAGGGTCATGTGCTCCGCGAAATCGAGTGCAACATCCATGTCATGCTCGATCATCAGGACGGTTACCGATCGCGGGATGGTGTCGAGAAGACGTTTGATCTCCTTGCGTTCGTCTGCGGAGAGCCCGGCAAACGGCTCATCGAGCAGAAGAACCTTTGGTTCTTGAGCGAGCGCCACCGCGATCTCTACGCGGCGGCGCTCGCCGTAGGTGGTCTCTGACAAGGGACATTCTGCAAGATGTTCGAGGCCGACACGCGCGATTGCAGCTCCCGCCCTTTCCGCGAGGCCGGGCTGGCGCTTGAGATCGAGGAAGGGATTCCAACGAAGCGGCGACAGGGCCAGCAGCGCCAGCAAGACATTGTGCGTGATAGTATCGCGCTCAAATAACGTGATGATCTGATAGGTGCGCGCCATCCCCCACTTGGCGCGATTGCGGCCCGGCTCGCGCGTGACGTCGCAGCCGAGGAATTCGATGGTGCCGCCATCGGGCCTTATTTCGCCTGTGATCAGGTTGAAGAGCGTTGTCTTGCCAGCACCATTTGGACCGATGATGAGATGACGAACTCCGGGATCGAGCCAAAGGCTGACGTTGCGCAGGACCGTCAATCCTTCAAAGGATTTCGAGAGTCCGCTGACCACGAGCGGGCTCATGTCGTGCCTCCGGTGCGATGCCCCGCGGGCAGCCTAAAGCTTGCGGCTCCGGCCTCGGCAGGCACGCTGGACGGCCTACGCATGACCTGCCTGACCTTTTGCACGAGACGTATCGAAACTGGGATCAGACCTTCCGGCATGAAGCTGATGATCAGCACGAAAATGATGCCAAAGACGGGGTTCCAGCGTTCGATGTATGCACTGACCGTATTTATCATGATCACCTCAGCACTGTTGCGGTCCCGCCAGAGATTACCATGAGCAGTGCTTCGGCGGACGTTTCGTTGTCCCTGTGGATGCGCATGCCTTCCTGCTCGGTGGTGAAACCCATTATTGGCCTCGGGATGTGCCTGCGCTACTGCCTTTTTGCTGCAATTAAACCCGACCTAGTGTCCTGATTCCAAAGTTCGCTTCATTCTAGGCAGTTGCCTGAAGAGTGCGAAGGCAGAAGCGTTGGATGCTTGCCAGGATGTCGCCGGCGGTCTTGGTCCATCGGAACGGTTTGGGTTGGGCATTTGTGGTCTCGATGTAAGTTTTGATGGCGGTTTCGAGTTCGCGGACCGGGCGGAAGATGCCGCGCTTGAGGGCTCGCTCGGTCAACAGCGCAAAAAAGCGTTCAACCTGGTTGAGCCAGGACGCCGAGGTGGGCGTGTAGTGCACATGCCAGCGCGGGCGCTTTAAGAACCAATCGCGGATCAGCTTGGTTTTGTGCGTGCCGTAGTTGTCCATAATGACGTGGATGTCGAGAGCGGCGGGGACGTTGCGCTCGGCCTCGTCGAGGAATTTGCGGAACTCCTGCGCCCGGTGCCTCCCCATGCATGTGCCGATGATGGTTCCGGCTTTCACATCGAGCGCCGCAAACAGCGAGGTGGTTCCGTGCCGCTTGTAGTCATGGGTGCGCCGCTCGGCCTGGCCGGGCCGCATGGGCAACAGCGGCTGGCTGCGGTCAAGGGCCTGCACTTGCGATTTTTCGTCCACGCAGAGCACCAAGGCTCGCTCCGGCGCATTAAGATAAAGCCCAACGATATCGCGGACTTTCTCCACAAACAAAGGATCGGAGGAGAGCTTAAAGGTCTCCGTGCGGTGCGGTTGCAGCCCGAAGGCGCGCCAGATGCGATGCACGGTTGAAGGCGCGTGGCCGATCTCTTTGGCCATGGTCCTTAGGCTCCAGTGCGTCGCGCCTTGAGGCAGGCTTTCCAGCGTTTTGCGGATGGTCCTGGCAATCTCGCCGTCGCCGATCTTGCGCGGAGCACCCGGCCGGGGATCATCGTAAAGGCCCTCCAGGCGGCTTGCGGCAAAGCGATTGCGCCAGCTGCTCACCGTTGCCGCACACACGCCGAGCTTGGCGGCAATCTCTTTATTGGTGAGGCCATTTGCGGCCGCAAGCACGATGCGCGCTCGCTGCGCCAAGGCATGCGGCGCGCCATGCTTGCGGGTGAGCGAGGCCAGCTCGCGCTTCTCCGCTTCGTCGAGGATAATCGATACCGCCCGCCCTCTCGCCATTCCTGCCCCCTTGCTTCAAGGCGACAGGAATGTAACTGATTTGCCGATCAGGACACTAGAAGCCCACCCTTCATGTAGCGTCACGGCCACAAGAGCAAACGTAAACAGGAAGTTTGATTCAGATCAAACGGCGGTGCTGCCACTAAGAACACGCTGCCTCATATCAAAGGCAGCATTTTGATTCAACTGCGGAGAGGGTTTGCATGGCTCAACCAATGCTTAGCGATGCGCGGAAAGCGCTCGCCATACCGGCCGAAGGGCGGCAAAACATTCCAGCTGTATACAGCGCGAAAAGCGGCTTCGTTTGGGTCGAAGGTGGGGGAGTCTCCTATCGCAGGTTCCGAGGCGCAAATGGAACTGCGGAGCATTTCTGTATGATTGACGCGCCCTGCGAAGGGAGCTTCACAGATCTACTTCGCAGCCTTCAGGAGCGCTATGAGATCACGCTCAGAACCTAGTTGTTCAGGGGCGCGTCTGCAGACCGGAATGGCTGGTGGAGTTCGAAGGCATTGCGGTCACGCCAAATGCGGACCGCTTGCTGCCAGCATTCTAGAAATGATAGGAGTTATATCCCATGCACATCTTACACACCGAGACCCTCGCGAAGCAACCCGGAGGGGTTGTCGCCGCGAGCTG
>JBAUNL010000834.1:0-8413 GCA_049579205.1 Rhodomicrobium sp. | reverse complement strand
ACCTCGGGCTGAATCTTAAGATTGATTTGACTGTTAGCAAGCACCGTCGGGGTGAAGGCCAAGCCAATACCGAATTTCTTGAACTCTGTCGTGATGGTGCCATTGATGCCCGCCACCGGGAACGGGAATTCACCTCCCGCAAGGAAGTTTGCAGTATCGCCGGACAAGGCTACGAGATTAGGTTCGGCCAGGCTGCGCGCCAAGCCTTGCTGCTCAAGCGCAGAAACGAAGACGTCGGCCTTCACGCCCCCATTGAGAACCCGCCCTGCAAGCGTTCCGAATGGGGCCGTGTTGGCCCCGGCCAGACCGCTCATCAAGTTGAAAATCGCATTGTTTGCAAAATTACCGTTCCCAGTATCGCCAAGAACAGCAGATGGACCGCTTCCGTTATTGGAATTGTTGAGGAGATTGCCGTTTCCGGTGATCCCACCGATTTTAGTGCCGCCCATTGCCCAGTTGACGCCAAGCCCCCGGACGACCGTACGATCCGCCTCGATAAACCTCACCTCCAACAGCACCTGCTGCGGCGCGGCAACCGAAATCGCATTTGTCACATCTCCGGGCGCGAATTGCTCGGCGAGGCTCACCACGCGCTGCATGACAACCGCATTCGGGGCTACGCCCGTCAGCAAGACCTTACCGTTGACCGAGGTCGCGCGGATGCGGCCATATTCCGGGCTTTGGCGCAGGAACAGGCGCAGCGCGTCGATATCGTGTGTCACTTGGATGTCGACGATGCCCAGCACCTGCTTCTTGGTATCGAGAAGCGACAGCCGGGTAACGCCGATTTTCTTGCCCAGGATATTGATGGATTCATTGGTGAGGGGAACGACGTCGGCGACGTCCGGATTGCCAATCAGCGCCTCGCTGAATGGATAGGCGACCTTGACATTCTCGGACTTGTTCAAGACCACCTGCACGTCGATGCGGTCGTTCGCGATATCGAGGTGATAGATGCGCTCGACCCGCGGCTTCTTCTGACCAGCAAGCGCTTGACTTATATTAGAAACGCATGGGTATGCGATTGCCGCCACTGCTAGCAGGCATAAAATATACCCGATCTTCCGCCTTGGCTTTGACAAAATATCCACCCTGCTGCCCCCGCAACAAATTGAAAAAACGAAACTACTCTCCTAGACACAGCTTTAGCGGCCACCTTCACCCGGAACCTTGTATTCTTTGCGCTCGGTCGATCGCGTCACCGCCACGATCGGCTCGATCTGAATGACCGGCACTATGGCCGGGGGCGCCCCTGCCCCTCGCTGCAAGAGATCGTTGATGTCGATGACGCCCCCATCATCGGCTGATCCCGGTCCCTTGGTCAGCGCCAGCGAGAGTTGCCCAATCGCTTGCGCCAATGTCAGCTTCTTCGCATTCTCAGCCGTTACCTCAAGCGTCACCGTTTTTGGCGGCTGCGCCTGCGGCTTGCGCTGCGTCTGCTGGTCCACGGCTAAAACACGCACGTTCCGCAGAAGGGTGAGGGCATAAGCCTTTGCGCCCTGCGTGCCGTCGCGTTCTGTTTGGGTCATCATGACGTCAACGCGATCCTCTGGTTGAGCAAACCCGCCAACTCCCGACGCATCGTTCACCCGGATCGTTACGCCAGTCATTCCCTCATTGAGCCGCCCGGTCAAAGCCGAATTGCGCGAATCATAGAGTTTGCCCAGCACAATCGGCTCATTTTCTGCGACAAAAGCCGCAAGCGTGCGGGTTTCGCCGGTTTTCAGCAGCGCTTCCTTCGTGCTGAACGCACCCTTCGGAACCGTCTCGCCAGCCCAAGCCATTTCGCGAAGGCTAGCCTCGGTCAAGGTCTCGCCTGGTTTCAGATCTTTTGCGGCCACGACAATCTTTTTCGTCGCGGCCGGCACGCCACGGATCACGGTCACATTCGCGCCGCTATTCGAGGCGGTGATCATGCCCCGCACAAGAAGTGCTGCGACGCCTGCACAAGTGAAGGCGATCGCGAACATAATAGGCGTACTGATCCGCATGATTCCCAACTACTCGTTCGCGCCTACTGTGCCGTAGTATTTGTACCACTAATGGAAGTGGCCAAGTTCGTGAACAACGTGTTGAGTCTAGTTCCAAAGACGGTTGCTCCACCGATTGCAACCAAGGCGATTACGCCGACAAGGATGGCATATTCGAACATGGTTGCACCTTTTTTATCGTTGGAAAAAGACCTCGCTGCGGACGCTAACTTCGCCCTTTTCAAGTTCCCAGGTTTCATTGCGTATTGGCTGTCTGGTGTACGAGACCGACGGCAGCACCAAGGTTATTAAACAAGGTTGACAGATCACCTCCGAAGACAGTCGCACCGCCGATGGCAACCAAGGCGATCACGCCGACGAGGATGGCATATTCGAACATGGTCGCGCCCTTCTTGTCTTTGGAGAAAGACCTGGCCCGAGCTAACTTTGACATTGGTTTAATCCCAAGACCTATTGTGTGTTAGCTGTATGGTGCACGTTGCTGGCGGCAGTGCCTTGGGCTGAGAATAGGCCTGACAGATCACCTCCGAAGACAGTCGCACCGCCGATGGCAACCAATGCGATCACGCCGACAAGGATGGCGTATTCAAACATGGTCGCGCCCTTCTTGTCTTTGGAAAAAGATTTAACGCGGCTTGGAATAAGTTTAGACATTCTACTACCCCGATGTTACAACCTGACAAACATACACTCTTATACACGCCGTGCCTGGAACCCCGCCCTCTGGGGGACGGTCCTTTTCATGGCCGTGCGCGTATTAAAAGAATAGTAACGCCAGATCGCAATAAACTTACGATTGCATAAATTTATATTGCAGCTTAAAGCTGCGACCCTGTTATTGAGAAACAAAAGAAAAGCCTCCCTAGGCAAGTGTGCGCGGTCTTCAAAAGCTTGTGTATAAGCCTAGTGAAATTGTATTTCGCAGTGATCCCTAAAAGCCCGCGGCAATCCTGCGAGCTTATCTATCAAAATCGTAAGCTTTTGTTTTCTTCTTCTGGCTCCGCAAATCATAGGAAATCTTTATTGTTGACGCGCCAAATACTCAATTGTCATCCGAATGGATGGGGCGAATACACGAAGCTGAGGACATCGGCGGGGTCCGGCCGTTTGGCAAGCTAGAGACTTTATTCCGTCCTATTGCCGAAAAACATCATCTCTTGTGGCAATTCAGCCACGCAAAGCAAGCCTAGCTTCGTATCAAGCATGATTCCGCTGCGGTTGAAACTTGAGCAGGTAATTGTGCGCTCCACTTTCACTTTTCCTATTGCATCGCAACCGTCAGAGTGAAGCGCGGCTTGTAATAGGCTATTGAGTTAAACGGCACTCCCCCGAGCAGGAATTGGCCGATGGGAGGCGTAAAGGTGTAGCTTGCCTGCGCCACAATTATGCTTTGGCCCGCCGAGATGAGGCCGGTTGGCAAGGTGGGGGCCGTGCCTGGGGATGCGCAGGTGGGGGCTGCTGAAACATTGCTCCATGTGCAGTTCCAATATGACACGACATTGCTATTGGCGTCGTACCCCACACTGCTGATCGTCACGTTGAGCGTTGAAACAGAGTAAGGTGCAAGAAGGCTATTCGCCACGGAAACGATATCGTTAAGGTCCGCGGTGCTGACGCTGGTGGCCTGCGAAACAAGGTCGGCCGTGGTGGTGGCCACGGTAGCGACCCTGCGGCGGGCCGTGAAAGCTTCGCTGAATTCGACCATGCCGAGAAACATCATCAAAAGAATAGGGATGACGATGGCGGCCTCGAAAAGGATGGCGCCATCATCCCGCCTGCCGAATAGCCGGGTTGCCGCCGCAAGCCGGCCTAGCCACTTTTCCGGCCTCATAAGTCTATGACTAAAAAACAGATGCATAATCTCCTCTCCCTGAGCGTGACTAGCCAGGGAATGGTTCGCTACGAAAAGCAGCCGCGGCCCGAATGAGGCAGTTCCCATCGCTCAGATTGCTTAAAACGGCCTGCGTAAGCGGATCGGCCAATGGCCATTCATAATAGGCCGTCACCAGAACATCCTGGCCCGGGCCAACCTGAGATGGGTCGCCGTTGAACGTCGTTATGAGCTTCCCGCTACTATCGATCGGGTTCGCTGGGGTCATTGTCCCGAACCCGCCTGGAAAGACCTGAATGTTGATCCGCACGCCGGTGGTGCATCCTGAGAGGATCACAACTTCGGAACAGAGGCCGGCCTTAAGGGTGGCGGCAGTCATGCTCCGAGCCTGCCCTGTCCGGACAAGACGCGCCGCGTCAGCGGTCGCGTTCTCGAGCTCATAGGTTGCCCAGAAAATCAACCCGACCTCGATAATCCCAATGAAAAGCAGGAACAGAGGGATGGCTATGATCGCAAACTCCACGAACGAGGCCCCCTTGCGATCGCGCCAGAAAGATCTCACGGCAGAGTCGGGGACTGGTGGGTAATCTGCTTTCAATACAAATAGCTTGCGACGCATAACGAGCATCCCGCTCAAGACAACGATTTTCTATCGCCTATGCCAAGGCGACCGAAAAACGCCCAATTCACGGCGAAATTTCGTTGGCGTTGATTTTTGTGTTTGCCAAGCTATAGATTCAGGCACCTTGTTGTTTTTTTGGATAGCAGACGGGCGTTGGCATGTTTAGCGTATTTTTGAGAAAGACTAAGGAGTTTGGGAAAGCCGAGCGCGGCGTGGTGCTGGTTCCTCGTTATGAAACGCCAGCTGTCGGGGGCAGTCGATGCTGCGGCACTCAATATCGGCACCAACATTACGATGCCTGATGCCGATGCGCTGGCATTGGCGCAATCGGTCGTTCAGGCAAATTATCCGGCCGCTACCTCAATCGGCGCCCTCCTATCGGTTAACTTCACAAGACCGACCTCCCATTCGGTGCTCGTGACTGCGCAAGCCAGCATGAATACGACCTTTCTCAAGCTTGCCGGTTTTAACACTCTTAATGTCATCGCCTCTTCGACAGCGGCACAGGCGATCTCCTATTTCAATATCTATACGCTCGTCGATATGTCGGGATCGCTCGGGATCGCGGCTGATACGGCAAACCGGCTCGCGCTTCAGGCCCTCACGAAACCATATACGAAGGACGCGAACTCCTCCAACGGCTGCGAATTTGCTTGTCATTATGTGGACGGGGCGGTGCAGCTTCCAGGCGGTGTAACCACATACAATTTCGCCCGGGCGAATGGCATCAGCCTGCGTGAAGATGTGCTGAATGCAGCATTCTCAGACTTTGTTACCCAAATTTTCACAACAAATCCGGACAGCACAGTTCACCGGCAAGTGGACGTTATTGGATTCGGGGCGATCCGAGCCCGGCCTCGAAGCCAAACATGATCCTGGATCTAACAAATGGTCCCACCAGCGATCAGAGTGCTGCCGCAAACGCACTGAGCACCTACACCGGCAGTAGATGGGGCGGCCAATTCCGCTGGGTATTGCCGATGGTCGCCCAAGTGATGGGGCCTCAAGGCGATGGTTACGGGGCGAATACGCCCGTGAAGATGCTCGTCATGATAACCGACGGCGTCGAGGACGACCGAGCCACTTACATTCGGCCCGGGCCTATCGACATGCCGCTCGGCTTTAATAATCAACCTCAGACTGCTACACAAAACTGCGAAGCCATCAAGAATTCTGGCATAACGCTGGCAGTCATTGACGTTCAATACGTCGATTCCTCCAATAGCTAATGGTTCAATTACTGGCTCATGCCGTTCATCAGCTTATGGAATTCGACTATATACGCCGAGGTCTCACCCGCGCTACAAGCCTGCGCGTCGCCCGGCTGGTACTTTGCGGCAACAGATACCGACCAGATCAACAATGCGCTAAGCCAGCTTCTCAATCAAATCAACAGAACCAGTCTTAGACTGATTAAGTAGGCGCTCTCGCGCCAGCCGGTCAGGCTTCGTGGCCGCGAGTGCGCGAGCTTTACACCGAAAACATCATCTTTTTTAAACCATCAATTTCTTCGCTCTTCGTCTCGAAGAACTCAACAGCCCTTCTTGTGTCATCGGTGAATTTGCGCATAAATTCGGCTTGCTCTTCACTTGTGGGGTTGGAGCTGTATAAATTCTGGAATTGTTCAAATTGCTGTACGATGGGAAATATTGAGCTGAATACAAAAACCCTCAAATGACTTATTATTTCATCGACCGTTAATTCAAGTCCCAGATTGGCGGCATCGATGATTTCCTTTATTATCGGGTAAAATTCAGAAAAGACAACAGTTTTAAGATCTTGAGCTTTTTTTTGATTGGGCTCTTTGGATTGCACGATCTCATGCTGCCAAAAATCATCGACTTCAAATATCGTGGCCTTCGCTAATGGAATTAGATATACCGGACTTGCCTTGGATGGCTTCATCCCGAAACGCATAACATCATCTATTGCTGGTATAATCTCCTTTGTCGCTCGCCTTATTTCGACCTCTCCACCATGCTGCTTGCTGAACAGGAGGCGGCAAATTTCGTTGTAATTTTTACTGATCGTATCGGCTAATTGAGATCTAAAAATAAGAGTGTTTTGAAACAAGTCCTCTGGAGCAGAACTGTATTTCCTATCTTCGAACAAAAGAAAAGATTGTGTATTGGAAAACTTTTCCACCGCGTACATCAAATATCTTTGGAGATTTAGGACCTCAGCATCCGCAAAACTTTTCCAATCTTTTTGCATCTCACGAAGCAGATTTTCAGAGCCGAGTACAAATTTTTCCAAGCGACTTAGGCTTTCCAATGCGGCTTCCTTTCGAGGGAGGCCCCCAGCATTGCCTACCAGCCCTTCGCCCTGGCTCGAAGTCAAGGCCTTTACCCCGTAGCGAGCCGCGACTGCGCTGTTATGGGATATTGCCGACAGCGTCGACGAAGCCGGGAGAAGCTGCTCTTCGACGATGGAATTGGCTATGAATTGGTTGATGCGGTCCGCCAATTCTGGCAACCCTGAAGACGCGAGGAGTGCTTTTGCGAAGCGGCCTAAAACCTCGTCGGGATCGCGGCCCGGGCTGGGGTCCAGAAGGTCTCTGACACCACAGTGAGAGGCATAGTTGACAAATTGAGGAGTGATCAGCCCTTCAATCGCAAATGGCGACTCCTTCAATGCAGCGTTTGCCCAAAGCGCACTTGTTAAGATGATCGGGATGTCGGTATGCGGAAGCTCGCGCCTTAGGGCTTCCTGAACGCTTTTCCTGAGATGAGCGCCTTCCCCTTGGATGTCGGATAGCGTATCGATCCTGTTGATGACGGCAATGATCCTGTCGCGCTTGAGTCCACGAAGAAGCCGCAGCAGGGAAATATCGCTCCGCGAAAGTGGCTGCTGCGCCGTCAGGACAAGAACGTAAACATCGGCGTCGGCGAGATTTGCCCGGGTTATCTCGTCCCTGACAAAAAACAGATCGTTGATCCCCGGCGTGTCGATCAAAACCGAGGGATAAAATATTGGGTTGTCGTCAAGAAAAACCTCAGCCATGCGGGTCACGTCGGAAAAAAGCTTGCTTTGAAGGGGCGCGGCTTTCTTCGTGAAATCACCGGTACTTACGTAGCTTTCCACAATTTCGGGCGTGACAGCACTGAAAAGATGATGCTTACCTATAAGCTTTGCGTAATCGGGCCCCAGCCGCTCCTGGGCGCGCTGCCTTAAGGCGTCCAGGCTACGCTTGGTGCCGGGAAGAGACATAAACCCGGTCTGGTTTGGATCGCGCGCTTCCGGCTTTGCGAAAAGCTCTTCCCACTCCTGCTCGGTGAAAAAATGAAACAGCGCCGTATTCGCGGGATGTTCCAAAGAATCGAAATACACTTTCGTAATCACCGCCGTTGAAGGATTGACGTCCGTCGGTAGAAAATCGGGCCGCTTCATGAATGCGTTGATCACCGAACTCTTGCCGCCCTTGACCTGTCCGACAAAGGCTATCCGCGCTTTATGTTGCTCCAGGCGCTTCAGCGTATTATTGGCAAACCAGGCGACACGGCCATGCAGCTGCTCCTCTACAAGAAACCCCGACCGTACAAGCTCATCTCTAATTTCGCGAAGGCTATGAGCGGTCTTCTTGTTCAGAAGGCTTCGCGCGCCGCGTTCCTGGGCATCCTTTGCGTCATAAGACAATTCTTACCACCTTCATTGCCCCAGCTCATGAGCTACCAGTGCTTACCGATATTTTAAAGAGGAAATTGTGATTCTCCGGCAAATTGCAAAAAAGGTGAAGATTGGAATTTGCGAGCGCTATTGTGGCGCCTAGGAGCCTGTCCGCGTAGCTTTTTTCTGGCAGGGATTTTGGCGGCGTAGCCTTTTTAGGCAGCTTTTGCGAGCTTTGTGAGGTTATGGGCGGTGCAGATCATCGCCCATTCGGCGCGCACTTTTTCGATGCCGCGCTGCAGGAACTGGCGGAAACCCCTGGCTTGTTTGATCTGTGCGAACACGGGCTCCACGATTTGCTTT
>JBAUNL010000833.1:0-3175 GCA_049579205.1 Rhodomicrobium sp. | reverse complement strand
CGCTCTAAAAGCCGCCTGGAAGGTTTACAACGAGGCTGGCGTCGACATCGAGGTGCTGGATGTCGGCGGTGGCTTCCCCGCCGCGCATCCCGGTACGCCTACAACGATGATTCAGTCGCAGATTCAGGGCATTCTGGCGGGCGTCGCCGAGCTGCCGGGCTTCGAGAATTGCACCCTGATTTGCGAGCCCGGGCGCGCGCTGGTTGCAGAGTCCGAGTCGCTCATCGTGAAAGTGAACGGGCGGCGTGGCAACAGCCTTTACATCAACGATGGCACCTATGGCTGCCTCTTTGAGGGTGCACAGATTTATGGCTCCCTGCCTTACCCGGTCAGGAGGGTGAACCGAAAGACGAATGCGCGCACCGAGAGCTTCGAATTCTGGGGGGTTTCCTGCGATAGTATCGACTACGTCCCTGGGCCCTTCGCCTTGCCTGCTGACACTGATGAAGGCGACTATATCGAAATCGGACTGACGGGCGCCTACGGCCGCGTGTCGGCCAGCGGCTTCAACGGCTACGGCGAATATTACTTCGCCGAAGCTAAAGATAATCCGTTCCCGTCTATGTATACAAAGCGCCAGGAAATACAAAAACCGTTAGAAGCGGAAGTGGCGTAAGAAAAACTAAAACAATTCGAAACTTTTTCTAATCGTTTGGAATCGGCAAAAGCGGCGTTACTGGGGTCATATTGCGAACCCAACGCCACCCTTTCTTTGCCGAATGCGGCGATGGGATCACGACTTCCTTTATAATCTAGGCGTGCACAAAATGTCGCAGGTTAAAAAAACCTAGCAAAAGAGCGGAACCATAGCGGGAGAGGCCTGTTACCTGCCTAAAGCCTCTGCTGAGGCTTTGCTGCAAACCCACTATAGGAGTGATAATGGCCTCCCCACACCAGAAAAAGCCTGGCTCGACCTCAAACCGGGGTTTTGCCTCGATGGATGCCGAAAAGCAGCGTGCTATCGCGTCGAAGGGCGGTCAGAGCGTGCCCAATGAAAAGCGCAGCTTTAGCCAAAACCGGGAGCTAGCCGCGCAGGCTGGCCGTAAAGGCGGCCAGAACGTTTCCGACGAGAATCGCAGCTTCTCCAGAAACCGCGATCTGGCAGCCCAGGCCGGCCGTAAAGGCGGGCAGGCGAGCCACGGCGGCAAGTCGCGCGAGCACCGCATCTAGGACGCTCGTATCCGGAGCCTTCCTTCCCGCTGCGGCCCGTTGAGGGCGGGTCCGCGGTTGGTTGTGGCGTGCCTTGACTAAGCGCAGGTAGTTCCGTTAGCGCGGAAGACCTCAGGATTTCGCTTTGCGATTTTGATCTTGGCGGCTATGCGTGTTCGTGGTTAGGAACGCGCATGACCATGGAACGCTTTTTCGGCGGCAGCCCAGCCGCAATCATCGTAAAGCTCGCCGTCGCTTCGATCATCATCGGGGTGGTGCTGTCCTTCTTCGGTTTCAACCCTGAAAGTCTCTATGATGCGATCAAGAGGCTCTCGGATTGGATTTCCTCGCTGGGCTTGGACGCGGTCAAGACCGTTCTTCGCTACCTCTTCCTCGGCGCGATCATCGTCGTTCCGCTATGGCTTCTCTCGCGCTTTTTCAGCCTTTTCGGCTCGGAGCGGCGGCAAAAGCAGGATTAGACCGGACCTTTGCGCGATTCTCCACCTGAGCTCGGCCTGAGCAGCCGGGACGTTCTGGCCATCGCAGTACCTATGATCCTGTCGAACGCCACGGTTCCACTCGTTGGGATCGCGGATGTGGCTGTGATCGGGCATCTGAATGACCCATCCCTGATTGGCGGCGTTGCCCTTGGCTCCACAATTTTCGCTATGCTTTTCTGGGCCTTCGGCTTTCTCCGGATGGGAACGACGGGGTTGACCGCGCAAGCTGTTGGCGCCGGCAATAGGGCAGAAGTTGCCGCCAATCTTTATCGCCCGCTCGTGATAGCGGGGATTGCGGGCGCGCTGCTCTACACGTTTCATGTGCCCGCTATCGTGCTGGCGTTGAAGCTGATCGGAGGAAGTGCCGAGCTGCAGACTGCGAGCTCCAGCTATTTCGGCGTCCGCATCCTGAGCGCGCCCGCCACACTCGCTAATTACGCGATTGCGGGCTGGCTCATTGGGTTGGCTCGGGCAAACTTGGCGTTCTTCCTCCAGCTTTTCCTTAATGTGCTCAACATCGCCCTCGCGATAGCGTTCGTGCTTTTCCTGGGCATGGGCGTGAAGGGTGCTGCCATGGCCGCTGTCTGTGCAGAGTACGCAGCCGTCGCCGCAGGTCTCGCCGTGACAATGAGACTGCTCAAAGCGGATAAGGACGCGCGTGCAAAAATCTTCGATGCGAAGGCTTTCCTGAGGCTCATCAATGTCAATGGCGACATCATGATCCGGACTGTTTGCCTTCTCTTCGCATTCACTTTTTTCGCGGCGCAGGGCGCCCGGTTCGGTGACATCACCCTCGCAGCTAATAGCGTGCTGCGAAGCCTCTCGGATTTATCGGCCTACGTCTTGGATGGCTTTGCCTTTGCGGCGGAAGTGCTGGTAGGTCAAGCGGCTGGAGCTGGAAACCTGCCGAAATTCAGGCAGGCCGTCTTCCTAAGCTCGGTTTGGGCTGCTGCATTAGCCACAGCCGTCAGCGCCGCCTTCTGGCTCGCGGGCCTGCTTCTGATTGAGGCGATGACTTCGGACCCGTCGGTTAGGACGGCTGCATATCAGTTCCTTCCATGGGCCGTAATAGTGCCCTTGGCTGGGGTGGCCTGTTTTCAGCTCGATGGCATTTTCATCGGCACAACCCGCACCGCAGATATGCGGAACATGATGATTATAAGCCTCGCCCTGTTCCTTTTGTGCTGGGCAGTTCTCACGCCGATGTACGGTAATAACGGCCTTTGGGGTTCACTTATTATCTTCTTTATTGTTAGGGCGCTGACCCTCGGCTCCAGGTATCCAAGCCTGGAAAAAGCCGCGTTCTCTCATGCGGCCGGAAAAGCGTCCGCTAGATCGCAACCAGCGTGATTCGGAATAAGAAAATGCTATAACAATAACGCTTCGGAGCTTTGCAGGAGAGCTTCCTGTTTTCTCCGTAAAAAGACCAACCTTTGCCTTATTTTCCGCCGCGCGCCAGCCCCAATTCCATCGCCAGTGTGATTGGCTTGATGCCAATTGTTTCCTCGGGTTGCCGCCATGTTTTC
>JBAUNL010000832.1:0-11128 GCA_049579205.1 Rhodomicrobium sp. | reverse complement strand
CCATCCTCATGGTTCTCGCAGCTTATGGACTCCAATATGCCGCGGGCGGGTTTGCGCAAGGCGTCATCCATGGACTGAAGCTGCTCGCCGTGGCCGTCGTGGCGCAGGCAGTCTGGAGCATGGGACGCAGCCTCTGCCCCGACCGGATTCGCGCAGGCTTCGCGCTTTTGATCGCGGCCCTGCTCATAGCCTTCCAAAGCTCAATTCTGCAACTTGCCGCCATTGTGGCTGGGGCGGTCTTTGGACTCGCTGTACTTAGGATGGAGGGGCAGGCCAATGTTCACCCCTTCGGCGCCCGGACTGGGCGATTATCAGCCATTGCAGCGATCGCGGCCTACTTCCTGCTTCTCGCCGCGCTGCCGGTTGCCGCCGCTTCAACAGGGAATGGCGCCATCGGACTGGCTCAGGCCTTCTACCGGGCAGGCGCGCTCGTCTTCGGAGGAGGCCATGTCGTCCTGCCCCTGCTCCAGGACACTGTCGTGAAGCCTGGCTGGGTTTCCCAAAGCGATTTCCTGGCCGGTTATGGCGCGGCGCAGGCACTTCCCGGTCCGCTTTTCACCTTTGCCGCTTTTCTTGGTACCAAGGCGAGTATTGGTCCTGGCGGGATATCCGGCGCGATCATCGGCGTGCTGGCGATCTTCTTGCCAGGAATGCTTCTTCTTTACGGGACATTGCCTTTCTGGGATCGCCTCCGCACAAAGGGTGCGGCCCGCAGTGCGCTTGCCGGTGTGAATGCAGCCGTTGTCGGGATTTTGGCAGCTGCGCTGTATCACCCGATTTGGACGTCGACGATTCTCTCACCTGCCGATGCCGCCTTTGCCCTCATTGCCTTTACGGCTCTTGCGGTTGTCCGGTTACCGGTCCTCCTCGTCGTCGCGTTTTCGGCCGCGGCGGGGGCTGCGCTTTCACTTATTTGAAGGCACGCCGGGCGGCGAAGCTAATCCCAGGGACCCCGTGTCCAGCCGGAAGGGGGATGTTGCGTGGGCCGCGGGGGCCCCGCGGGGGCATAGCTCAAGCGCGCGAGTTCGGCTTCGTCTACCGTGCGGTCGGGACCGAGCCGCCAAAGCGGGATGAGAAGCATCCCGGCAAGAAATCCGCCGATATGCGCCCACCAGGCAATACCGCCGCCCATCGAGGATGAAGCAAGGTCGATGAAGCCCTGAAGAAACTGAAATGCAAACCAGATCAGCGCATAGCCAAGTGCCGGTATTTTGAAAAAGAAGGGGATGATTACGATGAGGATGAGGATCGTAATCCTGGCTCTTGGGAATGTAACGGCGTAAGCGCCAAGCACCCCGGCAATGGCGCCGGAAGCGCCGAGCGTGGGCACGGTCGAGTCCTTGTTGAAGTAAGCGTGGGCCAGGCTAGCAAGCACCCCGCATACGAGATAGAAGCTGAGAAAGCCAAGGCGGCCGATCCGGCCTTCCAGCGAAGCACCGAAGATGAACAGCGTCCACATGTTGAGGATGAGGTGCAGCCAGCCTCCATGCATGAAGGTGCCTTCAATGAAAGGCAGGTAGTCGTAAGGGTTCAACCCTTTCGTAGAGGCCCATGCAGAATCGAAATAAACCCTCGGCACAAGGGCATGATGCATTGAAAAAGTATAGGCATCGCGGGGGCTAAGCGTGTCCTGGTAAAGAAAGACAACCGTATTAATGAGTATGAGCAGGTATGTAATGACCGGCGCATACGGGATTCTTATCGAGTCTTTCAGCGGAAACATGAAGTTTGCTTCGTTTTATTCGCGCCTAAAACCTCGCGCCGAGAAGTGTGAATGGCTTTCGGTTAAGGGGATGCGATTAAACAAAGAGTTGCGGCGCGCTAATTCCAAATTGGCATCCGCCGCTCTAGTGTGCAAGCTGACCGGCCACCTTTTGCCTGATCACCTTCAAGCCATCGTCAATGTGTTCGAATATCCAATAGTGGCCAGCATCTTCTATGCGGGTCAGTTCACAAGTTGGGATTATTTCGGCGAGCCGGAGCGCGGCGGAAAGGGGAACGTTGCGATCCTTCATGCCGTGCCACATCAGCACAGGCGCCCTTATAGCATCGAAGGGAAGGTCCCAAGGCCTTGAGAAAATTCCCATTTCTTCGACCAAGCCTCGAATGCCCGGCCGCAGGCCTTCGCCAACACCCTCGATAAGGTCCCGTCGCACGTGCGGCGTTAAGAGAGTGCGGCGGTCGGCGGGGCTGGCCCACCTTACGATCAGACCGTAAAAGGTGCCGGAAGCAACCAGGTACAAGAAGCGACCCAGGTAAAAAACCGCATTCATGAGAAGAGGAAGGCTTGGCAGCATGCAAAACACAGCATACTGCGCCGCACCGATCGCCTTTGGCCCTTCCGGCTGCCGCACAGGGCCTAGAGGTCCCATAAGCAGGCAGACGTTTACCCTATCCGGCAGCAAAGCCGCGCAGGCGATTGCATAAGGCGCCCCGCCGGAGATGCCTGCGACAGCAAAACGCTGCAGTCTCAAATGGTTTGCAAGCCATTCGGTGTCCTTTGCCCAATCGGCGAGTGTACGGCCAGGCTGATAAGTCGAATTTCCGAAACCAGGCCGGTCCGGAGCAATAAAGCGAATCCCCGCACGCCGTGCAGGCTTGTGAACCAGGCGGAACATGAGGCGCGAGCCGGGCGTCCCATGGAACCCAAGAACCGGAAGTCCGCGCGGATCGCCAAACTCCGCAAAGCTCAGTTGCCGGCCGTCTGGCAGTATCGCGACGCGGTCTTCGATGCCCTCGGCAAATTCCGGATCCAAAGCAAATTCTGATGCTGCGGATGCCGTGCCGGGGATATTCATAAACGTTGAATGAGTTGATCTTTCACGCTTCCACCGTCAAAAACTGGGGGCGTTTAAAGTTCGATTTTGCGAGGGGGAAATCCGATCGCTGATGACGCAAGCGGCCGACTTGAGCAGATACGTGACGACCGGCGCATATGGGATTCTGATCGAGGTCCTTCAGCGGAAACACGAAAGTTTCTTTTATTCGCGCCTAGTCTCTGCAGGCTGACCGGCAATCTTCTGTTTGATCGCCTTCAAGACATCGTCAATGTGTTCGAATATCCAATAGTGGCCGGCATTGTCTATGCGGGACAGTTCACAAGTTGGGATGAGCCGGGCGAGGCGAAGCGCCGCGGAAAGGGGAACGTTGCGATCCTGCATGCCCTGCCACATGAGGACGGGCGCCTTGATCGCATCGAATGGAAGGTTCCACGGCTTTGAGAAAATTCTCATTTCCTGGACCGAGCCTCGAATGCCTGGGCGCAAGCCCTCACCAACACCATCGATAAGGTTCTCGCGTACGTCCGGCCGCGACAGGATATGGCGGTCGGCGGCGCTCGCCCGCCTTACGATCATTCCGTAAACGGTATCGGGAGCATTGAGGAACAGGTAGCGGCTCAGGTAAAAAGCCCCGTTAGCGAGGAGCCGATGTTCCGGCATGATGCGAAACATAGCGTAGTGCATTGCGCCAATCGCCTTTGGTCCTTCCGGCTGCCGCAAAGGGCCAAGAGGCCCCATAAGCGCGCAGGCACTCACCCTATTGGGCAACAAGGCCGCGCAGGCGACTGCATAAGGACCCCCGCCGGAGATACCGGCGACTGCAAAGCGCCGCAGCCCCAAATGATTCGCAAGCCATTCGGTGTCCTTTGCCCAAGCGGCCAGCGTGCGGCCAAGCTGGTAAGTCGAATTTCCGAAGCCAGGCCGGTCCGGCGCAATAAAGCGAAGTCCAGTGCGTTGGGCCGGCTTGTGAACCAAGCGGAACATTAGGCGCGATCCGGGCGTTCCATGGAACCCGAAAACTGGAAGCCCGTCAGGATCGCCAAACTCGGAGAAACTAAGCTTCCGGCCGCCGGGCAGTATCGCGAAACGGTCTTCAACGCCCTCGCCGGGCTCCGGATCCAGAGCAAATTCTGATGCTGCCGATGCCATGCTGGGGATGTTCATAAAAGTTGAATGACTTGATCTATCGCATGGTTTCTGGGCGTCCCCCGCCGGAAAATAGGGGCGCTTAGAGTTTAATGTTTAGCGCATCAAAGGAGAAATTCTATGGCTGATGACGCAACAGGCAAGGGTCAGGGCGGAAGGGTTCCCGCCCGCTATAGTGACCAATTCCAGACCTTCCGCAATGAGATGGACCGCCTTTTCGATAGCTTTTTAGGCATGCCAGCTATGACGGGCTTCCGGCGAGCGCTGCCTTCAATGGAAGGAGTCACGCCCGCGCTCGATGTCAAGGAGACCGACAAAGAGATTGTCGTAAAGGCCGAACTGCCGGGTATTGACGAAAAAGATGTCAACTTGACGGTCCATAACGGGATTCTCACTCTCCGCGGCGAGAAAAGGAGTGAGAAGAACGAGGAGCGCGAGAATTACCACATCATGGAGCGCTCCTATGGGTCCTTCCAGCGTTCGATCCGCCTACCTGACTCAGTGGACGAAGACAAGGCCCAGGCAAAGTTCGACAAGGGTGTGCTTACCATTACGCTGCCGAAAAAGCCCGAGATGGTGAAGTCGCAGAAAAAAATCGAAATCAAGAGCAGCTAAGCTTCGGTCATGCGGGGGGGGTGATCGCCCCTCCGCCTTTCGCCGCTAAAGCGTGATCCGAAAAGCTTGTTCCCGTAAATAGAGCGCTTAAGGCGATGACTGCAAAAAACCTGTTCCCGTTTGCGATTCCCAGATAGGAAACCGAACCGCGACCTTCTCTTAACAATTGCATCGCTCTGCAACTGGCCTAATCTGCGCGAGGCAATTTGGAACGAGCGATGACCGAAGCATTTACTCAGCATCTCGGCAAGACGCCCGCGAACTATCAGCCGTTGACACCGCTGGGCTTCCTTGCCCGTTCAGCGCGGGTTTTCCCAGATTACCCGGCTATCGTCTACGGGTCTCTCACTTACAGCTATGCGGAGTTCTATGCTCGCGCCCGGCGGCTGGCTTCCGCCCTTTCAAAGCTGGGCATCGGCAAGAACGACACGGTCTCCGTCATGCTGCCGAACGTGCCTGCGATGCTCGAAGCCAAGTTCGGCGTGCCGATGTGCGGGGCTGTCTTGCATTCCATGAACACCCGTCTGGATGCAGCCAGCATCGCCTTTATGATTGATCATGCCGAAACGAAGGTTCTCGTTACCGACACCGAATACGCCGAGATAATAGGTAATGCGCTCAAACTGGCGAAGGGGCGCCCAACAATTGTCGATCATGCCGATCCGGCCTTTCCAGGCCTTGGCTCTTCCCTCTCAGAAACAGAATATGAGGATTTCCTTGCATTGGGCGACCCTGAATTCGCCTGGAAAATGCCGGATGACGAGTGGGACGCCATCACGCTGAATTACACATCCGGAACGACCGGCAATCCCAAGGGCGTGGTTTACCATCACCGCGGGGCTTACCTCCTTAGTCTCGGCAATACGCTTGCAGCGAACATGGGCAAGCATCCGCGCTATCTTTGGACGCTGCCGATGTTTCATTGCGATGGCTGGTGCTTTCCATGGACGATCCCGGTTGTCTCGGGGACACAAGTTTGCCTGCGCTATGTGCGCCCGGACGCAATCTGGAACGCGCTCGAGGACCATCAGATCACCCATCTGTGCGGCGCCCCGATCGTAATGTCGACCTTGCTGAACGCGCCCGCCGGCGTGAAACGGAAGCTTGCGCAACGCGTCGAATTCCTGACAGCTGCCGCACCGCCGCCGGAGGCTGTGCTAGCGGAAATGCGTGAGGCGGGTTTCAACGTTACCCATGTTTACGGCCTTACCGAGGTCTACGGGCCTGCCGTCGTGAACGAATGGAAGGACGAGTGGGATGCCCTGGATCGTCCCAGCCAAGCGCAAAAGAAAGCTCGCCAAGGTGTTCGCTATGTGCCGCTAGAAGAGCTGACCGTGATGGACGCTTCAACGATGACGCCCGTCCCAGCGGACGGCAGTACGATTGGCGAAGTACTCTTCCGCGGCAATGTCGTGATGAAAGGATACCTCAAGAACCCCGCTGCAACTGCAGAGGCGTTCTCGGGCGGCTGGTTCCATTCTGGAGACCTCGGAGTGATGTATCCCGACGGCTACATTCAACTGAAGGACCGGCTAAAGGATATCATCATATCTGGGGGAGAGAACATCTCCTCGATCGAGGTCGAGGATGTGCTTTACAAGCACCCCGCCGTCCAGGCGGCATCCGTCGTCGCGAAGCCGGACGAGAAGTGGGGCGAGACTCCTTGCGCATTCATCGAGTTGAAGCCCGGCCGGACCGCGGCAGCCGAGGAGATTATTGCCTATTGCCGCCAGCACATGGCTCACTACAAGGCGCCGCGGCATATTGTGTTCGCCGAGCTGCCGAAAACTTCGACGGGTAAGATCCAGAAATACATTCTGCGGGAGAAGGCCAGGGCGATATGAAGCGAGCCCGCCCATAACCCCTAGCTCTTTACTGGACAATAGACGTTACAAACCCGAACCTGGCCCGCCGGACCGGTCTCTAAAGCGGCTGCGCCACTGATCAAGCTGGGTGGCATAAGACTCCATTATTGTCGTCATCGCGTTGAGAATATTTAGCTCCCGGAAATTACTCCAGCGGCCTTCAATGGACTCGGATAATGGCGCGAGTGAACTGGTGAGATATTGATGGTAGGCAAAGAGTAGCCACGCAAAAACTAAGTAGAAACTGTTCTGATGATACACGCTTGACCCCAAGTTGAACACATTAAATTCTTTGATATTGAAAAGGTAAGACGTAATCAACATGAGAATAACAAAAAATAATGGGATTAGAAGAAGCGTATATATACTATTTCTGCGCACCTGGAACATAATACTCCTTAGGTATTGCTCTATAAAAAATGCTCTGAAGGCCATCCATTGTAAGTTTGTGATCCACAGCACCGTATCTTTCTTGATCTCTTGCAGGTCCTTATCTTCAACAACTGCACGGGTCGCGTTCGCTTGAATCTGTGCAAAATTAATATTAACCTCCGCAAGGTACCGCACAAGGAAATTATTCATTTGCTGCCCATTAAGTCTCTGAAACTGTTCGTAGGATATGTGATAAAAAAATAGCATCAGGCCAAAGCCAAAGAAACAAGATAATATACCGAAAAGGAGCTTATTGATAACGGAACTCGTTTCAATTTGCGAACCAAACAAAGTAAAGCTCTGTGGAACGTATTTGGCCGCACCTAGTTCTAGATGCCCATAGAAGTCTATTGAATTAGAGTCCAAGATGTTCATGACTGCAACTGTTGAGACGATTAGGGAGAAAATAACTGATATTATAACCACATTCAAAGTTATTGCTTTTCTGAATTCTGACAACACATAGAAACAAGTTTTGTCACTATTCTTGAACAACCTAACGATAAAGGCGTTGTTGATATCATCGTACAAATTTAACGGATTAGAGTTTATGTCAACATCTGCTGCAAAGAAATATTTGGCCTTCTCAAAATCGGACTCGGCTAGTTTTTTATCATACTGATCATTCCGGAAATCTGGCGCAAGCCAAGTACAGAAAAGCCGTTTGTGCCGTTTAATCTCAACAGAGCTTGGCTCAAAGCCATCGACGATTGCTTGGTCCGTTTCCGTGAGCGCTCGAGCTACTGCGTCAACGGTTAACCCTGTGAAAACTTGAACAGGCTTTTGCTTGGGAGGGGTCTTAGATACAATGCGAAGTGAACGAAGTACCCGAATTGCCAGCTTAGATAAAACTCTGAATAGCTTGGAAAAAGGCTTGATTAATAGTCGAAGCGCACGCACCACAAATACAAATACAACCCTACGAAGGAACACTAGCCCCGCTGCTACCACGATAGTTAGTAGCAATATGACGATTTCGGACTCCATAGTATTAGCTAAACGAGACGTGGGGTCTTGCGCATAGGCGTAACCAGAGCAAGCAATCAATAGAAATACGATGCCAGCCCCGATCGCTCGCAAGTGCGAGGAAGAGTCTTCAAGGCATGAAACACCCGATCGTTTGCTCAGCTTTGTCACTTTTCCCCCCACAAAATAGAACAATTAAAAAGCTGAGGCGGAGCATAGCGCGCGCTACACAGAATGCAAACCGATTGCATTCTTAAGTTTTGAGGTCTGGCTGCGGCTGCGGGTGGGACAGCTGTGTGGAGAGCGTAGAGTCAGAGTGGTCGAGCCCCCCACGGCGGTTGTGCCAATCTCTAAAAGCAGCCGGCCAAAGCGCCGCTGAGATCTAGGAGCAATGCCGGGCCGCGTTCAACCATCAGATACGCGGCCGCCGAACAGATAAGCGCCAAACCCGCAATCAGACTCCATTTGAGACTCTGCGGCACGCTTGCATGCTCCTACTCTGCCGCGCTCGCTACCGGCGCAAGCCTCGGCGCGGGGACTTCACGAATTGGCAGATGCAGAAAGGCCGCCAGAACGCCCACTGCTACCGCCGCCCACCACAGCATATTGTATGAGTGGTAGGTATCATAAAACCAGCCTCCAAGCCATGCTCCCATGAAACTGCCGAGCTGGTGCGAAAGAAACACGATTCCGTAAAGGGTCGACAGCCAGCGCGGACCAAAGAATGTCACAACCAGCCCGCTGGTGAGCGGGACCGTGCCCAGCCACAGTAAGCCAAGCAGGCCGGCGTAAACGATGACGGCGGTATCGGTGAGGGGCAAATAAATGAGCGCGATAAAGATAGCCGCGCGCGCGAGATAAATGAAGGCGAGCGTCAACCGCTTTGGAAAGACATCGCCTGCGCGCCCGCAGAGATAGGTTCCGAGAATATTGCCGCCGCCGATCACTGTCAGCGCAAGCGCTCCGAGGCCCGGATCGAGGCCTTTGTCGGTTAAGAAGGCGGGTAGGTGCACGGCTACCGCAGCAAGCTGGAA
The DNA here is from genome assembly GCA_049579205.1 of Rhodomicrobium sp. Classification (GTDB taxonomy): domain Bacteria; phylum Pseudomonadota; class Alphaproteobacteria; order Rhizobiales; family Rhodomicrobiaceae; genus Rhodomicrobium. Next base: position 2,290 of record JBAUNL010000832.1, on the reverse strand, counting down.
GCCACACACTAAGAACCCCGCCGTGAGCAACAGGAAGCTTGGATGACTGAGCGCCTCGCCAAGAGCGGCTTTTAAATTCTGCTCGGGCAAACTGCTGCGATGCGTCTCAGCTCCTCCTGCCTTTGAAAGAGCCAGCGCAAGCGGCGCCATCAGGGCTGCGGTTCCGGCCAGCACAAAGAGGGACGAGACCCAGCCGACAGCATCGAGAATGACATGCGTATACGGGAGCGCCACGAATTGACCGATCGCGCTTCCCATAGTTACCATCCCTAGCGCGGAGGCGCGCTTTTCCGGCGGCGCCGCTCGAGCAATGACACCGAAGACCGCAGTGAAGCCGGTGCCGCTGACCCCCAGTCCAATCAGTACGCCTGAAACAAGGAGCTGCTCTCCACCACCAGCCGTGGCCATAAGAATGAGCCCACCCACATAGCAAGCGACGCCCCCGAGCGCCACGCGAACGGCGCCAAGCCTATCGCTCAAGGCACCCGCGAACGGAGAGCCCAGGCCCCAGACCAGGTTCAAGATCGCCATGGTGAACGAAAATACTTGGCGGTCGAGGTTCAGATCTTGGCTGATAGGCTTGAGGTACAGCCCGAATGTTTGGCGGATGCCCATGTTGATCGCAAGCATCGTGCCCGCGCAAAGGACGAAAACCCAAACCGGGTGCATACGGCGCATTCTAGTTATCCTCCCATCCGATTAGTTCGGATTTTTCGTACTATGCACCCCAGCGGCTTGCTTCACTAATCAAAAATGCGTATCGGGATAAGCTTCCCGCGTATGCCTGCTATGCCGGAAAGCCGTCTCGCGCCTTAATCCGGGCTTGCGAAAGAGGCGCCGCTTCGCGAAGGTGGCACCAACTTCGACAGCGCCCGAAAGCTCATGGTTGCCCGGTTTCCCATTCGCCTGTTTGCAGCATATTGGCGCTTGACCCGGGGCGCAACCTTGGGCGCGCAGGGCGTCGTTGTCGGCGAAGACGATTCTATCCTTCTGGTGCGGCATGGCTACAGGCCGGGATGGCATTTCCCTGGGGGAGGCATCGAATGGGGCGAAACGGCCGAAGCTGCGCTGCGCCGCGAGCTGCTGGAGGAGGCAGGAGTCATCGTGAAAGGCAGACCACTGCTTCATGGCCTGTTCGCGAATTTTCGGGCCCTTCCGAGCGATCACGTCGCACTCTTCATCGTGCGCGAATGGGAGCGGCCGGCGGTGCCGCCTCCGAACAGGGAAATCTTGGAAAGCCGGTTCTTCGCGCGGACCGATTTACCTTCAGGAGCGGCGGCGGGCACGGAGAGGCGTCTAAGAGAAATTTTCGAAGAAGCACCAATCGAGCCTCATTGGTGAAGTTGAATCGGCACTACTGGCCGTAACCGCGAACCGGTTCAATTGTGCTCGCTGCTTCTTAGATACAGTGATGAATGGGTTACCTTGTTGATTATGCCCGGCTAGCTAAGTAGGCTGCCATACCATTAAAAGGAGAATCCTTGAACTCCGTCCAAGCACCATACCGCATGAAGCACGTCAAGCCGCCGGCAGTACTGAATCCCGCAAAGTCGTTCCAGGACTTGATCATGAGTCTCCAGCTTTTCTGGGCGGAGCAAGGCTGCGTGATCCTCCAGCCCTATGACATGGAGGTTGGCGCCGGCACATTTCATCCGGCGACGACGCTGCGGGCACTTGGACCAAAGCCCTGGAATGCGGCTTTCGTGCAGCCTTCACGCCGGCCTAAAGACGGCCGCTATGGCGAAAATCCCAACCGGCTCCAGCATTATTACCAGTTTCAGGTTATCCTCAAGCCTTCGCCCCTCAACATTCAGGACCTCTATCTTGAGAGCCTAGTCAGGCTTGGCATTGATCCGCTGCTCCATGACATCCGCTTTGTCGAGGACGATTGGGAGAGCCCAACGCTCGGTGCGTGGGGGCTCGGCTGGGAGGTCTGGTGCGACGGCATGGAGGTGTCGCAATTCACCTATTTCCAGCAGGTCGGCGGCTTTGACTGCGATCCTGTTTCCGGCGAGCTGACCTACGGCCTGGAACGGCTGGCCATGTATATCCAAGGCGTGGATAGCATCTACGATCTCAACTACAACGGCCGCGAAGGCGAGAAGCGCGTGCTTTACGGCGACGTCTTCAAGCAGGCCGAAGAGGAATATTCCCGGCATAATTTCGAATTTGCGGACACGGCGATGCTTTTGCAGCGCTTTCGCGACGCCGAGAAGGAATGCAAGGCACTCCTAGCGGCCGGCGAGCCGAAGCCGGGCGCAAACAGTCAACGCCATCTGCAGGTGCTTCC
>JBAUNL010000831.1:0-2091 GCA_049579205.1 Rhodomicrobium sp. | reverse complement strand
GACGGCTCCTATGAAGTGAAGAGGATCAATTACGGCAAGGACGGCATCACACCGCCTATGTAACGACAACCCCAGAGCATCTCTTCGCGGCCGGCTATGCTGCGTGCTTCCGCGGTGCGTTGGATTTCGTGGCGAAGCAGCACAAGAAGGACGCGACGAAGGCGACAGTCACGGCCGGCGTCAGCATCGGGCCGCGCGAGGGTGGCGGCTTCGGCCTAGCCGTTAAACTGCATGTTCAGGACTCAAGCCAGCCGCAAGCGGAGCTGGCGGCGCTTGCACAGGAAGCCCATGAGAAAATCTGTCCATACTCGCATGCGACGCGAGGCAATGTGGACGTTCAGCTGGACGTGAAGGGTGCCTAAGCAGTCAGTTTAGACTCAATATTTCCAGCCAGACGGGTGAGAAGTTACATCGTCGCCTAGTTCGATCATGACCTCGCTAAGTCACATACCCATAAAAGCGATTCACAAATCGGCCGAACAGTGATTCAAGCTTCCAAAAGGAGCTTGCCATGGCGCGCTTTGATCTAACCGATTTCGAGTGGTCTGTGATTCAGCCTCGATAGCAGTAAGTCTCATCGTGAGGCCGTTATACCCTCGAAACCGGACTGATGATGTGACGGCTTAACAGTGTCGAGACATCAGTTTTCCCACGATGCATCGCTTTCCAGTGAAAGGAGCCTCTGAACCCCGCAGGGATCCGACTAGGGCGGAAACGGTCCTAGCATCCGGTTATCGTCCGTGCTCAGCCTGCTCCAGGAACCGAATGTAGTGGTCGGGCAAACCGTGCGCCCGCGGGCCCTCGCGCAACAGTGTGAGGTACCGAAGCGTCGGGGTGTAGTCGTCTTCATCGCCTTCAGCCGTCAAGGTCGCAGCGTGGAGTGACGTGCGGCTCATGTCCTCGGCATCAAGCCAGAGAGGCCGGTAACACCACCACGGAACGCCTTCCGTCGCCTCCAAGCGGACAAGGTCTCGGCGCGTGATCTTGTAAAGGACGCCCCAGACATCTGCGGCCGGGTCGGCGCACAAATTGGCATATATGGTCCTGCCCTTTGGGGGGTCCCTTGAGGTTGAAACGCAGCCGGTATCCCGGACCCGGCCCGGACGCCACTCGGTAGGACGCAGGCCGCGCCACTCGCGAAAGGCGCTGTCGTGCATATTGGCGCCATAGGCGAAGTACCAGATTTCCTCGTGAGGCCGCCCGATGAGGCAGATGCCGCGCAGGCGATATAAGCACCACGATAGCGCCCATGAGCTGGCGATGGGTCCGCTGAACTTGAGCAGAGTCCTCAGCATGCCCGCCCTCGGGCCCTCAATGCCTCGCTCAATTGGCCGCTCGGTCCGCACGAACGTAATGAGCGGGCTGGAGATGCCGGAGTAACGAAGTGGCAGAGTTCAGCGCATGTCTTTAACAACGGGGCCGCTGGTTTCATCGCTCTCGTCCTTGGCTTCTTTCCCGGCAACGACCTCATAGCGTTTGGCCATATTTTCAAGATACTCTTTCAGCAACGGGTCTCTGAACTCTGCGGCTCGCTCGCGCACTTTCCGAGCTTTTCTCGTGAGGATATCCCGGCGGCTTTCTTGTGATGTCAAAAGCCGGCGCAAGCTCGAAAGTTCTACACCGGCCAGCCCTATCTTCTTTTGAATATCTGCGAAAACTCGGGAGGCTGTGTCTGAATGCATCGCGCTCCTCCTTCTTGCGGGCGGGAGTGCAATTCGTGTCTGTCTCTCAGTCGCTGGAAACAACCCATACAACGGCCAACGATGTAGTGCAGTCTACTCCTCTTTGCCGGAGGGGTCGAATCTGGTCGGCGGGTCTACCAAACTTCCGTACCGTCACCGGCGTCGAACAGGGAGAAGACGGAGAGGCGGGCATCGGCGCGGGTTTGGCGGAGCCCGATCACAGTCTGCCCTCTCTAGACAAAATGCTTGTAACCCATTGATTCAGATCTGCGCAAATCGAGTTTCTAGAGCGGTTCCCGTTTTAGTTTACGCATATCCGGCGTGACGAAAGAAGTTTAAGCACTCCACGGGCGCGAAGCCATCCAAGAGTTTGCCGATCCGGTCCCAAAGGCTTTCGACCGAACGCTCT
>JBAUNL010000830.1:0-6479 GCA_049579205.1 Rhodomicrobium sp. | reverse complement strand
AGCATCCGATCAACGCGATCGAGGCGCTGCTGCCCTGGAACATCGCCACACCAGCGAGGCTTGGCGTCGCTGCCTGAGCCGCACCGTGTCAAGCCCGCAAAGCCGCGCCGGCCACATGACGCTTACGCATAATGGGACTGGTGTTGATACCGGTGCGTTTTGGACAGGCAAACTGACTGCGGTGGGGCCTGAAGGATCGCGCCGGTGGTTCTTATCGACCTAACCGAGCCCGGCGCTTAGCGATGCCACAAAAGATTTTGCTAACCGTCCGGTGGTATAGCCGGCACACTCTTGGAATTGCCTAGGAAATTTCAGCCCTTGACCCCAGGTCTGAAATAGCCCCTACATTTTTGGAGGGGTGCGGAGACAACCCCGGCCAGTGGCGATTTATGACGCGCCCAGCGATGCCAATATTCCCGCCTTGGACAAATGCGCCTGACCGGAAATCGGGCTATGAATAACTTTAACCCGGGATCCATCGCTCTCGAACTCATAAATCAGTGCTACAACAACGGCTTCTTCAAGGGGCTGGGCGGCAATGTAGTTTGGCAGCGTGGTTCCGTCGCTTTTTAGCCAGGCGACTGCCTCAACACCGGCCACCTCTTTCGCAGAGGGTGTCGGCGGGAAGCTGGATAGGAAAAAGACAATCACTCTATAATGCCCTGCTTCTGCCTCGAATAGGCCGTGCAAAACAGCGTCCAGGTTGGCATTGAACCGGTAATCGAGCGGCTCGAGGATTGGCGGCCAGCGCCCATCGTTACGTGCAGGAGTCCCATCTTCATTTATTTTTTCAAGATGGGTCACTAATGCGATGCCGTTGTTTTCTAAACAAAAGAAGTTCCTCTTTAGATAGCCCGCCTTCTCAAGGCCTTTAATTATAGTCTTGGCCGCATCCCCAAAGGTTTTGCGGCCATGCAAAAATGTTGTGGGCAAAGGGTAGAAGGCCGACGTCCGGGGCGGCGGCCAGGGAAAGGCCGGCAAATAAGGAGCGGCAGCCACAAGTGCGGTGTGAGAGGAAGCGGCTGGGGGAGCTGCCGGGGGAAGTGTGGGAGGAGTACTGGCACTTCTAGCTGGAGCCGGCGCAGAGGGCTGCGGGGCTTCCGCTATGCCTGAGCTGGAATGAGGGGTCCCATAATGAAATCGGGCCCGGTAAGATGGAGAACTCAGCAGAAGACCTAAAAGCGCGATACTTAGACCCGATGATGCCAGTGTTTTATTGGTGGATGCACGATCCAACATTCTCCAAACAAGCAAAGCTCCCAAGCAAAAAACGATAAAGCCAAAATAATAGTCTTGTCCGGCAAGAAACCGGGGCAACCATCGAGCCGGGATTTGCCCTAAGGCAGAGATCGCAATTGATAAAAGCAATGCCGAAACGGCCTTAAGCCACAAAGACGCTTCGTGCCGGGCTGATAGGTTACGCTTTGGGTTCACGCCCTCATCACCCTATTCCTTGGTGTCCCGCCAAGTTACGACTTTGAATATATGTGATGACCTTAACGCATTTACCATTTTAAGAAGCCGCCTGGCAAGTCCTCCCCATGCTTAACGGCGTCTTTCAAGATCGGCAGAGGCGCGCGGTTGCCAGCGCTAAGCTTGGGAATGCGAAGCAGCCTAATGGCTTTGGCAAAGCGCGGCTTTTGAAGCCGTCGAAGTGATGCGCAATATGTGCGCCAATTGAGGCGAAATGGCGCGGAAGACGCTAAAACGGCAATGCGAAAATAATAGCATACGCGATGTAGCTGCCGATGAGCATATAAATTAGCGCCGCCGGGATATGCATGCTGGCAAAAATCATTGAGAAGAAAATGATGAAGCCAAGCAAGAGCACGACGCCGCCGATAATGTAGATGGCGTTAAGAATAAAGACCAATAACGCACTCATCCTCCACACCCCGCTACCTTGATAACAATGACCGCATCTCCGGTCAATTGCGGGTGGCGCATGGCCGACAAAATCGTCCCATACATCGTGCGCCGCGCCCGCCTTCTCACGGGGATGACCCAATCAGAATTCACTCTGCTTTATGGCGTAGACGAAGCGACCGTCTCTCGATGGGAGACTGGCTCCGCTCAGCCCAGCCCCGAAATATGGTCACGTCTCCGCAACATCAGTTTGCGGGCAAGTTCTGCACTTGATGAGGCTCTTGTGAAAGCCTCGCCGGTTTGGAAGTGTATTGCCAATATGGAGAACCTCACCCACCCGATCGCCGTCTCCAAAGGGGTCGAAGAAGCCATCGAAGCTGTGGGCGCTTCCAAAGTTAGGGACCAGCACCTGGATGTAGCAGAGGTTGCCCGCAACAGCCCTGATTACGGGATTAGCGGTCTTCGTGCCTTAGAGATCGTTCAGGCAGACCGTAGGTGGGTTCGAGGCGACATCATTTACGCCGAGGCCCATTGAAGCTCAGTTTACATTGGCGGCATCTGGGTGGATGCCATGATCGCGCCGCTGCGAGATCGTCTTGCGGTTATTATTGAGTTTGCGCCTTCCAAGCGAGGGGCTGCCGAGGGTTTTTGGATCCGGCTTGTGCAACTACCGGAGATGTCCTCCATCCGGATCTCGTAAATTGAGAGAGGGGGCCTATTCTATCGCGCCGCCTGGCGTCTTCGAAATCCCTTTGAGACCAATAGCCAAGCTTAGGCAAGAGGCGTTGCTGCGAAAGTATGGCCAGGCGGAATATTTTCGAGCGATTGACCGTTTCCGTTGTGCATGAAACGCACAGCCTCATGCCAGAACCGCTTCCATTGGGCCGGAGGCGGTTTTTGTTTCAGTGCAAGGCGCTTGCAAGGCGTCCGGCGACCGTATCCATCTCCCTCGGATGAGTGGCTATGCCAGAGCGGCCGCTCGGCAGCGGTGTGAATAAGCGTTCAGACACGCTCTGCTGCTACCCGAAATGCAACACGTTCAATGCACGATTGCCTGCATGCGAGTTGTCGCTATAGTCCGCATGGATTCGCGGCGACAAGCAGAGAGAAGGCGCGCCAAATGCCACAAGCACCGTGAAGTTTTTCAACGCCAATAAAGGCTTCGGCTTCATCTCGCCGGATGATGGAGGCGCTGACGTCTTTGTCCACGTCAGTGCGCTCGAACGCGCGGGGATCTCATATCTCCGCGAAGGGCAAAAGGTGACCTTCGATGTTGAGCGGGACCCCAAAACAAGCAAGATGCGGGCGACGAACCTGCGCGAAGCGTAGTAAGCGCGGCGCCTGCAAGAACTTTGACCTCGCCCTGCAGTCCCAACCTTGATCGCTGGAAGCAAAAAGCTATTGGCAGACCGCTTAGCGGGCAGCTAGGCCGATCACGCCAATAGCGTTATGGCACGTGGGAATTACGGGAAAATAACGGAACTCAACACGAGTGCTTCATCGGTTGATTCGTAGCTACTTACTTCTGCGGCGTTCCGGTGCAGCTCACGATAGAATGGAATAGTTGTCCCGCAGCCACATGTGCTCTCAAACTGAGCAAGCACTTTTGCTGCGCTCGCCTTAGTTAATTCGCCTCGCCGCCGCGATTTATGCGGAAGGGGGGCGGGGGTCTTTCAGAGGCCTGTCTGGGGTGCCGGCCTCGCTCGAATCTTCCTCCAGACTCTATGGCCAGCTTCGCCAGAAAACTTGGCTCAGGGAGCCTGCTTCCTTCACTTCGTCCGGAACCGGCGGCCAGGATGCCTAGTTCGGCGATGTATCGGGCATCCTGAGACGCGATTGGTTCAGCGCGAATTAGTGGTGTTCGTGATGTTCGTGAAGTTCGTGACGCCTCCAGCGCTCCGGTGGCGGTTTCATTCCGCCTGGCGCCCGGTAACCTGAACGCCACCAGCCTGCCTTGCGGGGACCGGGCGGCGGCGTACGCCAGCCCAGGCGGGGATGGATTTTGAATACCACCCATCGATCACGATCCCTGTACCAGGGCCGCCCCACATAGTAGCGATTCCAGTAGTCTGCGGCGCTAAAGACGACGATCGGAATTTGAAAGACTGAAGGTCCGGCATCCGGCAGAAGTACAATCTGGCCCCGATAATCGAAGCCAAGATATTCGCTGTAGACCCAGCCGCGGTTCCCTTCCCAGATGACATCACACCAGGATTCATCACCCAGGCAACCCTGGACGTCTACTGGCGCACCTTCGGGGATGATACCGACGCTCGGGAACTCGGTATCCGGTCCCGTCCGCATATTCACATTAGCCGTTGAAAAGCTTCGGGCTGCTTGCGCTGCGGCAGCCATCGCCACAAACGAAATGATAGCAGCGGCCAATCCCAATAGTCTCATGGAAGTGCCCTTGTTTGAGATGCCCACGGCAAAACCGTAGGGGCACTTTCAAGTGATCTCAACCTATAATTCTCATAGCGTGAGAGCCGGCTCATTCCTCAGACAGAACTGTTGCACAGCATCAACACATGCCTTGCCCGGCAGCATGACCCAACAGGCCGCATCGATCTGTCGAAGATCCCCACCCCCTCTTTCCTCCGTGCCTTCTGCGGGCGGCCACCCCTTCAGCCCTTTCCGTGAGGAGACCACTTGGAGCGGCTTTCAATGAAACTTCGAAACAGATAATGCGAATGTCTAAGCTGCAAAAGCGCTCATAGCTCAAAGTGGGGTAGAGCATCAGACTTCGACTCTGAGGGATGGGGGTTCAAGTCCTCCTGGGCGCACCATATCGGAACGGCCTTCGAAAAAACTTCACTGCTGCGCTTTAGCACCCGCATAAAGGCGTCTATAGAGCCTACACTCGAAGTGTCGAAGGCGAAGCTACATCGCCGGTTTTCCCACGTATTGTCGGCGCGTAGCAAATTTGCTAGAGCCGCGGCCGATCCTGTAAACGGCGACCCCAACCCGCACAATTGATGCCAGCCCCTTTCTATCCGGGGGCTCTTTTGAATACCACTTCGTTGGTTCTTCCGCACATCGGGCACATAGGTTTAGCGCGGCCAATACGCCTTCAGATATTTCTTTGTAATTTCGTATTGTAAAAGTGTTTCCGCTAAAGCCTGCAAGGCTGTACCCTCCAAAGGGGGACGGAATGCCTCGTCGCACTCTGAAAAGATGACAGCACCTTCGTGTCCGCATTTGCAGATAATGCACTGTATTAGGGTTTCAGCAATGGTTCTAGTGTGGCATACCACCGCCGCCCCTCCCGTGGCCTAGCTTAAAATATCTAGGTGCCTTTGATCCATAAGGCCGGCGAATTGAACGCTGATTTGACCTGGATTCTGGTGCATGCGGCCGTGGTCACCGCTTTCTGCTTCGCCCAAGGCGAAGGCTTTTGGCGGGCTGCTGCGATCCGGCGCTGTAACCGCGAACGCTGTCCTAATCGCGATCGGAATGTCGCAATTCGGCGCGCAGGTATTATCCCGGGCCCTTGAGGCTCTCCCCGCTCCCGTCCGGGATGTGTGTTTTGGCACAATAGCAGTTGACGCTCGATGCTATTGTCCCAAAAAGCCGGGAGTATGGAACATGGCGTGTCTAGAAAATAAAGTCGGCCGCTGGTTCGAAGATTTCGCCATTGGAAACGTCTATGAGTTGGTCCCGATCGTGATGGAAGAGGCCGAAATTCTCGACTTTGGCCGCAGCTACGATCCGCAGCTCTTCCATACCGGCCCCTGGAGTGAGTGAGGAATGTCTGCTTTGCGGGTCGGGACAGGCCCGAAAGCACCGGACGGCGTTCGCATTTACGCGGTCGGGGACATCCATGGGCGCCTCGATCTCCTCGACAGATTAATGGATCTCATCGTAGGCGATAGCGCTGGGCGCGATTATGCGCGCACTATCGTTGTCTTCCTCGGTGATTACGTCGATCATGGACCTGACTCGAATGGCGTGGTCGACCGGCTCATAAATATCCGGCGGCAACGCAATCTGCTCTCGGGCGGAGATCCCGGGCGGCCGCCGCCGGGTTTTGCACCGCTCTTTCTCAAGGGAAATCATGAGGATTTTCTCCTCTCCTTTCTCCAAAACCCCGCCTCCGGGCGCATTTGGCTTCAAAATGGCGGCGAGGCCACCTTGCTGTCCTACGGCTTGGCAAAGGAGGTCGTCGCAGAGGTTTTCTGGCGAGGAGACCCGGGGCTAATCAAAGTATCTTCGATGTTCCGGGCGCTGCTGCCCGGCGATCATCTTCGATTTTATCAAGCGCTGGAGCTTTTTTACCGTACGGGAGACTATTTCTTTGTGCATGCCGGGGTCAAGCCAGGGGTTGGGCTCGCTCGCCAAAAGCCAGACGACATGCTGCGGATAGGGGACGAGTTCCTGAACTGGCCTCACCATTTTGGCGCCATCATCGTTCATGGTCATTCGCCGGTACTTGCGCCTGAAGAGCTGCATAATAGGATTGGTATCGACACCGGTGCGTTTTGGACAGGCAAGCTGACGGCGGTGGGGCTTGAAGGATCGCGCCGGTGGTTCTTATCGACCTAACCGAGGCCGGCGCCTAGCGATGCCACAAAAGATGCTGACCATCCGGTAGAATGGCCGGCACACTCTTTGAA
>JBAUNL010000829.1:0-1523 GCA_049579205.1 Rhodomicrobium sp. | reverse complement strand
TGACGAACACGCCTTTCAGCGGGCAAGCGGAAGCAATGGCGATCTTGATGCGGCGTACGCTAATCGTGACCAGCGCCCCGAGCTTTAGAAGTTTGAGCCGGATCGCCAATCTGATGTGGTATTTAATCCCGCCTGTTAGTAATACCATAAGTATTTGTAATGGTTGTAGAAATTGGATTTTAACAGGTGTTTTTTGAAGGGGGCGCGCGTCTGTCCTTTGCCCAAAAACCTGCTCGTTCCTCCTCTTACCGCCTCCGGCGTCGTGATAAACAGCACCTCGCGACCGTCTTCGGGTTCAAGCCATAACGCTCGCTCAGTTCTTTGAACGGAGCCTAGGACATACTTTATTGCAGCGTGGTCGTGGCGCTGCGGTGAAGTATCTGTGCCATAGCTATCGTCTTCATAGTTCCTGTGCAAGGCCGGGCAAGATAAGGTATAGGGGAAGCCCGGCCCCGGATCACGAAACTGCCGAAGCCCTCTCGCTTTGGCTCCGCGGCGGGACCCAGGTTGGATTTGTTGATGCCCTTGTAGGGCCGACGGCCGCCTTGTCGCCCGAGCAAATGGCACCTTCTGGCAACTCCGTACAAATTCCACCAGCTTTGATGTCTCTGGGAATTAAGCTGGAAATATAGAGGCACAATTCGCATGTCCGAGTTTGCCCTGATCGCCATTTTTCGCAGTTGCAAAGAAGGCCGCTGAGGACCGGATCCGGCGGAAGCGGAAGCCGTACTTCGTCTTTGCCATGGATGCCCGTGCGCCTAACCGTACGAAGCATGCCCGGCCTTCAATGCTGCGTAAACGGCCACCAAATACACTTAGACGACATTCGCTCTATTCGAAGACAATGGCCAATGTGTGCGACTTAACCCTGCTGCACTATTCAGCGATCCTGCTCAAGGAGATCACATCATTCGCTCAGCAGGAGCTACTCAGCGCGTACGGCAAGCCCAAGGGGCTTTGGGTATCGGTTGAGTCTGATGAAGAAAATTGGCTTGGTTGGCGCGAATGGTGCCAAATTGAACAATTCGCCCTCGATAAGTTCGAGCACGCCACCCGCATCCATCTCAAAGATGATGCGGAGATCAAGCTCGTTTCTGACGACAAAGGGATCAGCGAATTCAATGAACAATTCAGCCGCGCTATCCCTGGATATCCTGATGACGGGCCCCGCGGCATCGACTGGAAATACGTAACGAAATCATGGTCTGGCATGATTATCTCGCCCTACATTTGTGGGCCGCGCCCAGGCGTTAAGCCAAGCTGGTATTACGCTTGGCACTGCGCCAGCGGTTGTATCTGGGATGCAAATGCTATCAGTTTCGTAGAAGGGCTCTCTTCGTTCAAAAGGCCGGCTCGCCATTGCGGAGAAGCTGCACGGCGGAGCGTAACCAAGCTATCAGCTACAGCAGTTGTAGCCGGGCAGGATGGGCCGTGCGGTCGGTCCTTGCATGATGGATGGCTTATAGCAGGATTGTCCGCATTGCACGTGAGGAGGGCGTCGGCGCCGATCGGCAATAGTGGTG
>JBAUNL010000828.1:0-3355 GCA_049579205.1 Rhodomicrobium sp. | reverse complement strand
CGAGCGGCCGCGAGCTCAAGACCTTCCAGGGACATTCGGACGCGGTCTTGTCGGTGGCCTTCTCCCCCGACGGCCGGACCGCGCTGTCGGGCAGCGGCGACAAGACCCTGAAGCTTTGGGATGTGGCGAGCGGCCGCGAGCTGAAGACCTTCCAGGGACATTCGGATGCGGTCTTGTCGGTGGCCTTCTCCCCCGACGGCCGGAGCGCGCTTTCGGGAAGCGACGACAGCACGCTGAAGCTTTGGGATGTGGCGAGCGGCCGCGAGCTCAAGACCTTGCAGGGACATTCGAGTGGGGTCTGGTCGGTGGCCTTCTCCCCCGACGGCCGGACTGCGCTTTCGGGCAGCTACGATGGAACTGTGCGAGCTTGGAACCTTGAGCGTGGGCAAGAGTTGGCAGCCTTGGCGGCCTCGCCGGATGGTGAGTGGCTGGCCTTCACGCCGAGGGGCTTTTTCACGGCATCTGACCAGGGTGTCGACAAGCTGCTCCACGTCGTGCGGGGCTTCGACGTCTTTTCAGTGATGCAATTCTATGAGAAGCTCTCACGCTCTGACTTGGTGTCGGAACTTCTCAAAGGCGACCCGGAAGGCAAATACGCCGATACAGCCTTTAAGCTCAATCTAGAGACAATCCTCGATTCGGGTCCTGCCCCGCAGATTGAGCTGCTCGAAAAAAAGACCGAGCAATCGGACGACAGCGTTAAGCTTGCGGTCAGAATCAAAGACATGGGCGGCGGGATCGGGAGCAAGGTCGTCTGGCGGGTGAATGGCAAAACCCAGGGCGATCTGACGACGCCTGGATTGCAGGGACTGCCGACGATTGGCCGGGCCGTCATCATGAACCAGGGTCTAAAAGTCGATCCTGGAAAATCAAACACCATCGAAGTGACGGCCTATAATGGTGAAGACCTTCTCGCGAGCGTGCCTTTCAGGATGACGGTTGATCCATTTGGCGTAACAACGCATGAGCGGCCGAAGCTGTATGTTCTTTCGATCGGCGTCGAAAACTACGCGATGAAGGACTACAAGCTGGAATATGCGGCCAAGGATGCACGAGCCTTCGCCGAGGCCATGAAGACGGTCGGCAGCTCGCTCTTTTCTGAGGTGAGCGCCACTTTAATCCTCAATGAGCATGTGACGAAGCCAGAGATTGAAGCGGCCATCGCCAAACTCGCTGGCGAGGTGAAGCCAAACGATGTGTTTGTTATGTTCCTCGGTGGCCATGGAAAATCGATTGCCGGACGCTACTATTTCGTGCAGCAGGACCTGAACTTTTCAAAAGGTCAGACGATTGTGCGCGATGGCATCAGCCAGGACCTTTGGCAGGCGTGGCTTGCGAAGATCGCGGCTGAGAAATCACTCCTCATTTTTGACACGTGCGAAAGCGAAGGCGCCAAGGTTTTCGTGCGCGGCGGAGAACGCGAGCGGCAAACCGCAATGGAGCAGCTCGAACACGCGACCGGCCAAAATCTGATCGCCGCTGCCCGCGAGGCGGCCTATGAAGGATACCGGGACCACGGTGTACTCACTTACACAATCCTTGAAGCTTTTCAGAAGCTCGGCACTGCGGGCGCCGATGACAAGGTGGACGTGAATAGCCTTGCCCGGCACGTCGGCGAGAGAGTCCCCGAAATCACCGCGAGCCTTTACAGCGTGCGGCAGGAGCCGATTCAAAAGCTGTCGGGAAGCAACTTTCCGCTCGGTTTGAGAACGCTCGCGCCGCCGCCGCCAAGTGAGTGCCCGGAGGGGCAGGACTTCATCATCATTCGCAATGAGCGGTTGCGGGAGGAGCCAAAAGATGCAGCGGGCGGTGACCGCATGCTCGATCCTGGCTACAAGGTTGGTGCAAAGTTCATTGGTTCATGGGCTTTGATCTGCCGCGATAATGCCAAGCTCGGCTATGTCCCGCAGGATGCACTCTTGAAAGAGAATTAAGCAATATCCGTTTTGCAATGAGGTTTCGATGAATTGCCGCCTCAAGCTTCCACTATTGTTTCTATGCATTACCGGTCTCGCCCTCCCGCTTTCAGAGGCCCGATCTCAGGAACGGATCGTCATCGGCAAGCGCATTGTGGGCGGCGAGCGTACGGACATCAAAGATCATCCCTGGCAGGTCGCACTGTACGTCAAAACTGAAGACGGGACCGAGCTTTGCGGCGGCTCCATCATCGCGCCAAGATGGGTGCTTACGGCCGCGCATTGTTTTGGGAAGAAACGGTCACAAGATGCGCGAGCGAAGTCGGGAGTGAATGATTATGTGGCCGAAGGCAGATGGATTGAGGCCGAGAAGGTCTTTGTGCATTCAGGTTATGACGATGCCACCTACGTCAACGACATCGCGTTGATCAAGTTGCAGATCGATCCAAAGGGCCAAACCATCCCGTTGGTTGATGCAAAGACGCCGATCCAGCCGGGACTGCCTCTCGAAGTCACAGGTTGGGGCGTCACGGAAAGCGGCCAACCCTCCAAGGAGCTGCGCAAGGCCAATGTTCCCTATGTCGAAAACGCGATCTGCAATGAGCCGCAGGCCTATAATGGGAAGATCAAGCCAGGCATGATGTGCGCCGGATCGCGGGAGGGTGGCGTCGACTCTTGCCAAGGCGATAGCGGCGGTCCGCTTGTTTTGCGCGGTCCGGATGGCCCGGTTCTCGTGGGTGTCGTCTCTTGGGGCGAAGGCTGTGCTGAGAAGCTGAGATATGGGGTCTATACCCGCGTCACGGCCTACCGCGATTGGATCACGAAAACGATCCTGGCGAACCAGAATTAGGAGGCGCCGACGTTTTGTTGGCTTGTCTTCGGGCGATAGACCCAATTCAGCATAAGATCACCGTGTGTTGCTGAGCGAAGCAAAATGGTTAGGTCTGGTCAAAAGTGTCGCTCGATTTAGAGATCACTATTACCCAATTGCCGCCGGTCAGAGGGTTCACGGGACGGAATTCGCCGGCCTTGCAATGGTCCTTGTTCGCTTGAAAATCGGTGGCGCAGGCCGCATGGAATGACAGAGCGGCAACAAGGCCGAGCAAACTCCTCATAACTCTCCTGTATCCGACGCGCGGGTCTCATTGGATATGCCGACGACACCGTTTGAACCATCGGGAGAGGGACATAGCCATCGGGTCATAGCAAGAAGCGTGTGAAATTGAGTGCGCGAAGCGCCCTTTGCCATGCCTCAGTCGATGGCATCACCTGCGCCATTCATCAATGGTTTCAATGAGTCTGCCTAACCCTCTCATACCAGCGCGCTGAAAGATTGATTCGTGTTGCCCCGGTGCGATTCCAAGGCGTGGGCAAATCATGATTGCCTGTCCTCGATGATTCGGAGGAGGGCATCATGACGGCGCTGACAATCAGGAAAG
>JBAUNL010000827.1:0-3276 GCA_049579205.1 Rhodomicrobium sp. | reverse complement strand
GCCCAATCTTCGCAGATGCCGGCCCAGGCTCCGCCACGTCCCGGGCGGCTGCAAACGCGACTTCGGCTTATCGGTGCAGTCATAGCACTGGCTCCCTTAGCCAAATCGGATTTGGAGGCCGCTGAGTGGCAAATTCTTGCCCATACTGCTGTCCCGGAGGCACGCGAGGGGACTGAGTGCTACCCATTCCTCTTAGGCCATCAGCCCGTCTAACAATCGCGCGATTCGCGGGGCGTCCGACACGAAACAGCAAAAACCGCCTCCGGCCCAATGGAAGCGGTTCTGGCATGAGGCTGTGCGTTTCATGCACAACGAAAACGGCGAAGCTCCCGAAAATATTCCGGGCGAGATGCCGAGGACAGACTGCTGCTCCTCGAAGATTTTCGACGTCAATCACCATGCCATGATAGAACGATTGCGCTAGGCGCCCGGGGGCCGGAGGAAACCCCAAATGGCAACCTATATTGTTCTCGCGAACTTCACAGAGCAAGGTATCCGGAACGTCAAAGATAGCCCCAAACGGGCCGAGGCCTTCAAAGAGGCAGCGAGGAAGTTCGGGGTGACCGTGAAGGACTTATACTGGACGCTTGGCCGGTATGACCTCGTCGTAACGGTCGAGGGGCCCGACGATCCTTCTGTGACAGCTCTAGAATTAGCCCTCGGCTCCATGGGTAATGTTCGCACTCAGACGTTGCGTGCTTTCGGGGCGGAAGAGATGAAGCAGATAGTCGGCAGGATCGCTTAGCAGCGGCATCCTGGAGAGAGGAAGCTGGCTAAATCGGGAACTGCCGGGCAAGCGCCCGTGCATCATCACCAGTCACGCCGAGATAAACGCCGGTAGCGCTGACATTCGCGTGGCCCAATAGCTCCTTGCACGCCGCGAGGTTCTTGGTCTTGGCATAGAGATGCGTCGGCTTCGTGCGGCGGATCGAGTGCGTCGAGTAGAGTGCACCGTCGAGCTTCAAGAGCGCGCACCAGCCTTTGACGATCCGCTGGTGCTGCCTTGTCGTGATGGCAAATACGCGATCCTCCGACGAGAAGTGCGGGTTGGTTGCAAGCCAGTCGGCAAGCGCGGCGCGTGTCTTGTCGCTGATCTCGCATTGAACGACCTTCGCTGTCTTGCGCTGCTTCACCGCGAACTGGGTGACAACTTCGCCACTGTGCATGAGATCGCGAGTGGTGAGTTTCACGATGTCGGACGAGCGGAGCATGCTGTCGATCCCAACGCGGAGGAGTGCCAGGTCCCTGATCGAGGTACCGCTTCCGTCCTGCTTTAAGAGTGCTTCGAGCATCGAGATTTGCTCCGGCGTGAAGGGACGCATCTGCCCCGGCTTGCATGCCTTTTTCACTGATTTTCTGCGTCGCGTTTCCATGATTTTTCCTCCGAAACGCGACATAGAAGTAACAAGCGGCATCTCAGCAGTCAAGCTATTCATTAAATTATCATTGTTTTTTAGACGAGTGCGACCGTCGCGAAATGTAAGAAAGCGACATTCAGAACACGGAACAAAGACGCCAGCGCTTCCGTTTACCTGACATCTTTCAGCAAACTGTGCCGCCCTCGATCCTTTCTCCCGAGGGCGGTCTTTTTCGCGTTCATCCTGCCGTCACTTCCAGGCCGATAGCGTTGAGCTGTGGCGCTTCGGCTCATCCGTCAGCCATCAACATCGGCCGGAGCGTCGCACCGGTGCCTCGTAAAGGTGTTCGCCATTCCGCCGCCCACAGCGCCCTGTGCGACACTGAAAAAGCGTCGTTGACATAAATATCGCCGAGTCTTCCGCGGGCATGGCCCTTCCTTGAGCAAGCCATTCATCATCACACTGTCGAAACCGAGCCGGATTGCACTTGGGCAAGCCGCTTCGTTATTACCGTGGTCCTGGTGCATGCAGATCGGAATTTTAGGATATTGCGCTTCCAGCTCCTCCGTGAGCTTGGCCGCCGCGCGTGCCGGCCTGAACGTACTCTCGCCGAAGGGGGTCCGGCATCGAGTATCATCATCCTCTCCGGAACTTGCTCAACCGGCACAGTCTCGGGCTGTGCCCCGGCCTTTAGCTCAGTCGCGACGCCTCAAGGCCCTCAATGAGCTTCGCAAGCAGGCAATGACTGGAGCGGCATCTTTGCACGTTGAGTTCGCAAGTTCGCGGACAGGAAAGCGGCTTTGGACTGAAGCCCAGCATGCGCATGCATGCGCGCGCTGGCGCTGCGTACCAAGTTCGTGCTGCGAACTATCCTGCTGTTGCGCGTTCGATCTCGTCTGTGATTAGATCGCGGATGGTGCGAAGCGTCTCAACAGCGCGCGGTCTGTTCCCGCGTATGTGAGGTCGATCGCGTCTTGTAAACCCTGAAGGCTCGCTTGCAGGTAGGAGCGCAGCCGCCCCATGCCTTCGCCCGTATCTAACCGCCGCGCCTGGGCATGAAGGCCGCTGTTGCAAAACGTCCTGCTTCGACTCTCAACCATGCGCAGGTGCTTCCGTGGTTACCGGGGCACTAAAGCATAAGCCGCGTTCGAGTGCAACACATTCGTCTGCAAAGTGTCACATAGTCATGAACCCCACGCCCACATTCTCGATACGGATTCCAGCTGAGTTGCGCGCCGATCTAGAACGCTACGCGAAGGAAGACGGCCGGCCGCTGGCGAACTATATCTTGAAGGTGCTGCAGGACCACGTTGCAGCGAAGAAGCGGGGGAAGGCCTAAAGCGGTGCTATGCAGTTTCTTGGCAGTTGTTATTGAGGCGCAGAAGGACGCGCTTACTGGCCGATCTCGCCTGTTGGGATATGCACGGCCGGAAACTTGCCTCGCGCACCGAACCACTTATCGACCGTGGCGAGGTCTTTGGCGGTCATCTCCCGGGCGCCGCTCGGCAAGAGATCGATCATCATAGGGTCGATCGAGCTTTCAGGCAGCCACTCCACCTCTCCGAAGTTCTTCGTCGTCCAGGGTTTGGGCTCGCGCTTGATACGCGATATGCAAGCGCAGCGTTCCTTTGGGCTAATGCCCACGCAGTAAACGGCGTCCGGCTGATAAATCTCGCTGGCGAAGGTGAAGGCCAAGGCTTGCTTCCAGGCCATGAACAAGGCCAGGGCCCGCAGTACATTCCGGCGCCCATAATCGTCAGGCGGCAGCGTGATCGCGATGTGGAAATCGCCCTCGGGCGTGCCGATACGGATCTGGGGATCGATTTCGTCCCGGACCTTGATCACTAGCCTCGCGGCCCGGCGCAGATCGGCCTCGGTTATCTCGCGGAAGTTCCTGGGATCACCGGGAAGGCGCTCC
>JBAUNL010000826.1:0-6303 GCA_049579205.1 Rhodomicrobium sp. | reverse complement strand
GCAACCCCCAGATCCCGAATTTGTTCGGAAAGACGTAACTTGTTAGAGTTGAAGGCATGTCCTCGGTTCGGCCCAAGCAAAACGCATCCTTCGATATTCTGCGCTGAGGTTGCCTTGCGTGGGTGCTAAAGATAAGGCAGGGGTCACGGCCATGGCCGATCGAATTATGACAGTGTTCGGAGGAACGGGATTTCTCGGGCGCCGCATCGTGCGTCATCTACGCGATCAAGGCTTCGCGGTCCGGATTGCCTCAAGGCATGCTCAACAAGCGGGCGAGGAAAGCGCGCATCAATCGATACGCGCCGATATCAACAACGAAGCCTCGGTCATGGCAGCGGTTGCCGGAGCCTATGCCGTTGTGAACGCTGTCAGCCTTTATCGCGAACGCGGGTCCGAGACATTCAATGCCGTACATGTAAAAGCGGCGGAACGGCTCGCACGCCAGGCTCATCAGGCGGGCGTCGAGCGGCTTGTCCATGTGTCGGGGATTGGAGCCGACGCCCAATCGAAATCCTCCTATATTCGCAACCGCGGGGAAGGCGAATTGGCCGTGCAAAATGCCTTTCCGAATGTAGCGGTTGTTCGCCCCGCGGTGATGTTTGGGCGGGACGACGCTTTCCTGACCACGCTTGTGACGCTTCTGAAAAGGTTACCGGTCTATCCGATGTTCGGGCAGGGCAGGGCGCGGCTGCAGCCGGTGCATGTCGAGGACGTGGCCGAGGCCATCGCGCGCGCTTTGCAGCCGACGGCTCCACAACCGGTGGCTTACGAACTTGGCGGTCCGCGGGTCTATGTTTATGAGGATCTCATAAAGCTTATTGCCGACCGGCTGCATAAACGCCGGGTCTTGTTACCGATGGGTTTTCCGATCTGGCGCGTTCTGGCGGCGATCGCTGAGATGGTGCCCGGCGCACCGCTCAGCCGTAGCCAGGTGGAACTCATGGAAACGGACACCGTCGTTTCGACCGGGATGCCGGGCTTCGACGCGCTCGGCATCAGCCCGAAGCCGCTCGAGCCTGTGCTCGAGGAGATCATCGCCGGGGGCTAGAAAGGGTTGTGCCTCCTGGAGCACCGCTCACCCGTAATCGGGTAGAGCTCACGGAAATGGACACAGTTGTGTCGGCAGGGATGTCGGGATTCAGTGAGCTGGATATCACCCCTGAGCCGCTCAAGCATACGCTCGAAGAGGTCATTGCCCAGGGCTAGGAGCCCGTCCACTTTATGCCGGTGGCGCTGCGAGACAAGTGGCTGGCTGGCCGGCTTGATGCCAAGGATTGCAACGGATGCCTCTTCACCATTTAGGACGGCCATAACCACCAATAGCCGGCTGTTGCTTGATTAAAATCAAAGCAAATGAGCATTCGCCAATACATTCTCTGCCAAGGCATGAGGCTTTTGCTTTGGGAATTCCTCTTGGCAATGAGGAACGCCGCCGCTCTGCATATGCGGCGCGCACGCGTGGGAGGAAAGAGCAGGCTGAAAGGCTGCGCTTGTCTCGACCCTGGGCAAGGCGCCTAGGGAAAGGATCGCGTAATCCGGGGCGTGTTTTCGGAGGAACGGCGCTGGTATGTTCCAGGTACGCATTCATGGACGTGGTGGCCAGGGCGTGGTCACAGGCGCGGAAATGCTTTCTGTCGCGGCTTTTATCGAAGGACGCTACGCGCAGGCCTTTCCAAGTTTCGGTTCCGAGCGCACCGGCGCGCCGGTTGTGGCCTTCTGCCGGATCGATGAGAAGGAAATCAGGCTGCGCGAGCCAGTGCTGGAGCCAGACTGTCTGATAGTACAGGACCCGACTCTTTTTAGAGTTATCGATGTATTCGCCGGTCTCCGGCCGGACGGTTATCTCCTCGTGAACACGAACAAGACATTCGCGGACCTTCATATCCAGGAGGTTGCGGCGCGCCTGCCGGAAGGCCACGCCGTGATCGTTCCAGCGACCGAGCTGGCGCTGAAACATGTCGGACGGCCGCTGCCCAACGCGGCGCTGCTGGGCGCTTTCGCTGCCCTAACTGGTCTTGTTCACCTCGATAGTGTGAAACGCGCCATTGGCGAGGCTTTTCCCGGCAAGATTGGCGTGGCGAACGTCGCTGCCGCCACGGACGGTTATGATTTTGCGATGTCAAGACGAGCCGCCACCGCAGCCTGAGGAGCCCCCGATGCTGAAGCAAATCGAAGGTTCGCATGCCATGGCGGAAGCCATCTCGCTCTGCCGCCCGGAAGTGATCTGTGCTTACCCCATCACCCCGCAAACCCATATCGTCGAAGGCCTCGGCGAAATGGTGAAGGACGGCAGGCTCGCTAATTGCGAATTCATCAATGTCGAGAGCGAATTTGCGGCGCTATCAGTTGCCATCGGCGCATCGGCGGCGGGGGCGCGGGCTTATACGGCCACTGCTTCGCAGGGGCTCCTGTTCATGGCCGAGGCTGTTTACAACGCCTCCGGCCTTGGACTGCCCATCGTGATGACGCTCGGCAACCGCGCCATCGGTGCCCCGATCAATATTTGGAACGACCATTCCGACGCTATGTCCGTGCGCGATGCTGGCTGGCTTCAACTGTTCGCGGAAACGAACCAGGAAGCCGTTGACCTGCACATTCAGGCGTTCAAGCTCGCCGAGGAACTGTCGATGCCTGTGATGGTCTGCGTGGATGGGTTCATTTTGACCCATGCGGTGGAGCGCGTCGACATTCCCAATCAGGCAATGGTCGATGCTTATCTCCCCCCCTACGAACCCGTGCAGGTTCTCGACACGGCGCGGCCTGTTTCCATCGGCGCGATGGTTGGTCCGGAAGCCTTCACTGAGGTGCGCTTCCTTGCGCATTACAAGCAGACGCTGGCCCTGGGCCTGATCCCCCGCTTTGCCGCAGAATTCGGCAAAGTGTTCGGGCGCGAGTCCGGCGGGCTCTTGCGCGGCTATCGCACGGAAGGTGCGAGCATGCTCGTGGTCGCCATGGGATCGGTCTGCGGCACCATCAAGGACACGATCGACGAGATGCGCGACGAAGGCATTCCGATCGGGCTGGTGACAATTGTCTCCTACCGTCCCTTCCCGGTCGATGCGCTGCGCGCCGCGCTCGCTGGCGCAAAAGATGTCGTCGTGGTGGAAAAAAGCATCGCGGTCGGCATGGGTGGCCAGCTTGCCACTGACGTCGACGCCGCCTTGCGCAATCTGCCACAGGCACCGCGGCTCCACTCGGCGGTTGCCGGGCTTGGGGGCCGCCCCATCACGCGGCCTTCGCTGCATCGCTTGTTCCGGCAGGCTGCGGTTCAGCCCTGGGAGGGAACGCACTTTCTCGACCTCAACGAGCGGCTCATTGGCCGTGAAATCCATCGCACCGGCAAGACGCGGCGTTCGGGACCGACCGCCGAAAACATACTTCGTCAGCTAGCCGAGACTGGCCGCCAGGCCGCCGAATGAGAGACAACTCATGACCGACCCCGCCGCAACGCTCGCTCCCGCTGAAGCCGTGCAAAAGTTGAAATATTATCAAAAGGGCACCTTCACCGTCGGCAATCGCCTGGCCGCCGAAGGGGAGCGATCTGTTCAAGCCTCGGAGGACCGATCCAACGCTCTCACCTGCGGCCACCGCGCTTGTCAGGGATGTGGTGAAGCGCTTGGCGCGCGTTACGCGATCGACGCCGCGATGCGGGCGACGGGCAACAATCTGATCGCAGTGAACGCGACCGGCTGCCTCGAAGTGTTCACCACGCCCTATCCCGAAACCTCATGGCAATTACCGTGGCTGCATTCCTTGTTCGGCAACGCCGCTGCAGTGGCGACCGGCGTGGCAGCGGCCATGCGGGTCAAGAACCGTCCTGAGGTGCGCGTCATTGCTCAGGGCGGTGACGGCGGCACGACCGATATCGGGTTTCAATGCCTTTCGGGCATGTTCGAGCGCAACGATGACGTGCTTTATATCTGCTACGATAATGAAGGCTATATGAATACCGGCGTGCAACGCTCATCGGCGACCCCTCCCGCGGCACGCACGGCGACGACCCCTCCCCTCGGGCCCGAGCCCGGCAATGTCTTCGGCACGGGAAAATCTGTGCCCAAGATAGCCATTGCGCACGGCATCCCTTACGTTGCAACCGCATCGGTGGCCGATCTGCACGACCTTGAGCGCAAAGTGACGAAGGCGATGTCGTTTCACGGGGCACGATATATTCAAATCCACGTGCCCTGTCCGCTTGGCTGGGGGTCGGCTTCGCACGACACGATCCGGCTTGCGCGTCTTGCCATCGAATGCGGCTTTTATCCAATCTTCGAAGCCGAGCACGGCAAGGTCACGCAGGCTCGCCAGATCCGCCGCCAGCTTCCGGTGCAGGATTACCTGAAGCCGCAGCGCCGCTTCGCGCATTTGTTCCGCGACGGCAAGGAGGACAACCGCGTGGGGCGTCTACAGGCGATGTGTGACGCGAATATTGCCGAATACGGGCTGGCGTCCCCGGCCGGCGAAGAGGCGTAAGGGCCAAGCTCATGGATCATCCCTTCGCAATCACACTTGATGTTGGCACCTCTCTCGTCAATCACACAGGCTCCTGGCGTACCCTGAAGCCGGAATACGTTCACCGGTTGCCGCCCTGCAATCACGCTTGCCCTGCGGGCGAGGATATTCAGGGGTGGCTCGCACATGCCGAGAGCGGCGATTACGAAGCCGCCTGGCGATCCTTGACCGGAAACAATCCATTGCCCGCGATTATGGGCCGCGTCTGCTATCACCCTTGCGAAAGCGCCTGCAATCGCGCGGTGGTGGACTCGGCCGTGGGCATCAATTCCGTCGAGCGCTTTCTTGGCGATTTGGCCGTAATGAAGGGCTGGCGCTTTTCCCCGCCGGCAGCACCTTCGGGAAAGAAAGTCCTGATCGTCGGCGCCGGGCCCTCGGGCTTGTCGGCAGCCTATCACCTCGCGCGTTTCGGCCACGCCGTCACAATCAAGGAAGCAGGTCCGTTGCCCGGCGGCATGATGCGGTTTGGGATTCCGAAATACCGTCTTCCGCGCGACGTGCTGGACGCTGAAGTCAAACGCATCGCCGATCTGGGCGTCGTCATCGAATATGAATCCAAAGTTGCGAACATTCAGGACGCTATGCGGGACGGCGGCTTCGATGCCGCCTTTCTCGCGGTAGGCGCCCACATCGCCAAGCGCGCCTACATTCCGGCAGGCGAGGCCGCCAAGATCTTGGACGCGGTGCAGGTGCTGCGCTCGATGGAGGGCGTGGAGAAGCCGCTGCTCGGCCGGCGGGTCATCGTCTATGGCGGCGGGAATACCGCGCTCGACGTGGCGCGCACCGCGAAGCGGCTCGGCGCAGATGAGGCTGTGATCGTTTACCGCCGCACCCGCGAGAAAATGCCAGCCCATGACTTCGAGCTGGAGGAAGCGCTCGAAGAAGGCGTCATGATGAAGTGGCTTTCGACGATCAAGAACGTCGAAGCTGGCTCCATTACGGTCGAAAAAATGGTGCTGGATGATAAGGGCTTCCCGCAACCAACAGGGGAATTCGAAAAGCTCGAAGCCGATTCGGTCATTCTAGCACTCGGGCAGGACGTCGATCTCTCGCTGCTCGAAGGCGTGGCAGGCCTTGAGGTGAAAGACGGCGTTGTAAAAGTTGGGCCGAATATGATGACAGGCGCCGCCGGCATTTTTGCGGGTGGTGACATGGTCCCGTCCGAGCGCACCGTCACAGTTGCTGTCGGCCACGGCAAAAAAGCCGCGCGCTACATCGATGGCTGGCTTCGCGGCAAAGTCTATATCCCGGCACCAAAGCATGAGATCGCGTCTGTGGACAAGCTCAACACCTGGTATTACGGAGAGGCTCCGAAAACCGTCCGACCCGTGCTGGAGATGGCACGGCGCACATCGACTTTCGAGGAGGTCGTGCTGGGCCTTGATGAGAGCAATGCGCTTTACGAGGCACGGCGCTGCCTCTCCTGCGGCAATTGCTTCGAATGCGACAATTGCTATGGGGTCTGCCCGGATAATGCGGTCATCAAACTCGGCCCGGGCAAAGGCTTCGAGTTCAATTACGACTATTGCAAGGGCTGCGGCGTTTGCTCCGAGGAATGTCCTTGCGGCGCCATCGAAATGACGCCGGAAGCCATCTAACGGGTGATCGAAAGCTACGAATGAATGGACAATAAAACCATATTGGGGCTAGGATACGCACGTTCTTTCCGCCACGGCCGAATCCGTGGACTGAATGAGGCTCCTCAAACGCGAGGGCCTATATCGGGAACCGGCGCAAACTTGTGAACCATCACTGGTAATAGTAGAGAAAGTTCTGAGGAAGAAGCCAAAGCTA
>JBAUNL010000825.1:0-2718 GCA_049579205.1 Rhodomicrobium sp. | reverse complement strand
GCGCCATCCCCATATAATGCGACGCATCTCGCACGAGACATCCAAAACTCGGCGCGTGTTCTGTTGAACCGCCAACCAGCGAGAGCGCGGGGGTTATACGTCCACGTCAACAGCCAGACCCAAATATTGTCAAGGAAACGCAGGATGCGCATTGTTGACACCAATTCGCCTGTTTCAAATCCAGTGCTGATCAGGAGACCTGTGAGCAGGCTTTGCTGGCCAAGAATTGGGATGGAAATCGTCATCCGAAGCGCCTGTGCGCCCTGTAGACGTGTATTATCGACGATCCGCATTGCTAGCCTGTGCAAGCTTACCATAAGCCGCTGCCGAACGCGTTCCGTCCATCCCAATTCCGGCCCTCCGTCGGGAAAGGGCGGGAGGTGCTCGTTCCACAAGTGTAATTCGATTACAGCTTGTCCCTGCCGTACGTGGCTGCCATCGCGAAAAACAAAGTCATGCTCGGCATGCCCCTCAGCAATGCGCAGGAGCCCATCATCCTCGGTTTCGAACTCGCTTATGCCTCCTATCCGCCGCAAAGCGGCATCGGTCACTCTAACAAGCCTTTGAAGGAAGTCTGCTCCAATCGAACGCATCGCGGATAAGGGTGCCATTTACTTCTCCAGGACAGCGAAGTTAAAGCGACGCCGTCCTGAAACCCGGACGAATTCGCGGACATCATCGCCTTTATCAAGACCTTGGAGAGGCCGGAAGGCTCACGACAAAAGTAAAGAACATCTTCACCCCGAGCAGCGCGATCTGGTCTTGAGCGCGGCTAACCAGCCGCAAAATTCAGTGAGCCATCAGCACCGGGACCGTCATGTGTTTAAGGATGTGCCGCGTCGCTCCTCCTAGAAAGAGCTCGCGCCAGGCAGAGTGGCCGTAAGCCCCCATAACGATGAGATCGGAATTGGTATCCTCTGCGATTTGTAATATCCGAGCTCCAGCTTCGAAATCGCTCGCCTCGAAAGCCCAAGTTGAAACTTCGGTTGCGTGCCGGCTGAGATATTCCGCGACGTTGAGCTTAGGACAGCGTGTGATGCTGCTGAAACTCTCTTTAGTTCTGCCAAGAAGAGCAGTGACGTGTTCTGCGCGTGAAATAAGCGGAAGCGCTCCATGCACAGCGGCTGCTGCCTGACGGCTTCCGTTCCAAGCAACCAAAATCCGCTTGCCGATCGACGAGAAGGAACCCTGATAGGGAATGACAAGGACTGGGGTTCCGCTTGAGACCGGACAGGTCTCTGCAATGTCCCAGCCAGGTTCAATGGAGGCTTCATCGGTTTGTTCGACGATGGTAACATCGTGCACGCGGCTCGCAAGCGTGAGGAGATCGCTCGCAGCGCCTTCGCCGCAATCCCACTCGCCATCGACGCTGTTTTCCTTGAGCTTGTTCCTAAATCGCTGTTCGGCGGCCTGACTATGAGCGAGCTCGCGCTGCGCAATCTCCTGGGCCGTCACCGACTCCCCCAGAAAGGTTTTCAGGACTGCAACGTCGCGGCGGGTGTAAAGACCGGTCAGCTTGGCACCGAAGTCTTTGGCAAGCCTCATCGCTACATCAATGTGCCCGGACCAGTCCTCATAGGCTTTCACGTGGACCAAAATATCGCGCCAAGTCATCACTGGGCCTCCTTAACCTCGGAAGCATACTTTGCCGGGCTCCCGGATGAAGCTGCTTTGACATTCATCAAATGATTGCTGGCATTTCTTGGTTAGTTAACGATTATAGCCAAGAGGCGGGAAGATTGGCGAGGCAGCGGCTAAACAGGGCGATCATGAGGGCTTCGGGGCTCCCGAGGCAGCCCGGTCTTCATCGCTCGCGGACTTTCCAAGGTTTACGGGAGCGGCGACACTCAAACGTGACAGCACCACTTATTGACATCACTGTCGGGGCCGTCGGTATCAGAACTAATGATGCTTGCCGTCCCTTTCGCCTGGTACATGGCAAGTGCGGAAGGCATCGCTATCAAATCCCCATCCAGCAGCCCGCTAGGGCTACCGCCGAGTTAAACTTAGAAAAATAGACGCCTGGGTACAGCGGCGAAAGGGCCTTCCTCGCCAGCCCGTCCAAATGCCGGCCCGGGGCATAAGCCCAAACATTCGTCCGGTTACGTCCCTGGCGAGAATTTGAAGATTGCCGGCGCCGCCGCTTAGAGAAATACTTGTTTGAGAGGGTTTCTGGGTTTCCGAAGCGATGTAGGACAATGGGGCGGAGTCTAGCCATCTTGATGCTTTGACCGTGCACCTGAGATGACTGCTATCAGCCGGGGATGAGCATCCGCACGGCGGCAGCGCCCATGACCGCCGTTGCGATCCAGCCGAGGATAATGAGTGAGCGGCTGGCCGTGAAAGCACCCATTACGGATTTCTTCGAGACTAGCAGGATGATCACAACCATTAGGGGCACGGCCACGACGCCGTTGATGACCGCGGTCCAAAACAAAGCCTTCATCGGACTGATCGGCAAATATTGGATGCCTAATCCGGCGAGCACGCTGACGGTGATGACGCCGTAGAACCCCCAAGCATCGGTCGCCTTCCGTTCGAGGCCCCAGTTCCAGCCCCTTGCTTCGGAAAGGGCATAGGCGGCTGAACCTGCAAGCACTGGCACGCCGATCAAGCCCACTCCGAGAATGCCAAACGCGAAGAGCATGGAAGCGAAATCACCGGCGAGAGGCCGGAGCGCGCTCGCGGCCTCCGCTGCGGTATTGATATCGGTAATTC
>JBAUNL010000824.1:0-2315 GCA_049579205.1 Rhodomicrobium sp. | reverse complement strand
GCAACCCCCAGATCCCGAATTTGTTCGGAAAGACGTAACTTGTTAGAGTTGAAGGCATGTCCTCGGTTCGGCCCAAGCAAAACGCATCCTTCGATATTCTGCGCTGAGGTTGCCTTGCGTGGGTGCTGAAGATAAGGCAGGGGTTACGGCCATGGCCGATCGAATTATGACAGTGTTCGGAGGAACGGGATTTCTCGGGCGCCGCATCGTGCGCCATCTACGCGATCAAGGCTTCGCGGTCCGGATTGCCTCAAGGCATGCTCAACAAGCGGGCGAGGGAACCGGCGGAGAATTGATGCGCGCCGATATCAACAACGAAGCCTCGGTTATGGCAGCGGTTGCCGGAGCATATGCCGTTGTGAATGCTGTCAGCCTGTACCGCGAACGCAGGTCTGAGACATTCAATGCCGTACATGTGAAAGCGGCGGAACGGCTCGCGCGCCAGGCTCATCAGGCGGGCGTCGAGCGGCTTGTCCACGTGTCGGGGATTGGAGCCGATGCTCAATCAAAATCCTCCTATATTTGCAGCCGCGGTGAAGGCGAATTGGCCGTGCAAGCCGCTTTTGCCGACGCCGTTATCGTGCGTCCCGCCGTCTTGTTTGGACCGGACGATGCCTTCCTCACAACGCTGGTGAGGTTGCTGAAACGGTTGCCGGTTTGCCCCCTGTTCGGGCAGGGCATGACGCGGCTACAGCCCGTCCATGTCGAGGACGTTGCCGAGGCGATATCACGGGCTTTGCAGCCGGACGCTTCGCAGCCGGCAACATACGAACTTGGGGGTCCGACGGTTTACGCCTACAAGGATCTGCTGAAGCTGGTTGCCGGCCGGCTTCATAAGCGCCCGATCTTGTTTTCGATGCCATTTTCGCTCTGGCGTGCGCTGGCCGCGATCACGGAGATGCTGCCTGAAGCACCGCTCACCCGTAATCAGGTTGAGCTCATGGAAATGGACACAGTCGTGTCGGCAGGGATGTCGGGATTCAGTGAGCTGGATATCACCCCTGAATCGCTCGAGCATACGCTCGAGGAGATCATTGCCCAGGGCTAGAAAGTCGTAAATCGGCGCTAAGCGAGCTTAAGCATTTTTTGCGGTGAAGCACGAAGGACAAGCAGGAAGAAGA
This sequence comes from Rhodomicrobium sp., assembly GCA_049579205.1. Taxonomy (GTDB): domain Bacteria; phylum Pseudomonadota; class Alphaproteobacteria; order Rhizobiales; family Rhodomicrobiaceae; genus Rhodomicrobium. The sequence continues at coordinate 1,194 of JBAUNL010000824.1, read as the reverse complement.
GGTGCCGACTTTCTTTTGCAACAACACGCTTGGCCAGCCGGAGCTTGGGCATCGGCTGGCCCGCAAACTGCCGCGCGTGCTTTCGCCCGAAGAAGTGGTGCGGCTTCTGGAAGCTGCTCCAAGGCCAGGGCTCAAGTATAAGGCCGCGCTGAGCGTAGCTTACGGGACCGGGTGGCGCGCTTTGGAAGTGTGCATGCTGCGCGTGAGCGACATCGACAGTCAGCGCATGGTGATCCGCGTCGAACTCGGCAAGGGCGGCAAAGACCGCTTTGCCATGCTTTCGCCGCAGCTGCTCCCGAACCGGGCCAACACATTCGTTGAGCGCGTGAACACGGTGCAACCGGCTCTCGAATCCATCTTCCTTCCCGACTCCTATGGCTACCGGCCCGGGAAATCCGCGCTGGACCCTGTCGGGGTCACCCCCGTCCTATCTATCAAAAACCGCACGCGGTCACCCTGATCACAGGACATCACCATGGCCAGCACAGTCCAGGATAATGCATAACTGGTTCGCGCTAAAGGTCGATGGCGAAGTCCGCCGCTCATATCAGAAACTCTCTTATCCGCGCTTGTTTTCTTGGCTGATCCACATCGGCGCAAGCCAGCGGACAATCCGGCGCAAATATTGCGCCCCCGTACTCTCTCCGCTAATCATTGAGCGCGCGCATCTAAACAGAAAAATCACGCGCGCTTAAACCAGGGAGAGCGATCATGAAGCCCAGATCGCCAGGGGTCAGCCGACTTCTGCAACAAAATCGGCCACTTCCAGACATGGTCGGCCTGAGTTTATAGCGTTTTCCTCTTGATATCCGCGCCTCCAAAATGGGGTGCGCGCAACGGCGCCTGGGCTGAGGGCCTCCGTAATTCCCGAATGACGGAGGCCGTCTTTGCGGCGTCAACAATCTCTCGGTCCGCGTATGCCCCGGCTATCAATCACGCTTTTCTCGGGACCGCAGGCATAGCCTTCAGATTCCCCGCGAGCGGTAAATTCCCTGCGTGATCTCTCTTTCAAAACTGTCGGACATCATGCCGCAATGTCTTTGCACGGTATCTTCGATTTCAGCCGAGCGCCATCTCGCTACGAGCTCCATAGCAGATCGCCAAAGGCCATTCCAATCCATGGATGAAGTGCGGGGTGCGACCGGTTGGACCGAACACTCTGTAATCGGGATTAACACCTGTTGCGTGGTCATG
>JBAUNL010000823.1:0-2045 GCA_049579205.1 Rhodomicrobium sp. | reverse complement strand
CCGTCCTGAGCCACGCTTGAGGCTTAGAGGAATTGAGGCTTCCTCCGGGACGACCCGGGTAGCTTCCACTGGTGCGGGGTGGGGGCAGGCGGGACAAGGCATCCACCCCCAGCTAGGGGCTAGAGAAAGTTGTGTCGGCGCGGTCGATGGTTACGAGTCCCTTCGCCGTCGAAAGCGCCATGCGTTCGACCAGCCAGAAATCTGGTTTGGCTGCTTTCATAAAGGCGATTTCCAAATCGAGTTTGCGTTGTCCATTTCCCACGGCTGCCGGCTGGGACAGCGTCGCTTCACAATGGATGAAGCCAGGCTCAGTTTGCGGCATTCGTGCTGGCTTCGGTCGCAGACTGAGGTCCAAACGGTCATGCCCGGTGAAGATCGGCACCATGGCATCGCATGAGCGATTGGAGGCGGAAGGCTTAAGGGAGGCGGCAAGCAAGGCAGACAAGGGATCGAAAACCCCTCGCAAACGAACAGCACCGGCGGCAGCTTCGGGGGAATTCGCGAAATCAAATTCGATGGTTTCTTCGTCCAAGAAGACGCCCCTTATGCATCCGGCTGGATTGCGCGAAATGCATCTGGCGGGTGCGACAGTGCTGGAAGGACCGCTTGGCTTCTTCAGGGCCTCCGAGCGCGGATGGGTGAACTTCCTCTTGCTCAACAAGCAGAGGGGGGCGAGGGACGGCCTGCATTAATGAGAGATAGGCGCTGTGCCGCATCGTCAAAATGCAAACTGTGAAGCACGCTCTTTTTGAGACGCTCCAGGTATCCCGAGCGCTTCCGGCCATATTGGAGGACCCGCGCCTTCTCAAGAGTGATTAGCCCACTTTCCATTATGGTGTCCAGGACGGGCAGAAACGCATTGATCTTTTCTTCTGCGTCACAGATTTCGATGACCACAGGGCGATCATCGGTTCCAAGAAGACGCCCCTTATGCATCCGGCTGGATTGCCCAAAGCCGAGCTGTCCTTCCAGCACGGTGGCACCCGCCAGATGCATTTCGCGTGCCTTCATAACGATAGCCCAGTAAAGAGGCTGCTCCACTCCATAGCGGTCATCGGCACCCGTGAAAATACGCAACAACACGGCCTCATGCGGGACATCCATAGCGAATTCCTCCCTATCACAATCAGCCCCTCAGCTCCTGGTCTCCTTTCGGCAAAACGGTCCCGCTACTACGATCTCGTGTTAGACAGCGGGCCATCCGGACCTTCTCCAACGTAACAAGACCAGAGCCGATCAGTTTATCGAGTTGCGGCAGAAAAGCCTGTATTCTGTCTTCAGCGTCGATGATCTCAACGACGGTCGGAAGATTACCCGGCGCGTCAACGATGAATTCGGAATTCACACGGCGGCCTTGGCCGTAACTTAACCGCCCATCGAGAACCGTCGCGCCCGCAAGCCCTGCCTTCAAGGCTGCTTCGACAATCGCGCGATAAAGAAGCCGTCCAGCAGCCCTATCGGTTTCGCCGATGAATATGCGAAGGAGAATGGCATCTCGTAGCGTTTCCATGTCCCTGCCTCAACGGTTTTGGGACGTTACCTAACGTGGTGACGCTTGAGGCGGTTTTACAGGGCGCGACGAGGATTAATATGGGCTGAAGTTCCAGCTAAGGTAGAGGAGAAGGTGAAACCGAGCGTGGCCCGAAGCGCTCACATAGGCCCGATTTGCGGTGGTTCTAAGCCAAGTTCCGAGCTTACTAACACAATAGCCATCGCAAGCAGAACGCCAGCGATCAACAATAGGAGATTTCGACCTGCAACAGAGCGAGGTCGGCTCCTTCTTGGCTGTTCCTCGAACCGAGTATCCAGCAGCATCGGCGGACCTCAGTCTTTAGTGTTAGGTAGACTATACACTGCGTTGAAGGATCACGCATCCCCTACGGCGCACAAAACCGTCCGGCCTTATCTGGACGGTTAGTTTACGCACGTTCTTTCCGCCACGGCCGAATCCGTGGACCTGAATGAGGCTCCTCAAACGCGAGGGCCTATATCGGGAACCGGCGCAAACTTGTGAACCATCACTGGTAATAGTAGAGAAAGTTCTG
>JBAUNL010000822.1:0-1653 GCA_049579205.1 Rhodomicrobium sp. | reverse complement strand
GAAGAGCATTGCCATACTCCTCTGCGATCGTACTTTCGACGCCGAAAACATTGCGACCTTGGCGCAAGCGTGCCGCTAGGCTCGCCTCCGCATCAAGTTCTTCGTCCTCGGGGACATAGCCACCCAGCGTTCCGATCGGACTGGTCTCGGTCATGCCCCATCCCGGAACGATATCGATGCCATGCTTGACCGCGAACTCGCGGGCAAGCGACAAAGGCGTGGCCGCGCCGCCGATCAGGACCTGCTTGAGAGTTGAGAATTTCAGATTGTTTGCGCCGGTATATTGCAGAAGTGAAAGCCAAAGTGTTGGCACCGCGGCTGTCCAGGTTACCCCCTCGGTTTCGATGATCTCATAAAGGGAGGCGCCGTCGAGCTTGGGCCCGGGGAGAACGAGTTTCGCGCCATTGATGGGAGCAAGAAAATTGAGACCCCACGCATTCGCATGAAACATTGGAACAACAGGCAAGATCACCGCGCCTTGTCCGACCGAGAACGAGGCCGCCGCAAACAGCGTAAGCAGCATGTTTGACCGGTGGGAATAGAGAACGCCTTTCGGGTCGCCCGTTGTGCCAGATGTGTAGCAGAGTCCGCAGGCTGTGTTTTCATCGAACTTGCCCCATTCGGCTTCTCCGCCGGCCTCCGCCAGGAACGCCTCATAGCTGACGGCATTGCGAAGCTTGGTGGCGGGCATCTGGGCGGCGGTTGTCAGAAGCACGAAGGCTTCGACCTTCGGCAGATGATCCTGGATGGCCTCGAGCAGCGGAATGAAAGTGATATCGGCAAAGATCAGCCGGTCATCGGCATCGTTGGCGATCCAGGCGAGCTGCTGCGGAAAGAGCCTCGGATTTAAAGTGTGATAGACGGCACCGATGCCGGCGATCCCATACCATACTTCCATATGGCGCTCGGTATTCCAGGCCAGCGTGCCGACCCGGTCGCCTATGCGAATACCCCGGCGCAAGAGCGACGCCGACACATGTTTTGCTTGGTCATGGATCTGACCGTAATTCGAGCGCCGCAAATCGCCCTCGGCACCCCGCGAAACCACTTCCCGCCAGGGGTGGGTCCGTTTGGCATGGTCAAGCACCTTGTCCAGAGTCAGCGGCCAATCCTGCATGAGTCCAAATGTGCTCGCAGATTCCGCGGATGCTGGCGGTGACGAAGATGCCCTGGCGGGGCCGTTTGCCTCCAGTGCTTGTTTCCTGCGCTTTGATTGGACAAGTGGAAACCAGCTCATGACATCCTCCCATTATTAATTATTGCCGCCGGCGTCTGCAACGGCCGCTTCGAACAGCTGCGGTGCTGCCCCCGAAAGCGTCGGCGTATCTGGATAAGCTGTCAAGCCTGCGTCTTGGCATCCGCTGTAGCCCGCGCTCAGGTCTCCATAAGCGATCGGGGTATAGGGAGCTTTCTGGCCTGCGGCGGAGGTCACCATTCTTCCGCGAAGGGCCGGACCTCAAGCTCGAAGGTCCAGGCATCCCGCGGCTGTAGATAGAGCTGCCAATAGGCGTCCGCGACAGCGGCGGGGCGCATCAGCCTGCCGGGATCGAGCGCATCCGGCGCAGCCTGACCTTCGCGTTCGCGGATGCGGTTCCGCACCCAATCGGTATCAACACCGGCATCGATGATGAGATGAGCGACGTGAATGTTGCG
>JBAUNL010000821.1:0-7670 GCA_049579205.1 Rhodomicrobium sp. | reverse complement strand
AACAAACTCTGCTTGGCCCGGCTCCTTTGTGGCTCTCGAAGGGAAATCGAGATCTGGCAACGAAAAGTCAGGAATAATCCGCTGTGTGAGGGAGTCATAGAGGCTGGGCTGGATTCCACTTTCGACGGCTGTAGCGCGGAAGGAGTTGATCCAGGCGCGAAATGCATCAGTTGAAGGGGTTGCCGCGTGAGCGCCACTCTGGAAGCTAGAGAGGAACAGATTCAAGACTAGCGTAGCAAAAAGCGCTTTTATCAATTTCTTCTGAAATTCAATTTCCTTCATCGTTTCCTGACGCTCATGGGAAGGTGGGGTGTTGGCTATCTGCCCCGAAAGTTAGACAGCGGAACGTACAGCATTCGCCTATGCTCCCAACGGCATGGGCGGCCATGCTTAAAGGCATGTGCCCTACATCGAAAGTTGGGCAGGAATACGTAAAACGTCCGTAACAATAAGAAGTAAACTAAAGCTAGACATTCAATGTAAAGGCTTTCCCTTGCCAGCAGCGTACATCAACCAGATCGCTACAGCGGTGCCGCCTCACCAGGTTCATGATGCCTTTATCGAATTTCAGAGGAAGATGATAACCGACAAACGGAAGCGATTTATATTCGACCGGCTTGTCGAAAAGGGACAGATTGAAAAGCGGTGGTCGTGCGTTCTTCCTGCCGAAGACCGGCTGGCTGCTTCCGTGAACGGCGAGAAGTTCTATGCAGCCGGGGATTTTCCCTCTACCGGCAAGCGTATGCGCCATTACGAGATCGAAGCGCCAGTGCTGGCGCAACGAGCAGTCAGCAAACTGGAGTTAGGAAGCTATCGCGATAAGGTCACGCATTTGATCGTGACTTCATGCACCGGCTTTTCGGCCCCGGGCATCGATTTGCAGCTCATTCAGCGCATCGGGCTTAATCCTTCCATCGAGCGCACTATTGTCGGCTTCATGGGCTGTTACGCGGCAATCAACGCGCTGAAGCTTGCGCGGCATATTGTCCGGTCTGAGCCTGACGCCAAGGTGCTCGTGGTCAGCATCGAGCTCTGCACGCTGCACTTGCAGGAGACTTACGATCTTGAACTGATGATGCCCTTTTTGCTTTTTGCGGATGGGTGCGCCGCAGCTATTGTCAGCGCAGAGCCGAAAGGTTTTTGCATCGGCGGCTTTCACGCTGCTGTGTTTCCGGAGGCGGCCAGCCAAATGGCGTGGAACATTCGGGACCTCGGCTTCGATATGGTGCTATCGAGCCGTATCCCCTCTTCCGTCGCCAGCGTGATTGGCAGGGCTGCTGACAAGATCCTCGCCGGCGCCACTCCTTCGGAGATTGCGCTTTGGGCGGTGCATCCAGGGGGCCGTGCGATTCTTGATTCCGTTGAGGCTGCTTTCCGCCTGCCGCTGCACGCGCTTAATACGTCGCGGAAGGTTCTGAGAGATTTCGGAAACATGTCCTCGGCTACCGTTCTATTTGTTCTGAAGGCTCTTCTCGAACACTGCCGACCGGCCGAGAAAGGATGCGCCATATCCTTTGGGCCTGGGCTAACGGCGGAGACGATGCTCTTCCAAGCCGTCTGAGAGACGATGCCCGACTTTTCCCGGAGAGATACGACGCCAGAGCTGATGGACACCGAAGCGGTGGACTATGAGAGCTTCCGTGCGTGTCTGAAGGAGCTGGCGCAGGCAAACGCGCTCTCACTGGCCTACCGGCCAACGCTCGCCTTCTTCAGAAGGCTGATCCGCGAGCAGCGTTGGCCAAAGGGGCGCCCGCTTACCGTGATCGACGCAGGCAGCGGCTATGGCGACTTTGCGCGCAAGCTCGATCGTTGGGCTCTAAATCGCGGTCTCCCAATTGAAATTGTCTGTGTCGACATGAACCCCTGGTCCAAGCGCGCCGGAGAGGAGGCCACAGAAAAAGGAAGGCCGTTGCGGTGGATTACCGCCAACATCTTCGATTATCGTACTGAAGGCGGCGCCGACGTCGTCATCTGCTCTTTGTTTGCACATCACTTGCCCGACGCGACTCTCGTGCATTTTCTTCGGTGGCTGGAAGACAATTCTCGGATTGGCTGGGTTATAAATGATCTCGAACGGCATCCGTTGCCGTACTACTTCCTCAAGCTTGCTTTCTGGGTCACACGCCGTCACCGCTTCATGCAACATGACGGCCCAGTGTCCGTGGCCAGCGCCTTTAAGCAAAAGGATTGGATCCGGTATCTGGCCGAGGCTGGTATCGCGCTGGGTGTACCCCGCGTGGAGGCGTGGGCGCCTTACCGCCTCTGCGTTTCGCGTGTGAGGCCTGCTTCGTGACCGTCTACGACGCCGCCATCATTGGGGGAGGGCCGGCAGGAACTGCCTTGGCGATGCTGCTTTCCGGCTTCGGGCGCAGCGTCATTCTTTTCGAGAAAGAGAAGCAGGCTCACGACAAAGTCTGCGGCGAATTCATCAGCCATGAAGGCGCGCATTATCTTGCGCGGCTCGGTGTGCCGGTTGAGGGCTTTGGCGCATTGCCAATCCAGCGGGTGGCCCTAATTCGGCGGGGACATCCTCTGACCGGGCAGCTTCCCTTCGAAGCGTGGAGCTTATCCCGGCGCGTGCTTGACGAAGCGCTCCTGCAAAGGGCGGCCCAAACAGGAGCGGAAGTCCGGCGCGGCTCGCGCGTCAGAGAGCTTTTCCGATGGGGCGACGGATGGAAGGTGGAAATAGAAGGTGGCGGCGCCTTCAGCGCCAAGGATGCCTTTCTTGCCACCGGCAAACACGATCTGAAGCGGTGGAAGCGGCCACCTGGCCAGCAATCCGATCTGATTGCATTCAAGGCATACTGGCGATTAAGCCCCCGGCAGGCCGAAAGCTTACGGGGCCGCGTAGAGCTTCTCCTCTTTCCTGGTGGCTATGCTGGGTTGCAGCCTGTGGAAGGCGGGCGCGCAAATCTTTGTCTTCTCATTCGCAAATCCATGTTCGTTCGAAAGTACGGCTCTTGGGATAACCTTCTCAACGCCATGCTCGAAGCCTGCCCCCATCTCGCCTCCCGCCTTGATGGGGCGGCGTGTCTTTCGAGCAAACCCCTTGGCATCTCCGGCCTGCCCTACGGCCATGTGACGCGTAAGGGCGGCGAGTTGTGGCGGCTTGGCGATCAAGCCGCAGTCATCCCGTCCTTTTCTGGTGACGGCATGTCCATTGCACTTCATAGCGCGCACCTCGCTGCCGCGATGTGTTTGCAGGGTAAGTCACCGGATGAATACCAGCAGCAGCTCGCTTCTCAGGTGACAAAGCAGGTCGCCCGCGCAACGCTCTTATCCCAAACATTGGTCTCCAAACTTGGGCAGCCGCTAGCAATGGCCGCTACCTTTTGCTCCAGGTCGACGCTCGCACTTTGCGCTGCTTCGACCCGCATCCGCTCTGATGCGTTAGTCTTCGGTGACGTAAGCTCAATCGTATGATAACACGGCTTTATTACCGTTTTCGCGGGGTAGATTTGCAAGTTTTTGGACGGAAGCGCTGAAAAATCCTGCAAAACACCACGAGCAAAAGACCCTCACTCCGCGTAACCCCAACCTACAGCGAGCGAAGACTTCCCTCTCTCCTATGCCACTTCTCTCTTACTTCTGGCGGACGCCAATAGCCCGGCATTTAACCCACACACAAGTGGTATAAGCCGTTGGGCCGGTGGATGCAGCAAGCCGTTTAGCGCTCAGAGTGCTTTCAATCAGGTCCTTAAGAGGCTTCACGCTCATAATGCCGTTGAAATTGCTCGAGAAGGCGTGGACAACAACGCCAAGGTTCGACCACTCCTTTACTAGGTCGAGGGTGCAGTAACTTTTTGCTGCCAAAACGCGACCAGGCGCTCACCTATGAAAGGCCAATCTACGGGAGCTTTCGGATCGCTTGCATCTGACGATGGTGTCTCCGTTGACTTCGGAAAGCGATCCAGCGGAAATCCCATAAAGATAGTCCGGTATGAATCCCTTATCGAGCAGAACCTTGATGACCCCTGCCTGGTAAGCCCCTTTGATCGATCCTCCTCCAAACGCAAAAGCGCGTTTGATCCGTTGAGCGGCTTGTGAGAAGGCCGGAACCGGCGCCATTGCAGCAATCGCGTAAGAAGCATAGACCGCCGGTTGATGCCCAAATGCGCCCATTTAGCTTGCGGAAGCCGGGAGCTGAACATTTGCGGAGCCTCCTTATTCCGGAGAAGCACCCCGCAAAGAGGCGCCCCAGTATATTTGATTAAAATAATTGATCAAACTAGCAAACCGTCATCAAGCGGGCAAATACCATCGCACGCTCATAGCGCAGGCCTTCGCTTCGAGTTGGATACCCATCGCATACTCACCACTCGTAGTTACTCAATACAAACCACGAACACGGGGTGGGGCATCAGAAAGAGGTCTGTCAAAGCCCCGGTTCTAACGGCCCTGGCTCCTTGGCTGCTTCAAATTTGGCCAGCAGCCGGAATTTGAAAGTAGTTGTCATGACCGGGCCGGCCTTTACACCCTCTTCGTCTCTATAAAGTCGAGAAGAGACATTCCTACTGGAATTGGCCTCGTCCGGAATCGAGGGGCAAACGTAATTGAACATCGTAGCAGAGACTTAGTCCGGGTCAGGCCACATGTACTGTCGCCAGCACAACGAGTGATCTTGGCTTGCGCTGCTGCCGTTTTGGCGTCGACGAACAACGGGTCGTCCGGCATGGCCTTCGCGGCCAAGCTCCATGTCCTCCGGCCACTGATCGTCACGCAAAGCGGAGAAGAAAATCCGTCGGCCTCCCAATTGCCGGCTGCCCATGAGTCAGGGAAAATCTCGTTTGGGAATCTAGCGGCTTAAGTCTTCGGCAGCGATGGACTGTGATTTGCGGCCTGTCGCTGCCCGGCGACTCGTTTCATCTCACGATGGGCACTAGCTTGATCGAGCCCTCGTCTGAGGAATCTTGGGTCAAACACGGACAGCAATTCCCTTCTTACCTAATGCAAATCCAGGCCCCATTGGGCCCCGGAACGGCTGTGTGACCCGTGTGCCGCAGACACCACGCCTGATTTTGACCACCCCAGACGCACCGGCCGGCCCAGTTACGATGGCGGTTCGGACCACAGCCGCCTAACGCGAACGCCGGTGTAATCGCTGATGATGCCGTGGTGGCAAGGATCACAAGTCCGAGTATTGCAACCTTAAGTGTTTTCATGAATTTCTCCTGTTGATATGAGATCACCGGGCGAATACCTGGCGAGAAACGCTCAGAAATCCCTAACAATACCTTAACAACACAAGTCTGAACCGAATATGAATTGCACGCGATACGGCCCAGAACATGGTGCAATTTCGAATGCGATCGCCTGTTAGTTTTTCGGTTGATTGCGGTTGTGGGTTTGAGATGGTCACCGCGATGACGGCTAGTGAAGCGAATTTGACATTTGAGTCCCACCTGCCGCGAGCCCAGGGCCTGCGAGCAGGGTCGAGATCTTGATTTTCTTGCGGTGCATGCAGATGCGTCCGCAGGCGGTGACGAGGGCGTCTCGTTTCATGCAGCGGATAGGCGAGATCCGGCAGGCCGTCATGGCTCGCGGCAGGCTTATACACTTCGGCGAGCTATTTCATTTCAAGAGCCTTCGCCGGGTTGTTGAAGTATGGGGTTCGGCACCAGGGCGTGCATTCGTTGTCCCCAATTGGTGCCTACTTTCTGGATCATGCAGCAGACCTCTCAGGCGGGAGAGCCGGGAATGAGCGCGAATTGGGCCGCCGTCAACGAGAAGCGTAATTCGCAGCGAAGACCGCTCGTGTCGTAAGCGAATTGAATGGTGCCGTCGAGCTGCTCCGCGCTCATCGCGAGCAGCCGGTTCCCGAACCCGTGCCGGGCCGGCTCTCTCACTTCCGGTCCGCCCTCTTCGGTCCACGTAACGCGGATCTCTTTGCCGCGATCTGTTTCCTTGATCTGCCACCAGATCTTCACCTGCCCATTTGGGACGGAAAGTGCCCCATATTTTGCGGCGTTGCTTGAAAGTTCATGAAACATCAAGGTTAGGGTAATCGTGGAGTTGGCCGGAATATCTACCGGTGGCCCAGTGATTTCGAAAGCATCCTCCCCAGCACCCGGGACGAAGGGAGCCGTGGCCTGCCTCACGATTGCCTCGAGCGATGCACCTTCCCAAGCCCCCTGCGTGAGCAAGCTGTGAGCACTCGCGAGAGACATGAGCCGTTCGGAGAATACCTGCTCAAACGCAGCAGGTTCCTTGGTGTTATGGAGAGTTTGGCGCGCAATTGATTGAACGATGGCGAGCGTATTCTTTACGCGATGGCTCAACTCTTTAAGCAGGTTTTGCTGGCGAAGCTCTGCCTGTTTCCGGCCCGTAATGTCGATGAGAACTCCCGTAACCCGGAGAGGGCGTCCGCTGACGGGATCCCTGATCACTTGCCCCCGATCTAGGACCCAGCGAACCTCGCCATTGGGCCTGAGAATACGAAACTCAAGCTCATAGCGCTGACGTTTTCCTTTCAGCCATTCGAGGACGGTAGCTGTCGTTTTTTCCCGGTCGCCTGGATGAATGAAAGATGCGGCAATATCGGGTGTCACGCTAAGGCCGGCAAAGTCCCGGCCCACAATCCGCTCGAGCTGAGGAGTCCATTGAAGCTGTCTGGTATCGGCATCGTAATCATGGGCCGCGAACCGCCCACTTTCGGCGGCTGTACGCAAAAGCTCTTCGCTGACGCGGAGGTCCTGTTCCAGCCGCTGCCGCCCAATGACCGCTGTTTGCAAAGCCCACCAAACGCGCTCGACCTCGGGTATTCCATCAGCCATCGTCACCGGTTGCCCCCCTACGAGGGCGGAAGCTTTCCTCTCCAAATCGCGAAGCGGACCGGTGATGCCCCTCGCGACAATAATCGCGAACACCAAACTGGAGAGGAGAACGGCAATGCCGGAGGAAATCGCCCAGCGCAAAGTGCTCCGGACAGGTGCTTCCAACACACTCCTCTTGGCCGCGACCGCCACCGTCCAGCCGCTCAGCGGTGAAACCTCACTTGCGATAACCATCTCGTCGCCGCCCGGCGACAGGAAGCTGCTCAATCCCGCCTGGCCAAGCGTTTGGCGCCATCCTTCAAAGACCGGCTGACCCGTCACGGCTGCCGATGTCATCGCAATATAGTGGCCCGTCGTGTCGGCGATCCCGCCAATCCAGCCTTCGGGGAGCTCTTGGGCGTCAAAGAAGCGGGAAAAACTTTCGGCGCTCATGGATACGGTAAGTTCCCGGAATGGCTTACCCTCCCGGAAAATCGGGCATTCCACGGTCGTGATCCACTTTTGGTGGTTGGGAGCCCAAAATACGCCCGCTATAATCGGCGATCCGGCTGCGAATGCGCGTTTTTGTGCTGCTATGGCTTCTGGAAAACGCTTGACCAGGGGCAGCGGCGACATACTCAACTGCTTTTGGCCGTCTGGGTCAGAAACGATGATCCACGCTTCGGATGTATCGGGGAGCGCTGCGCTTGCCTGGGCACGAAAGCCGTTCAGGTCCTCTTCAAAGAGAAGCGGGGAAGTGGACAGAGCGCGCCCGATCGCAAGGTAGCGCTGCAGCTGCGCCTCAACGGAGGCAGCAATAACGCGGGCGGTATGCTCAAGCTCCTTATGCTGAGCCGTCCGGGAAACCTTCGCAAGGTTGATGATCGCAGCCACGATTAGCGCGTTCATAGGCACCAT
>JBAUNL010000820.1:0-3262 GCA_049579205.1 Rhodomicrobium sp. | reverse complement strand
AATCCGGTTCGCCATAGCGGGATCCGGCCCTGGTATTGACGACCACGATCTCCAGCGGCCGCAAATCATGGCCGATTCGCCGCAGCTCAGCTTCCACATCGCCGGCCGTTACCACATAGCCGTCCGGGAAATGCCGGAATGGCCCTTTTGCCGCCATCCATCGTGGATGCAAAATGCCAGGGTGCGTCCAGATGCGTCCCGTTGTGCGTGGTGATCTGAACGCGTTCGATGGCCCATCCTTCGCCATCCGGCAGATCAGAAGGCTTCAACCCGGGAAAGAAAGCACAGACGCCTTCGGCGGTCTGACGATGGTTGAGATATTCAATCTGCGGCTCCATCCCCGGCGGATCGGATGCAATGCCAGCGCGCAGAGGAGAGGAAATGTCGATGATGCGGCGAGCCATGACGGTTCTCCTCCCGGAACAAGGCGCGTTCTAAGCGGCGCTTTGTTCAGGTCCTAGAATCGCATTGGCTCCATGACAAGCATATTCGCCTAAGTCGCCGGATAGACCAAGTAATCGCGGCCGCACATCTCAATGCGAAAACAGGCACGGCGCCGTCATATGCCGCAGCATATAGCGCGTCCCGCTGCCCCGGCTGAACAAGGGAAAGCCGTAGCCGCCGAATGCCCCCATAACGATGAGGTCGGCATCCTTGTCCGTGGCGAGATTTAGCAACGTATCGATCAGGCCAACCTCGGTCACTTGCATATGCTCAAAATGACTCTCGATGTTGTGAGCGTGAAGATGCTCGCTTATCCGCTCCGAGGAAAGTTCTTGGGCCTGTGTCGCCAATCCGACAGTGACAACTGAAACTTTCGCGCCGGGCTTGAGCAGCGGCAAACTGTCGTTAAGAGCTCGCGCGGCAGCCCTTGCCTCCGTCCAGGCAATAAGGGGGCGTTGGCCGATATCGGGGAAATGGCCCGCATAGGGCACGACGAGGATCGGCCGGCCGGATTCCACGATGACTTGCTCAAGGAGTTCGCGTGGAACGATTTTCGGCCCGTCTTCGTCATCTTGTCCGAAGATGGCAAGATCGTAATGGCGCGCGGCTTCGGTCAGCCCGTGAACGATTTCATGGTCGCTGCCACGGTCGAGATCAAGCCATAGGCTGCGCCGAAGTCCGGACGCGGCGGCCTCGAACTGGTTGCGGCTTGCGGCACCCAGAGGACGCGCTTCTCCGCCTTCACCCGCAGGACTGTAGCGAGCCACCTGGGCGAAAATCCCGGTGAGCCGCGCATCGTAGCGCCGCGCCAAGGCAGCCGCCAATGTGAGGCGTTCGCTTGTCCTTGGGCCGGAATCGAGATGCACCATAATATCGCGTAATGACATGGCTTTCCTCGCACTAAGGGCTGGTCGGGGGCCGGGCCCGTTCGTGTGTGAAACCGGCTGCCGGTAAAGCTAACTTTAGCACAACGGGCGCGTGCAGACATGAGATAGATCAAAATTGCGCTTGGTTAATAATGCCGATCTGTCAATGCTGGGCAGGGGTGGCTGCCATTACCGAACGTGACCGATGACTCGCAAACCATTGGGTCTCTCTCTTCGAGCGGATAGTGCTTACCAAGCGACTCGATGGCAGCTCGAACGGCGCCCGTATCTTGCCGAAAGACTGCGGCTCGCACGTTCTTGTGATGTGGGAAGGTCGCGAGATTCGGAAACTCTAGCCACTCTATTCCAACCAAAGGAACGGGGCCAAACTCAAGAGTATCTAGGAAGCGTGAAATGCGATTCGGAGAAACCCACCTTATGGGTTTCTCGTCGTCTATGCCGACGAACTTGATGGTTATTTGCCTAATCTCGACACCGGCGTCCTCAATCGCCTGAAAAAGAGCCCGCCATTTTGTGTTCGACATCAAGGAAGCTGAATAGTTACGTCGGGCATCGAGACGATCCCTAGCCAGTTTGTCACTCAAGCCCATGACGTCTCCACCATTGTGCCTCTCCCCACCGGTGATTGATAATGCTGGACAAACTTTAGACGTCGAAGGCCCTGCCAATGTCCGGGATCACGACATTTTTCCCCGCCATCGCGGCCACGAAGTTCGCAGGGTCCTGGTCCAGCATGGGGAATGTCCCGTAGTGGATCGGCACCGTCATCTCGAAGCTGAAATATTTCTTGCAGGCGAGCGCCGCCGACTTGGCTCCCGTAGTGAAGCGGTCGCCAATCGGTACGAAGCCGATTTTCGGGGCAAATATCTCGTTCACCAGCGCCATGTCGCCGAAAATCTCAGTGTCTCCCATGTGATAGATGGTTTTGCCGAGCCCCTCGATGACGACGCCGCAAGGATTGCCGAGATAGATGGGTTTTCCGTCGACTATCGTGGAAGAGGAATGGAATGCCTTCACGAAGCTGACGCCTACGCCGCCACCGAGATTAATGGTCCCCCCGGGGTTTGCGGGCTCGACTTTCTCGACGCCCTGTCCCGACAAATACATCGCGAGTTCAAACACGGCGACGAGCGTTGCCCCGGTCTTTTTGCAAATGCTTACGGTATCGCCGGTATGATCGTCGTGACCGTGCGTGAGGACGACGTGGGTTGCGCCGCGTGCGGCCTCGTCCACCGAGCCCTGGAACTTGGGATTCTGCGAAAGAAATGGATCGATGAGGATTACGTGGCTGCCGTTTTCCGCGCGCACGGCCGAATGCCCGAACCATGTCAGCTTCATTGCAAACCTCCTAAGAATGAGCGACCAATGCTGCCAGCCAGTATAGCCGTCCCCGCACCTTCTAAAAACACCCAAGGAAAAACTTGTGCCCCTTGAGCCCTTGGCGCTTTCCGCGATTTTGAAACGCTTGCAGCGCGACCAGCGCCTGCTTGGCCTCGATGTTGGCTCGAAGACAATCGGCCTCGCCTTATCCGATGTGTTGCGCCAAATCGCGACCCCGCTTGAAACCATCCGGCGCACAAAGTTCAAAGCCGACGCGGAGAGGCTGCTGGAGCTGGCTGCGAAGCACGGCGTGGGAGGTCTCGTCATCGGGCTTCCAATCAATCTCGACGGGTCGGAAGGTCCACGTGCCCAGGCAACCCGGGCGTTTGCGCGAAACCTTGCGGGCCTGACCGATCTTCCGATCTCCTTCTGGGATGAACGGCTTTCGACCGCGGCCGCGGAGAGGATGCTCATCGAAGCCGACGCCAGCCGCAAGCGGCGGGCGGAGCTCGTCGATAAGATCGCCGCTGCGTACATCCTGCAAGGTGCGCTGGACAGGCTGAATTACAGGCGCGGCACGCCTCCATGATCGCCATCCTGACCGCGCTCGC
>JBAUNL010000819.1:0-8371 GCA_049579205.1 Rhodomicrobium sp. | reverse complement strand
TCGCGCACGGCGCCCGCCACATCTGTGGCGCGTGTATATTCGAAGTTGATCATAATTGCTCCATCGCCTGTTCTATCGCGGCCACGATGTTTGGGTACGCCCCGCATCGGCAAAGGTTGCCGCTCATAAGCTCCCGGATTTCATCCGCCGAGGTTGCCTTTCCTTCCCTGATCAACCCTGCGGCCGAACAGATTTGCCCAGGCGTGCAGTAGCCGCATTGGAAAGCGTCTTGATCGATGAAAGCCTGCTGCAGCGGATGCAGTGCGCCATTTGCGGCGAGGCCTTCGATGGTGGTTATCTTTGCACCGTCCCTCATCACGGCGAGGGTCATACAGGAGTTGATGCGCCGCCCATCGGCGAGGACGGTACAAGCGCCGCATTGACCATGATCGCAGCCCTTTTTCGTTCCCGTAAGGCCGAGATGGTCGCGAAGCGCATCCAGCAAGGTCGTCCATGGCGCGACCTTCAGCCGGGCTTCAGCACCGTTCACATGCAGCGTGACTTCCAACTTCCGTGGCGCTGGAATGGTCTCCTGACTGGGACCGGCCATAGTGCTTGTTGCAGCCATTGAGTTCTCCGAGCGAGTGCTATGCCGTCCTGTGGAGCGCCGGGCATTGGCCGGAATCGGCGATGCCGCCCGTGCGTCCTTTCAGGGTAAGGGAACAAACGCCGTTCTAACTTCTCCAGTTCCCCTCAACGGGCATCATGCGCCGATCGCTATCTCGGCGTTGATGCCGCGCTGCGTTGCGATCTTTCACTGAATGCGTCATAGTTCCCAGCTAGTAGCGAGGCAGCATGACGCACCGGATACTGGTATTTTACGGGTCCTATCGGTCCGACCGGATGGGTATCAGGCTGGCGAACTATATTGTGGATGGGCTCAAGAAACGCGGAGACGACGCCGAACTCATTGATGCCAAGGCGGTTGGCCTGCCAATGCTGGACCGCATGTATAAAGAATATCCGAAGGGGGCGACGCCTCCTGCAATGGAAGAGCTTGCCGGGAAGATCCGTGCCGCCGATGCCTTTGTGTTCGTCGCAGGCGAATATAATTGGGGCATGCAGCCCGGTCTCAAGAATCTGACTGATCATTTTCTGGAGGAGTGGTTTTGGCGTCCCGCGGGGATCGCCAGCTATTCAGGTGGGCGCCTGTCGGGAGCGCGTTCGAACTCGGCCTGGCATGGGACCCTTTCGGAAATGGGGATGATTGTCATCTCAAGCACGGTGACAGTTGGCCCCATCGCGCAAACCCTTAACGAAGAAGGCAAACCTATCGGCGAGGCGGGCAAGTTTTTGGATCAAGCCTTCTCCCGTTTCGCTGATGATCTTGCATGGTGGACGGAGGCGGCAATCGCCCAGCGGCAGCGCAAAGCGCCGCCTTACTGATTACGGTCAATGTGACGTTTTTGAATGGGAACATGCGCCATTCCTGCTCACGTTCCCCGGGTGGCTTTTCGTTTGCAGGTGCACCATTATTAGCGGAAGCCGCAAGAAGAACGTCCACGAGGCGGACTCAGCCGCGGGTGCCAGCGCTAGTATGGAAGCTCAAGGAGAGAGCCAATGAGCCTCATAGAAACCCGTGGTCACCAAATGTTTCCCGTGCTCAACGCGGGACAGATTGAGACGGCCAAGCGTTTCGCAAGCGGTCCTGCCCGTAGTTTCTCAGCGGGTGAAATCGTGTTCGATGCGGGTGAGCGCGGCGTACCGATGTGGCTCGTACTGCGCGGTTCCATGGACATGACCCACCGCGACGGACTCCAGCATGAGACGCCGATTATCAGCCATGGTGTTGGCCAATTCTCGGGCGAGGTGGCTCAGCTTGCTGGGCGCCAGGCGCTTGCGGCCGGCCGGGCTGGCGCCAATGGCTGCACAGCCGTGCCGTTTGATGCGGCTCACGTTCGGGCTCTATTGATTGGCTCCGCCGAACTCGGTGAGATTATCATGCGCGCCTTCATCTTGCGGCGCGTCGGACTCATCGAGGGCGGCGGTGTCGGGTCCATACTAATCGGAATGCCAGGCAGCCGCGAACTGGTGACCTTGCAAGGCTTCCTTCGCCGGAACGGTTATCCGCATACCGTCCTCGACGCGGAAAAGGATGAAGAGGGCAGAGCCGTCATAGAGCGCCTGGGAGTGCTACCTGCAGAGCTACCCTTGATGCTGTGCCCCAATGGAAGCATACTGAAGCGGCCGACGGAGATGGAAGCTGGGGCCTGCCTGGGTATCGCTCCGGAACTTGACCCGGATAGGGTCTATGACGTCGCAATCGTCGGTGCAGGACCGGCAGGACTTGCCGCCGCCGTCTATGCCGCTTCCGAAGGCTTATCCGCGATCGTGGCCGACGCTCACGCCTTCGGAGGCCAAGCGGGAGCGTCAGCGCGGATCGAGAACTACCTGGGTTTTCCGAATGGGATATCGGGCATGGCACTGGCCGGCCGCGCTTACAATCAAGCGCTTAAGTTTGGTGTCGAGATTGCCATTCCGCTCCAGGTGGCCCGCCTGGACTGCGGCAGTCCGACCGAGCAATCCGGCGGACCCATGCGCCTTGAGTTCACGAATGGCGCCGCGGTGCAAGCGCATACCATAGTGGTCGCGTCAGGTGCGCGCTATCGGCAGCCCAACATAGCGAACCTTGCCACCTTCGAAGGCAGAGGCATTTCCTATTGGGCCTCGCCTATCGAGGCGAAGCTATGCGAGGGCGAAGAGGTGGCTCTGGTGGGGGGCGGCAATTCGGCAGGTCAGGCTGTTGTCTTCCTGGCGCCGAAAGTGAAGCATCTGCATCTTGTGGTGCGGGGGGCAGGTTTGGAAGCCTCGATGTCGCGCTATCTAATCGACAGAATTGCTGCCCTGCCCAATCTGACGCTGCACACCGGGACTGAGGTGGCTGCGCTGCACGGCGATGAGGTTGCGGGTCTTAGTGCGGCTACATTCCGAGAGCGCGCAACCGGGGAAATCCATACCTGTCCGTTGCGTCACCTCTTTCTATTTATTGGAGCCGACCCGAACGCATCCTGGCTTGACGGCTGTGTTGACGTCGATGGCAAGGGGTTCATCATCACGGGGTCTAATATCGGTGCGCCCGGCTCCCTCCTATCGCTTGAGACCAGCCGATCACGCGTTTTTGCCATTGGCGATGTACGTGCGGGATCGACAAAGCGGGTTGCAGCTGCGGTTGGCGAGGGCGCGGCCGTTGTCGCCCAAATCCACGGCGTGCTTGCGGCTGCATAGACTCCGCCTTTGCCGGGATTGGTTAACGCGGTATTATAAGGTAATTTCTGGCTCCCACGGCCGGACTCAGATGGATAAGAAGCCGCCTTAAAGAAGCCGCTTTTCCCGCCCGGCAGCCACGATCTGAGCCAGTATCGATAAGGCCACCATAGGGGCAGTCTTCAACCCCGGAACAAGACCCGCGGGGCTTTGGATGCGTCCGATGGTGGAATCGGAGAAGCCAAGCTCGGAAAGCGCAAGTTTGCGCGCGTCATGCGCGTTCCGGCTGCCAATCGCCGTAATGAAAAAGCAGTTGCTTTCGAGCAGCTCTGAAAAAACGGGCAGCTCTTGCTCGTGGTCATGAAACGCAAGTATCGCGGCTGTCCATTCGTCCACCGCGAAGGGGCCGCGCGGAGCCAGCGCATAGGCTTTCACTTCAGGTAGAAGGACCGGCAGTGCTTCAGGCTCAGGGGCATAAAAGTCCGTGTCGAAACCGGCGCAGGCCGCGAGTTCGGCGAGCTTCACGCCGATAGGGCTCGACCCGATGATGAGGCATCGCACCGCCGGAGTGTAGGCGCGGACGAAGGTTTCTTCGTCTCGGCGGGATGCCGTCCTCTCATCAGCTGCTTCAGCCAATGGCTCGAGCCTTGCTGAGCCTTTTCCCAGGTCAATTCGCAGGGCGAATGGCTGCCGGCGCTCCAAAAGACTGCCCATCTCTTCAAGCACCTTGAGGTCCTGAAAAGGCTGGACATAAATATCGAGGCCGCTTCCACAGGGAAGCCGGATGTCGAAATAGGGCGATCCTTTGCCATACCGGAGAAGCCGGGGCTTGCCGGATTTGATTGTTTCGACCGCTTCTAACGCGATTGTCTGCTCAAGGCACCCGCCCGAGATATAGCCGCTCCACTCCCCGGTTTCGGATATGGCCATCTGCGCACCCTCCGCTCGGGGAGCGTTTCCATCCACCCCCACAAGCGTAACTAGGGCGCAGCGCTTTCCAGCTCTCGTCCAGGCCAGCAGATCCGGAACCACGTTCTCTTTGTAAGTTCCGCTCGACAGCGACGACTGGACTTCCTCGGGATCGAGAATTTCAATGCTCATTTTGGCACTCGCAGCGGCGGCCCTGACACTCAAGTAAGGCAATCCAGGCGGTTATATTACTCGCCGGGCACCGCGCTTGCACTAAGGTCGCCGATTTCGTCACCGGTCCGGCCATGAATGGCGCCCCCGAAAAGGCCGCGAAGGACTACGTAGAACACTGGCGTGAAAATCAAGCCGAAAAAGGTCACGCCGAGCATGCCAAAAAAGACGGCGGTACCTAGTGCGACCCGCATTTCCGAACCCGCGCCCGTGGCGATATATAGGGGCAGAACGCCGAGCGTAAAAGCGAACGAGGTCATAAGAATTGGCCGTAAGCGCAGCCGGCACGCTTCGACCGCGGCCTGAAACCGGTCCCTGCCCTGCGCTTCAAGCTGGACGGCGAATTCAACGATCAAAATCGCGTTCTTTGCCGCGAGGCCAACAAGCACGACAAAGCCGATTTGCGTAAGCACGTTCACGTCTGCGCCGTGCGACCATACGCCCAGGATCGCGGATAACAGGCACATCGGCACGATCAGGATGATCGCAAGCGGCAAGGTCCAACTCTCATATTGCGCCGCGAGCGCGAGGTAGACGAAAAGAACGGAAAGGCTGAAGATAATGATGGCGGGCGTTCCCTGGTGCGTCTCCTGGTACGAGAGGTCCGTCCATTCATAGGTAATGCCGTCCGGCAGCACGCGATTCGCCGTGTCCGCCATGATCTGGATGCCGGTCCCCGAGCTGACGCCGGGCGCGGTGCTCCCTTGCATCTCGATCGCCGGATAGAGATTATAGCGCGGTACGCGCTGCGGGCCTGAAATATCCCGGAATGTCACCAACGATCCGAGCGGCACGATCGCGCCGTTGGCACTTCGGACCTTCAATTGAGAAATCGCCGCTTTGTCGAGCCGGTAGGGCGCGTCCGCCTGGGCCGTCACCCGGTATGTTCGCCCGAACGCATTGAAATCATTTACGTAAGCGGAACCAAGATAGATGCGTAGCGTCTCGAACACATTCTGCAGCGGCACGTTCAGAATTTGGGCGCGAACGCGGTCGACATCAACGTAAACCTGCGGGGTGTTAGCAGTGAAGGTCGTGAACACGGCCTGCAGGCCTTGGGCCTTGTTGGCTGCGTCCCTGAGTTCGTAGGTAGCCTGGGTGAGTGTCTGCAGCCCGCGCCCTCGCCTGTCCTCGATGTACATTGAGAACCCGCCGCCGGTGCCGATACCACGCAGGGTTGGGGGAGCGATCACGAAGATATTGGCCTCCTCAATCTTTCCCAGCCTTGTGCGCAAATCACTCACCAGCTTCGTCATCGTAAGCCCTCGCTTGACGCGTTCCTCGAAGGGCGACTCGACGGCG
The DNA here is from genome assembly GCA_049579205.1 of Rhodomicrobium sp. GTDB lineage: Bacteria > Pseudomonadota > Alphaproteobacteria > Rhizobiales > Rhodomicrobiaceae > Rhodomicrobium. The sequence continues at coordinate 2,725 of JBAUNL010000819.1, read as the reverse complement.
AAGACGGCCCCCACGTCGGGGGCGTTCGTCCGGCTTGCCCCGGAAAAGCCGGCAAAAGATGCGGTATGCGCGAAGCCAGGGGTGGAGAGAACGATGTTTTCAGCGCGCTGGATGACTTCGCTGGTGCGAGACAAGGAGGCGCCGGATGGAAGGCTGAAGGATACGATGAGATAGCCCTGGTCCTGCTGCGGAATGAACCCTTTCGGCACCGTAACGAACATGTACCCCGCGAGGCCAATTAGCCCCGCGTAGACTAAAAGCATGAGCGGCGTAACGCGAAGAAGGCGGCGAACCAACCCCGCGTACCCGTGCTCGAATGCCGTAAACACTTTGTTGAAGCCAACGAAGAACCAGTTCGTGAAAATCGAAAGGTCGAACCGCGCTTTCTTTTCCTTCTGTTCCTGTGACTTAAGGACGATGGCGCAGAGAGCAGGGCTCAACGTCAAGGAATTGAAAGCCGACAAAAGCGTGGCCACCGCTATTGTCAGCGCGAACTGGCGGTAGAACTGGCCAATGATGCCTTGCAGGAAGGCAGTCGGGATGAAAACCGCGCAAAGCACGAGCGCGATGGAGATCAACGCCACTCCCACTTCGTCCATGGTGGAGAAGGCCGCGTCGCGCGGGCTGAACCCCTCCTCGATCTTCCGCTCGACGTTCTCGACAACCACGATCGCGTCGTCGACCACGATGCCAACGGCAAGCACGAGGCCGAACAGCGTGAGGTTGTTGATGGAAAATCCGAGTAGGGACATGACGAAAAACGTCCCGATCAGTGAGACCGGGATTGCCACCAAGGGAATGATGGTCGCACGCCATGTTTGAAGGAAAACCAGGACGACGATCACAACGAGAGCGACCGCCTCGAAGATCGTCTTGATCAGTTCGTCGATCGAGCGCTGGATGAACTCGGTCGGATTGTAGACGATCTGATGCTCGATCCCCTTTGGGAAGCCCTTGGACAGCTCGGCCATTGTCCCGATGACAGAGTTCGCCACTTCGAGCGCGTTGGCGCCGGGCGTCTGCGACACTACGAGAATGACAGCGGGCTTGCTGTCGAGAAAGCCGTTCGTTGTGTAATCGAGAGCACCGAGCTCCATCCGCGCCACATCACGCAAGCGCGTAAAACGGCCATCGGCGCCAGTCTTGACGACAATTTCGCCGAATTCTTCAGGCTTTGCAAGGCGCCCGCGAAGCTGCAATGTCGTTTGAAATGCTTGATCATTTGAGACCGGCGGCTGAGCGAGAGCACCACCGGCAACCTGGATGTTCTGCTGTTCGAGGGCACTGACAACTTCGGTTGCGGTCATGCCAAGCGAGGAAATCTTGGCAGGGTCCAGCCATGCCCGCATCGAATATTCGCGGACGCCGAACAGCCTGACCTCCCCGACGCCCTTCACGCGCGCCAGCACATCACGCACCTGCAAGAGCGCATAGTTCGAAAGATAAAGCTGGTCGTAGCTGTTATCCGGCGAAATCATATGCACGACCATGAGAATGTCGGGCGTGTTTTTCTTAACGACGACGCCTGTTTGGCGCACTTCGGCCGGGAGGCGCGGGGTCGCCACGGCCACGCGGTTCTGGACGAGAACCTGCGCGAGATCGAGATTGGTCCCGAGCTGGAAGGTTACGGTGATCGCGGCATTGCCGTCCGCCGTCGATTGCGACGACATATACAGCATGTTCTCGACGCCGTTGATTTCCTGCTCAAGCGGCGTAACGACCGTGTCGGCCACAATCTGCGCGTTGGCGCCCGGATAGGATGCCGAGACCGTCACCGTCGGAGGCGCGACTTCGGGAAACTGTGCGACGGCCAGGCGCTGATACGCAAGCCAGCCCACGATCACGATGAAAATCGCGATCACAGAGGCAAAAATGGGCCGCCTAATGAAGGTGTGGCTGAACCTCATTAGAGCGCGGCCGCTTGCCTGTTCTGCGAAATCAGCGTCTTTTCGGACTTCACCTTGATCCCGGTTCGCGCGCGCTGCACCCCGTTCACGATCACCCAATCGTTCGCGGCGACGCCGGAGCGGATAACGCGAAGCCCATCGATGATCGGACCAAGCGTGACGGGCTTCGAGCTTACAGTGCCATCCTCGGCCACAACAAAGACGAAGCGATTCGATTGGTCGGTTGCGATAGCCACGTCAGGCAGCAAGATGGCCTTATATTGCCCGCTGCCGGCCAATCGGACCCGCGCGAACAGGCCGGGCTGGAATTGCTGATCGGGGTTTTCGAAGACGGCCCGGACACGCAGTGAGCCGGTGTTCTGATCGATACGGTTATCGATGAAGCTCATCTTGCCCCTGTGCGGAAAGCCGTTTTCCGTCTCCAGCGTGAGTTGCACCGGGATTTCAGAGAGGTGCGCTTCCTGCTGCATCGAGAGCGAACCGAGCTTTTGATATTTGAGGAAGTCTGCCTCGCTGACGTCGAAATAGAAGAAGATCGGGTCGATGGACACGATGGTGGTAAGGAGCGTGCCGCTGCCTGAACCACCCGTGAGGTAGTTCCCTTCGCTTACAAGCTTGCGGCTGATCCTGCCGGTCACGGGTGAATGGATTTGCGTGAACTCGACATCGAGTTCGGCCGAGCGCACACTTGCTTCGGCGGAAAGAACATTCGCTTCAGCGGCGCGTACCGCCTGCGTGCGCTGATCGAAAACCTGCTGCGAGATCGTCGCATTGGCGATCAGGGGCCGGGCCCGCTCCAGATCCCTTTGGGCAAATTC
>JBAUNL010000818.1:0-3533 GCA_049579205.1 Rhodomicrobium sp. | reverse complement strand
TCGGAAATCATAATAAGCGTCTCGCCGATTTTGAACTCGCCATGAGCGACAGCTCCGTTAGGCATGGTGAGGCTGTAAAGGTGCTTCGCGCCGAAGACTTTCTTGTAGAACTCGATCGCTGCCTTTGCATCCCGCACGACTAGGCTTACTGCTACTGTGCCGTAGTCAGAAGCTTTGATTGCTTTTTGCATTCTTCACACCGTAGACCGGGAACCGTCCCGCCATTACTTCTTCTTACCCGGCAGGCCGGGAAGACCACCGCCGAAGCCGCGTGCGCCACCAGGAAGTCCCGGCAAGCCAGACAACGGGCCGCCGCCCCCGAAGCCGCCCGGCAGCTTCATCCCTGGCGGCAGCTGGCCTGCCTTCGCCGCCGCGACCATCTCGGGTGTGGGCTCGGGCATCTTTCCCCCACCCATGCCGAACATCTTGGCGAGGCCGCCCTTCCCCTTGCCGATGGACTTCATCATGTCGGCCATCTGCCGGTGCATTTTCAAAAGCTGATTGATCTCCTGCACGGTAGTGCCGGAGCCCGCCGCGATACGGCGTTTGCGGCTCGCCTGCAGAACCTTCGGATTGCGCCGCTCCTTTGGCGTCATCGACGAGATGATCGCTCCCTGCCGCTTGAGAAGCTTGTCATCGAGGTTCGCGGAGTCGAGCTGCTTCTTGATCTTGCCGATTCCGGGCAAGAAGCCAAGCACTCCGGACATACCCCCTATTTTTTGCATTTGGCGGAGCTGTTCGGCCAGATCTTCCAGATCGAACTGGCCTTTCACCATCTTCTTGGCGATGGCCTGCGCCTTCTCGTGGTCGATGGTTTCCGCAGCTCGCTCAACGAGGCTCACCACGTCGCCCATGCCGAGAATGCGGCCAGCGATGCGTTCTGGGTGGAAGTCCTCAAGGCCGTCGAGCTTTTCGCCGGTGCCCAGGAGCTTGATCGGCCTGCCTGTCACAGCGCGCATCGACAGAGCTGCGCCACCGCGTCCATCGCCGTCGATCCGGGTCAGCACTATGCCGGTAACGCCGATGCGTTCATTGAAAGTGCGGGCAAGGTTTACGGCGTCTTGTCCAGTCAGGGCGTCAGCGACGAGCAGCGTCTCATGCGGATTCGCAATGTCGCGGACCTCTTCGGTTTCCCGCATCAGTTCATCGTCGATATGAAGCCGGCCGGCAGTATCGAGCATAACCACGTCGTAGCCACCGAGGCGGCCAGCTTGCATGGCCCGCGCGGCGATCTGCTGGGGCGTTTGGCCCTTCACTATTGGCAGCGTGTCTATGCCTGCCTGCTCACCCAGAATTTTCAGCTGCTCTTGCGCCGCAGGCCTCCTTGTATCGAGCGATGCCATAAGAACTTTACGCTTTTCACGTTCATTGAAGCGCTTCGATATTTTGGCGGTGGTTGTGGTTTTGCCGGAGCCTTGGAGACCGACCATCATGATTGCGACCGGCGCAGGTGCATGCAAATCGATGGGCTCCGCCTCCGCGCCAAGGGTTTGCACAAGCTCGTCATGCACGATCTTGATGACCATCTGCCCCGGCGTGACAGAGCGCAGAACTTGCTGGCCGATAGCCTTCTCACGCACCCTGTCCGTGAAGGACTTCACCACCTCCAAAGCCACGTCAGCCTCAAGAAGGGCCCGCCGCACCTCACGCATGGCTTCGGCCACGTCACTATCACTTAGCGCGCCGCGCCGGGTAAGCTTATCGAAAATGCCGGAGAGGCGGTCGGAGAGGCTTTCAAACATGTCTTTGCCCGGTTGGCTGTTTGTCGGATTGGCCGACTGTTGTCTTTACGCCGTGATCGCATTCAACGGCGCAAAAGCGGTCCGTCTCCTCGATCTGGAGGGTGATATGCTCAATGCCGAACTGCTCGTGAAGGTCTTGGGCAGTCTTTTCAAGGAAGGCGTCATCACCGCGCCGGCCTTTTCTCATCACAAGGTGACAGGTCAACGCTGTCTCGGTCGTGCTCAACGGCCAGATATGAAGATCATGAACGTTTACAACCTCGCTCAATGCAGCCAGGCGAGCGCGGACGTCGCCGGGGTCAACGCCTGTTGGTACGCCTTGCATCGCCAGCCTCACCGACTCCCGTAAAAGACCCCAAGCGGCCCAGACAATGATCGCCGCGATGACAAGACTCACAACTGCGTCTACTCGCAGCCAGCCTGTGAAATAGATCACGGCGCCGGCCAAAAGCACGCCCGCAGCTATCGCGGCATCCGCAGCGAGGTGCAAGAAAGCTGCGCGTATGTTGAGATCGCTCTCCCGTCCGCGCCGAAAGAGCATCGCCGAGATGCCGTTTACAGCAATACCGGCAGCCGCAACGAACATGACAGTTATGCTCGAGACGGGTTCAGGATCGATAAGGCGTCCGGCAGCGCTCAGGATCAGGGCCCCGGACGCGATCAGAAGCAGCACGGCGTTGCCGAGAGCGGCCAAGATCGAAGACGAGCCGAAGCCGTAAGTATATTGAGTTGTCGGAGGTCTCCGGGAGAGGACAGTAGCACCCCAGGCGGCGCCAAGGCTTATCACGTCCCCAAAATTATGGCCCGCGTCGGCGAGAAGGGCGATGGAATTCGCGCGAAAACCGAAAAAGGCCTCAGCAACTACGAACGCAAGGTTCAGGCCGGCGCCGATGGCAAAGGCCTTCGTCCACTGTTTTGAACCGCCGGAGTGAGTTCCGCCGTGCAACCGTCTCTCCCAACGCCAAAAGCACCCGCGGGCGAGCCTTCGCTAGCGGGTGCGATCATCAGACTATAGATAGCGGAGAAGGTTCAGGCATACAACCTTAGAAATGCTGTTTATTGGCAGGTTTGCATGATCCGACCCTGCCTTGGGCTTAACCCCCATTGCCGGACACCCCGGGTTTGTTGCGCTTACTCGGCCTCTGAAATCTTTGCCGCTGTGACCGGCTTATGCCGGAAGAGCACGGATTTCTCCGTAACTAAGACAACGGCGAGGGTAGCCAAAAAGAGAAGCGTAATGCCAATACACAGCGGCCTAACACTGCCGTCGAATGAATGCCCAATCAGCGTCCCCAGGATTGCTGCAGCTCCTGTCGAGTAGAATCCGGCGATAGACGAAGCCGTTCCCGCAATATGCCCCATGGGCTCCATCGCCAGCGCGTTGAAGTTTGGCATGATTAGCCCGAAGCAGAAGAACACGGTCGCCATGAATGCGGAGAACAGCAGAAGGGGCGGCTTTTCTGGGTAGCCAGTCAATGCCATCGCGGCACAGGCAGCGACCGCGAGAATAAGGGCGCGGTGCGAGACACCACGCATACCCACTTTTTTGACAACCGCAGCATTGAGAAAAGAAGCCGCAATCGTGAAGCAGGAAATGGCGGCGAAGACTATCGGAAAAAGTGGCCCAAGTCCGTATGCGTCAACGAAAACCTGCTCTGCGCTTATGATGTAACTGAAAAGAAGTCCAAACACGAAGCCCATGGCGATGATGTAGCCGAGTGTCTGCCGTGTGGTCGCCACAAGTTTAAAGGCATGCCACACCATCGTTGCCGAAAGGGGAAGGCGGTCCTG
>JBAUNL010000817.1:0-4615 GCA_049579205.1 Rhodomicrobium sp. | reverse complement strand
CTGCAGGTTAATGTGCTAGCTACTACAGGCCTGCCGTAGCTGAGTGGGCAAGAACGTCCTTGAAAGAGTCGAATAGCTTCGAGCCCTCGTCAACGTAGTCGGCGGTAAATTTGCTGCAAAAGCTATTCTGCAATTCCGCAAGCTCCATGGGTGATTTGCAGGTGGCCATTGCTTGAGGCAGCTTCAAATACTGACTCCATCGTTTTTCATAGAAGCGGCAAAGCTCCATCTCGGCTTCCACCACTTTCTGGAAGAGTTGCGCAGGGACGTCGCAGCCGGGTGCTGCCTGGATCTTGCGAGAGGCTATGTACATGGTCACTGCCGGTCATAAGAAATTTCGCCCGGATGTGTACCAGCCCGTTGGGGTAGCAGGGCGATACACAAGAGGATGAAAGCGGCAATGGCAGCGGAGGCGAGAGGGCGGCTGAGCGCCAATCCGCCGTGGCTCACCGGCTTGTCGAGAAAATCGCCAACGGTGGCGCCGAGCGGACGGGTCAAGATGAAGGCTGCCCAGAAGAGGAACACGCGAGAGACGTTCGTCAGGAAGTAAAGGATCGCGAGCACGGCAAGTCCGGCGGCGAAGACCAGCGCGCCGCCCTCGTAACCCAAGCCCCCGGTGTCAGCCGCCCAATCGCCGAGCGCCGTTCCGAGCGTCTGTGAAAAGGTGATCGCGGCCCAATAGAAGGCTTCCACTCGCGGTGTGCTGACAGTGTTTACCGAAATGGTGCCTTCGGACCAGTACCAGGCTGCGAGCACGAGCATTAAGCAGCAGAAAAGAAGGGTCGAACCGCCGGTGTAGCCAATGCCGAGCGAACGGTCGGCAAAATCCGCCATCGTGGTGCCGAATGTAGTCGAAGCCGCAATCGTAGCCCAGTAAAGCAGCGGATGAAATCGCTTGGCTGCAATCTGCGCGAGCACCAGCACTATAAGCAGCGGCAGAAAGATCGCCGTCCCGGTCAGATAACCCCAGCCGAGCGTCATGGTGACGGTGTCGCCACCGGTCTCGCCGAGCGTTGTGGCCGCGATCTTGATGATCCAAAAGACCAGCGTTACCTCGGGAACTTTGCTAAGCGCCTCCTGCTTTGTCATTTGGTGCATTTCAAGCTTCCTTTTCTTGGCGGTGGCTATCCCACAGACGCCAATCTGGCAACCGAGAAGTTGAGGTCATCGCCCATGCCGCGGGGAGGGACTACTCAGGTAAACACGCCTGCAACGATTACCGTTTCCTTTACCGCTGATGTCCGCACATCGCTAGGAAGAGATGGTCCCCTCCCGCTTGCGGCGGCACGGGCACAGGCAGATTTACGGGTGCCGACCGGGCATGCATGCCCGTGCCCAGACGTGGCTTCTGGACGGCAGACCGCAGGCCGTCAATCCTTCGGATTGGCGCCTTCCGCCTTGTTCTCCAGCACTTTCCCGGTCATGGCATCTACGCCAACCTCGCGCCAGGACTTCCCGCGCTTCAGGTCAAAGGAATAGCGTGCGCCGCTGCCGCCGCCTTCTCGCTCCAGTTCCGCCTTCACGATCTTGCTGCCGGGGTAAGCGTTAAGCGCGATTTTGCGTGCCTGCTGCATACTGAGTTTGGCGTTTTGCGTTGCAGCCAGCACTGGAAGTGAGCCCATTGCGAGGCCAGAAAGCGCTGCGACTACCGTAAGACGAGTGAGCATCTTTATCATGCATGACTCCTCGAGACGTCGCCCGCACTGCGCGGGCTCTACGTATCAATACATGAACGGCGCCGTGGATGCATTGCCGCCAATATACCGATTCTCAATGCGGGAATTCCCAACCAAGGGCGGTTCTGCCGCCTCGCTCCGCAGTAAAAAGCGCTTTGTGAAAGCTGCCCACTACGTGATGGAGGGGAGGTGATAAAATTCGAGCGCATCCTCCGCTTTCAGTTTTCTCGCAGCAGGGATGGACCCGGCGCGCGATACGGTCCCGGACCAAGCTGCACAATTGATCGTTTTCTTCCGGGGCCAGGTTTCAGCCCGAACCTAAGCCATGCAGTTTTCGCGTATGGGCATGGCGGAACCGGACATTGCTACACGGCCGCAAGCGCCTTAAACTTTAGTATGATAAAACACCAAGGGCATCGTTTGACTTCTGAGAAGGATTGCCACTCATGGCTAAGACTATTGGCGTTTTGAACAGTGCCGCTTCACCTCTTACGGAAAAGCGAGTTCACCCTGGGCAGCTGATCAATGCCGTGGCATTGCGCGCGATATCGTTTTTTCGGCTGCATAAGGATCGGGATATCGAACGCTTTATTCAACTACGCGGCGGTGTCATGCCCGACGACACAGAACGCGCGTTGGGCCGAAGATTTGACCTAAGTGCATAGTCGTTAAGAATTGAGGCGTGGCTTTGAAGTATTAGCATTCGGCTTGGATGGGGATCGGTGCGGTCCTCAAGGCTGGCGCAAGTAGCGCCAATATTGCCAACCTTTTTCAAATCAGCGTAGGCTTAGTAGGGTCGCTCAATTCCAGGTAGCAGCGCAAGAAGAGGCGAACGTGGTGGTTCGACGCTTACCATTGATCGCGGCCAGCGCTGGCCTTGTGGCCGCTTGTTTGGCGGTCACCTCAATAGAGGCTTTCGCGGGGCCTCCTTACAGGACCGACGATCCAGAGCCGACCGAGCTTGGCCATTACGAATTCTATGTCCTCTCGTCGGGCTTGGTGTCGAGGACGGTCAAAAGCGGGTACCTGCCGGGCATTGAGCTGGATTACGGATTGATCCCCAACGGGCAATTAACGATCGATACGGGTGTGTCCTTCGTCACAGACCCATCCGGCGACTTTCGTTACGGCTACGGCGATACCGCCTCTCTTTCAAATACCGCTTCATTCAGGAAGATACCAATGGCTGGCGCCCGCAGGTTGCGCTTTTCCCAGCGATCAACCTCCCGACCGGCGATCAGGCCCGCGGCCTTGGCGCTGGCCATCCCGCCTATTTTCTTCCCCTCTGGCTGCAAAAAAGCTTCGGCGACTGGACGACCTATGGCGGCGGCGGCTATTGGTTCAACCAGGACACAGCCTTGGGCGATAAGGACTACTGGGTCTTGGGCTGGTTGGTACAGCGCAAGGTAATGAAAAATCTCAGTATTGCAGGCGAGCTTTACTTCCAAACTGCGCCGAATGTAACGGGCAAGGACAGTCTTAGCCTTGATATTGGAGGCATCTACGACTTCGACGATCACAACCACTTTGTGATGTCGGCGGGGAAGGACTTGCTAAATGCCGCCACCGTCACGGACGGGGTCTACTGGTATATCGCCTGGAAATTTACCTGGTAGCCACCCCGCCCTTCTGCCGTCCGAGCTTAATTGACAGAACTGTCTTTAAGGATGCGCGCCAACCGGCGGCATGGACCGAACAACAGTTTGAATGTTCCCTTTCCGTTCGGTTTGTATGCGAGTTTTGTACTAAATTATTTTGTATACCACAGCCCGCGCTTATTGTCCTTAAGTCTGATGGCCCAGTCCGTGCCCGCAACTGATTCCCTTTTGCTGTGCCACTGAAATGCCTGGTTGTGGCCCGAGCCTGACTTCGCGCAGCGCTGTGAGATAGCTTCTTAAGAAGCGCCCGCTTGGGTCTCGAAACCTGCTTCGCTGGAGAAGGGCCGGACCTAGCAACACGAAAACCGCGATTGGCTCGAATGTTGACAAGGCCGTGCTGCCCCCGGCGAGACTACCCACTGCGCTCGCAACAACAAGAAGTGTTCAGGGAGGAAAAGATGCTTCGGTTTGTTATCCCCGCCTTCGCGGCGCTGATCGTATTCGCTAACCCAGCGGTAAACCTATGCACAAAAGGCCGAGTTCGGGACGCCTGCCGAGGCTAGAGCCATGCTCGAAAAAGTTGTTGCTGGCATGAAAGCTGATAAGGCGGCTACGATCGCCCAAATCAATAAGGGAGAGGGCGGCTTCAAAGATCGCGACCTTTACCCCTATTGCATCGGCCCGGAGGCAAATACGCCGCGCACCCCGCTGCATCGCGCATCGGCCTAGTCTACAAGGATGTCAAGGATAAGTCCGGAAAGGCCTACGGCGAGGAGGTCAGTAGGCTTGCGGAGGAAGGCAAAATTGGCGAGGTCAGTTATATTTTCCCAAACCCAATTGACCATAAACCCACGCCGAAAGTCGGCTCATACACAAAGGTAGCAGGTTATATCTGCGTCGTCGGGTACTACAAACATTAGCCCATGTGCCCGCTCTCTGCGGGCACGCACTAGGTACGAATCCCGGAAGCGGCTGCATCCGCTTCAAACCCGGACCTCACCACGACAGATTAATTTAGTGACAACAGGCAGAGCCTGAGCGCAGTTACCCAAACAGCTCGCTTGTGAGCTTCGCATACCAGGCCATCGAATCGCGAAAGTTTTGACGCCTAATGTCCGCTCCGTCGTTCATCCCGGAAATGAAGCTTGAGGCTTCCTGGATCTTCTGGGGCGTGGCCTTGTAGGTCGCGCCGATCTTCACGCTGTCCTCTGTGCTGATAAGGCTCCAGCAGGCGTTGTGATACTCCGCATCTTGCCGCCCCTCTCCCAGCAGTTCGGCTTTGATCGCTTGCGCGGCGACCTGCGCTTGGCTGTTCGCGGCAAAAGCGGATTTTGGCATATC
>JBAUNL010000816.1:0-3223 GCA_049579205.1 Rhodomicrobium sp. | reverse complement strand
CGCGATTGATCTCGCCGCGCGCATAGCGTTCTTCAAGAATCTGACCGGCGGCAGAGTCCCTTCCGCGGAAGCTTGGCTGGTCGCTACTTACAAACCGCACCAGCAAGATCACGCCGCCGATGATCAGTGCGAGGAAAAATATGGACCCTATCCCATGCATGAGCATCCACCCCCAAGGCCAGCCTTCGCCCTGCGAAGCATCGTTCCACCACCACATCATCGGCGTTACATCATCCCCATAGGGCCCCGAAACAGCTCATCGGCAGCCTGTTTCTGGGTGTCATCGAGGGCCGCATAGAGAGGCTTGATGGCTCGGTTCAGCGTCCGGAGCGATTCAAGCCGCGCCTCCATGAACTGTTCTCGCTTGTCGAGGCGCTCGGGCAGCGAAAGGGCTACGGCTTCTTTGTTGCCCATCATCGCGGTGCAGCGTGCCAGCATGTTTTTCGCATTGTCGCGTGCCGCGAGCACATAAGCCGCCCAGAGAGGCTCTTGGGCCTGCGTGATTTTCAGTTCCGCCTTCAGGAAAGCGAGACGGCCTTCGATATTGCTGGCCATCCTCGCGCATGCAGGCGCGTCCTGATCGTTCTCGCCCGTCATCCAAGACCACATTCCCCAACCGCCCGTCATACCGCCACGAGCCATCATCCAAGGCCCCATCGGAGAAGCAATCCCGGGCTGGCTTTGCTCCGTTTGCGGCTGCTGGGCGATCGCGCCTGCGCTGAGACCGCTCACCGCCAGCACGGCAGCACCTGCGGCCACAAGCTTCTTAGTTCCGTTCATCGGACCCTCCTTCGTGTCAGCGTATCTCAGCACACTTCGACAAGCTTGTGTTTGACCCGGATCAATACCCGGCGGCTCGGCGGTTTGGGAGACAGCCAACTTTTAGAACGAAGCCGAAGGTCTTACCACGACATGGTTAGGCGTCTTTCGCAGCGCCCGTGATCCTGTTCAGCTTCGCGCCGTTGAGCTGCAGAGCTTGCTGATCACGCTGCCTGGCATAGCCACTTCATACTAAATCGGCGGCGAGTCTGGTTATGGCCCTGAACGCCATTTTTCGCAGTTGCAACAATTCCTTCCGCTAGGAAGGGACAAGCGATCGTGTTGAATTTGCTCACAAAATTGGCGGTATTGAGCAGAAGTTCGCCCCGGCCGCTTCCTCCAGTTGAGCAGACTTGCACTAGCCTCTGGCCTCACCTCGGCGAAGCGAAATGTAAATTGCTGGAATAACAAGCACCGTTAGTAGAGTGGATGAGGCGAGCCCAAATAGGAGCGATATGGCGAGCCCCTGAAATATCGGGTCAGCCAGGATCACTGCGGCTCCGATCATGGCAGCCAGCGCCGTGAGCAGGATCGGCTTGAACCGGATAGAGCCGGCTTGGAGCAGCGACTCCCGTAAGGGAACCCCCAAGCGCCGTCTTTCCTCGATGAAATCAACAAGCAGAATCGAGTTGCGGACAATGATGCCGGCAAGTGCAATGAACCCGATCATCGAGGTCGCTGTGAATGGGGCGCCAAATAGCCAGTGTCCAATCATAATTCCGATTAGCGTAAGAGGGATCGGCGTCAGAATCACAAGCGGCAGCTTGAATGAGCCGAATTGGCCGACCACGATGAAATAGATGCCGAGAATGGCGATCCCGAATGCTCCGCCCATGTCCCTGAAGGTGACATAGGTGACTTCCCATTCGCCGTCCCACAGCAGCGTGGGCTTCGACTCGTCATCCGGCTGACCATGAAGCCTGATTTCAGGTTTCGTCAGATTGCCCCAGTCCGCTTTGTTGATGGCATCCTTGACGGCAAGCATACCGTAGATTGGGGCTTCGTAGCTGCCCGCGAGATCGGCAAGCACCATTTCCGCCGGACGGCTATTGTGACGGAAGATGGGATAGGAGGCTCGCTCCTTCTTCAGACTTACGATGTCGCCGAGCTCGACGATGCTGCGGTTTCCAGGCAGCGCATTTGCTGGCACGGGCGTCGACAAAGTGTGCTGCGAGGCCGACAGCTCCTTCTTCGGAAGAGCAATAGCGATCTCGATTGGATGCCGGCCCTCGCCCCGGTAGGAATAGCCCACCGGCACACCCGAAAGATAGGCCTGAACGGTGTCGTAAACGTCGCGCTGCTCGACATGGAAGAATTCAAGCTTGTCCTGGTTGATCGAGACGCGGAGACGGTCGGAGGGAACGCCGAAGCTGTCATCAGTGTCGACGATGAAGGGGACGCTTTCGAAGACACCGCGAAGCTTTGCCGCGACCGCCCGTCTCGTCTCGGGATCGGGACCGTAAACTTCGGCCAGCAAGGTCGCGAGCACCGGCGGTCCGGGAGGAACCTCTACAACTTTGAGCGAGGAGTGCTCCGGAAGAGGCAGCGTGCGCAGCCTTTCTCGGATATCGAGCGCGATCTCGTGGCTGCTGCGGCTCCGCTCGCCCTTTGGCGTTAGGTTGATTTGCAGGTCCCCCTGTTCCGCGAAGTTTCGCAAATAGTAATGCCGGACAAGGCCGTTGAAGTTGAAAGGCGCGGAAGTCCCCGCATAGGATTGAATGGATGACAGCTCCGGTACCGTCTTCAAGCGGCCGACCGCTAGCTGCAGAAGCCGGTCCGTCTCTTCGAGCGAAGTGCCTTTCGGAAGATCGAGCATTACCTGCATCTCGGATTTGTTGTCGAACGGAAGCAGTTTCACGGTCACAGCCTTCGTCACGAACAGCATCATTGCCGCAATCGTCGCAACACCAACCGTAAGGAGGAATGCCAGTGCTCGCCGGCGCGATCTAAGAACTGGCTTCGCCGCCGCCAGATAGAGCCGGGCAAGGAGACTTTCGCGTCCGCCAACTGTTTCGCCGGCCCCAGCATGGGCTTTCCCGAAGTGCATCATGAGCCAGGGTGTGACCATGACGGCGACGAAGAAGGAGAAGATCATTGCGGCGGATGCGTTCGCGGGAATTGGGCTCATATACGGTCCCATGAGACCGGAGACGAACAGCATCGGCAGAAGTGCCACGACAACGGTCAACGTCGCGACTATGGTGGGGTTTCCTACTTCGGCCACAGCCTCGATCGCAGCTTCAGACTTCGTCCGGCCATCGTGCATGGCCCAGTGGCGCGCAATGTTCTCAATTACCACGATGGCGTCATCGACGAGAATGCCGATGGAGAAAATCAGCGCGAACAGGCTCACACGGTTGATGGTGTAGCCCATGATCCAGGATGCAAACATCGTGAGCAGGAT
>JBAUNL010000815.1:0-2880 GCA_049579205.1 Rhodomicrobium sp. | reverse complement strand
CGCCACCCCAGAACCCGCCCGAAGGCATGATTAGCGTCTCCACATCCGGCATCTCATCAATCCGGATGGCCGGATAAGTGTCGAAGTTTTCCTGCTCCACCTTGCCGTCCTTGACCGTGATCTCCTGGTACAGCGCCGCCGACAAACCGTAGGCGAACGAGCCCTCGACCTGCGCCTCGATCTGCTGAGGATTCACCGCATATCCGGAATCGGTTGCGGCAACGATGCGATGCACTTTCACCTTGCCGTCCTTCACCGAAACCTCAGCGCAGCCGGCAATGTGGCTTCCATAGGCAGTGCATGTAGCGAGGCCCATGCCATGACCGGGCTCGAGCTTCTTGCCCCAGCCAGCCCGCTCGGCAACAGCATTCAGAACGGCCAAATTCTTAGGATATTTGGCCATAAGCTTGCGCCGGAACTCCAAAGCGTCCTGACCGGTGGCGTGCGCGAGTTCATCCAGGAAGCATTCCATGTAGATGGTGTTCTGGTTGACGTTCACGCCTCGCCAGAATCCGGGCAGGATATGCGGCTGCCTTAGTGCATGGTCAATCAGCAGATTCGGGAATTCATAGCTGATCGAATGTTCGCCACCTGGAAGCATCGTTTGGAAGACGGCCAGATCGACGCCTTTCACCATGCGCTCGGGGGCGACCGAAGTCAGAATGGACTGGCCTGATATCCGGATGTGCAGGCCCTGGATATTGCCTTTGTCATCTAAGCCCGCCGTGAGCTTGCATTGCGTCAGCGGGTGGTAATGCCCGTGAAGCATGTCCTCTTCGCGCGTCCAGATCAGCTTAATCGGGGTGCCCGGGAACTCCTTGGCAATCTTGACTACTTGGGTCACGTAGTCCTGAAAGGCACCGCGTCTTCCAAAGCCGCCGCCCAAGAGCAGTTTGTAGACATCGCAGACGTTCTGTGGAAGCCCAGCCGCTTCGCTGCAAGCAGCGAGTGAGGCCTCGCCGTTCTGCGTCGGGCACCACACCTCGCATTTGTCCGCTGTCCAGATCGCCGTGGCGTTCATCGGCTCCATCGGCGCGTGGTTCTGGAACGGATAGCTGTAAACCGCCTCGATCTTCCGTGCCGCGCCGGCAATCGCGGCGAGCGCGTCCCCATTCTGGTTGCCGACGTTCGCCTTATCTGCCGTGAGTCCTTCCTTCAGGAACTCAGCCAGAGAGGCGCTCGAGACTTTTCCGTTCGGGCCGTAATCCCAGGTGATATTGATTGCATCCAGCGCGGTTTTGGCCTGCCACCAAGTATCCGCGACGACAGCAACAGCGGATTCGCCGACCCGGACGACCTTTTTGACCCCGGGCATCGCTTTCGCTTTCGCGTCATCGACCGAAGCGACCTTGCCTCCGGTGACCGGGCAATCCTTGATGGCCGCGTTCAGCATTCCGGGCATCTTTAGGTCGATGCCATAGACCTGCTTCCCATTGAGCTTGTCCGCAGTGTCGAGCCGCTTCAGCGGCTTGCCTGCTATGGTCCAATCTTTCGGGTCTTTTAGCTTGACCTCTTTCGGCGGCTCCATTTTACCCGCAGCAGCCGCTACCTTCCCGTAGGTGGTCTTCTTGCCCGAGGGCGTGTGCGTGATAACGCTTTTCTCGGCTTTACATTCCGAAGCGGGAACGCCCCACTCTTTGGCCGCCGCCGCGATCAGCATTTCGCGTGCCACGGCGCCGCCTTCCCGGACATAAACGGCGGACTCGCGGATGCCCCGGCTCCCACCGGTCGAAAAGCTCTTCCAAACGCGATTGCGCTTGAGATTAGTACCGGGAGTTGGATATTCCGTGGTCACCTTGGACCAGTCGCAATTGAGTTCTTCAGCGACAAGTTGGGCCAAGCCGGTGAGCGTGCCTTGCCCCATTTCAGACCTGGCGATGCGGATCACGACAGTGTCGTCCGGCTTCACGACGACCCAAGCGTTGATCTCATCGGGCATCGTCTCCGCAACGGCTTGTCCACTCAGCAGCGGAACTTTGAACCCAAGTGCAAACCCGGCCGCAGCCGCAGCCGCGCCACCCACAAATCCACGGCGGGAAATGTCAACAGAAAGTGTCATGGAGCGCCCCCTCAAACCTTGTTACCAGCGGCGATATGGATCGCTTTGCGGACGCGCCGATAAGTCCCGCAGCGGCAGATATTCGTAATCTCGCCGTCGATCTGGGCGTCGGTCGGCTTTGGCGTTTTTGCGAGAAGGGCCGCCGCGGACATGATCATTCCGCTCTGGCAATAGCCGCATTGCGGAACGTCGAGTTCGGCCCAAGCCTTCTGAACAGGATGAGAACTATCCGCCGAAAGGCCCTCAATGGTCACGATCTTGTCGGTAGGCTGCACGGCTCCGAGTGTATAGGTGCACGACCGTTGGGCTTCCCCGTTTATATGGACGGTGCATGCGCCGCACTGGCCAATACCGCAGCCGTATTTCGATCCCGTGAGACCAACATGCTCTCGCAGCACCCACAAAAGCGGTGTCGATTCATCGGCGGCGACGTCCACCGTTTTGCCGTTGACGTTGATTTTCGCCATGAAGCCTCCCCATCCCAAATCAAACGAGCGCGAAGCAGCCTGCCCGGTTAACCTTCCAATACCCCGTGGAGGCGCGAACGGAAAGCCGCTGTTTCATGCTATAGCATCTTCTCACTGACATGTGATGGCGAACTTGACCGTGGCCCAAATGCCTTGCTTGGCGGCGGAGTGCAAAATGGCTGCGCAGTTTGCGCATCTCCAGTTTCACGACGCTCAAGCGCTCTTTGGTCGGTAGTGTCCAGAATTATTCGCACTTTCATTGTGGCTGGCCGACGCCCGGCTTGGGCTCAGGCGGTGGCGTTCTCCAGTTTGTGGTCTCTCAGCAAGTCCATCGATAAATACCTCTTGGTTGAC
>JBAUNL010000814.1:0-14947 GCA_049579205.1 Rhodomicrobium sp. | reverse complement strand
GGTATAAAAGTGTGAGTCCGCAGACTGCACTGCCAACCACCGGTTTACGAGGAAGCCGCTTTCGTGCAAGATGCGTCTGCCCGAAAGCCTTGCTGCTGCTCGGGTGGCGATTCACCACCGCCTACTTCTTTCAGTCTTCAGGAGAGTGACATGCGCACGTCCCAGAGCGGGCCGTGAACTTATGTCCTTGTTTCTGAAGGCTTACGATGTCGTCGAATGATGATCCGTTGAAGGTCGCTGCGGAGAAGTTTTTTCCGCCGGAAGCCAAAATCACGGCTTCCACACAAGGCAAAATCGCAAGAGATCGCGCGGCCCGGCATGCGCCAAATCTTCCTCCACGATTGCTGACAAAGACGCAGGCGGCTGCTTATTGCGGGGTGTGCGTCTCCGTCTTCGATGAGGTCTGCCCTGTCGCTGCGATATTTTTGGCGGATCGCATTCCGCGCTATGACCGCTTTGTTCTGGATGAATGGATCACCGGGCTTGGAGGAAGCGCTGCCGTCGGATTAAACCCAATATTGCAGGCTTGGGATAAGGGTAGCGGCAATGACGGGTACGATAATGCGGGTCAAAGGAATTAAGCGCTACCGGCATCCAAAGACCGGGATTGAGTATTGCTATCACCGCGCGACAGGAAAACGGATCGAGGAGCCTTTCGGCACAGGGGCCTTCTCTATGCGCCTTGCGCAGTTGGACGCGGAAGCGAAAGGCCGGGCCGAAGAGAAGGCCAAAGCCGGCACGCTGCGCAGCCTGATCTTGGATTACCGGCAAAGCGAGAAATTCACTGATCTCAAGCCCCGCACCCGGAAAGACTACGATAAGGTCTTTGCCTTCCTAGAACCCATACTCGATCAATCGCTCGCTTTCTTCGACACGGCAACAGTGATCGCTCTGCGTAACCGATGGTCAAAAGAACGCGGCCGGCGCTTTGTAAACTATTCCAGGTCAGTGCTGTCTATCGTTTTCCGGCACGGCGTGGATGAGCTCATCGTGAAAGTAAACCCCGTAGAGGACGTGCGGCCTGTCCAGAAGGACAAGAACGCGACGCCCTTAAACCGCAAATGGGAGCCCGAAGAGCGTGCCGCTGTTTGGGAGGTATGTCCTGTACATTTGAAGTTGCCGCTTGCAATCGGGCTTATGACTGGAATGCGTGAAGGCGATGTATTGGCTCTTAAGCGTGACGTCGTAAAGGATGGCCGAATTACGATCCTAACCGCGAAGCGCAAAGTGCCAATCGACATTCCGATCTCCCGTGAGATCCGTGAAGCACTCGCAGGACAGCTTCCTCACACGGCGATCACGCTCTGCGCCACGTCCCGTGGCACACCCTGGACCACGGACGGCTTCCGTGCCTCATTCTTCAAGCTCCTCCGCTCTTTGAAGGAGGCTGGAAAGATTGGTTCCGGCCTGACGTTCCACGGTCTTCGTCATACAGCTGCAAGCGTCATGGCAGAGAACGGCGCAAGCGCAGAAGACATCTCGGCGGTGCTTGGCTGGAAGAACAGCGCGATGGCTATGCACTATGCCGAGACAGCCGATCGATCGCGCCGCACGAAGGCTACGATAACGAAGCTTCGCCCTTTCGGCCGGCCTGTCAAAAAGCACGAAACATGAACAGAAGTTGTCTACACGGACGGAAAGATTTGTCTACACGCCCAAACCACTTCGTGTAACCCTTTGAAATCGTTGGTAGCGGAGGAGGGACTCGAACCCCCGACACGCGGATTATGATTCCGCTGCTCTAACCAGCTGAGCTACTCCGCCGTCGCTGGGGCAGAACTCACAAAAAGCATCCCAGTGAACAAGTATAAGTAGCGTGCCCCCGCTGGCAAGGCAAGTCAGATGCACTTACAACGCCATGGCTATCTGGAAGCAAACAAGCCCCCTAAGCTTCGTTTACGCATGATCTTATCTCCAACCCAGTACCCACTTTTCCCGGCTCACGCACTCAAGGGAGTTTCTGCAGCTTAAGAAGTGTGAACAACCCGAATGGAGGCGCGTCCGCAGTCTCTAAGAGCTGCATTCCAGGTGTCGCGGTTACCGTCTCAAGCGGAAAGACAGGATGCCAGCCAAGCCTTCTCGAATAACGCGCCAGTCCCTGCTCTAACGCAGCCCGCAAGCCGCGCTCGCGACTGAAGTGATTGACGCAGATGGCCATGCCGCCGGGGCGTAAAATCCGGCGCATCTCCGCCATCACGGCGCCGGGGTCCGGCACAACGGTCATGACGAACATCGCTGCTACCGCGTCGAAGCTTGCATCCGCGAAGGCGAGTTTGCTTGCATCCATAACCGCGAGCGAGACCCGCTTGAGGCCGAGGCGCTGGACGCGTTCGGCGGCTTTGGCGAGCATATGGGGGGACAGATCGATCCCCTTAACTTCCAAGTCCGGCTTATACCGTGGCAACGACAAGCCGGTACCGACCCCAATCTCCAGCACTTGCCCATTGATTCGGTTCATCATGGAAACAGCACGGCGGCGAGCGGGACCGGCTAACGCACCGAAGCTATAATCGTAAATAGGCGCCCAGCCGCGATAAGCTGCCACAACGGCATCCTCGTCGAGGGAAGGCTGATTGATCGATTCTCGACTCATAGTTCCCGGTGATCCCTCAGGCAGCAATGAAGCCACCACCTAGCACCCGCGCCTCCGGCTTGTCGGTGTCATAGAATACGCAGGCCTGACCCGCAGCAACGCCAAATTCAGGACCGGCTAGTTCTACGCCCGGTGAGGTTTCACAGCCGCTCAGCCGCGCAGGCCTTGCCTCTTGCGTGGAGCGGACTTTGACAAAAACTTCGAGCCCTTGCTGCAGCGCTGCATCAAAGGTGCCGCTGCCAATCCAGTTTACGTCCCTCAGGCGGATTTGCCGGGTTTCCAATATGTCGCGCGGACCAACGATGACGCGCTTCCTGCCCGCATCGATACGGATCACGAACAATGGCTCTCCCGTGGCAATGCCGAGGCGCTTTCGCTGCCCTACCGTAAAGTGCGCAATCCCGCTATGCTTGCCCAGAACCCGGCCATCAGCGTGAACGATTTCGCCCTCTTCGCAGCTACCGGGCCGGAGCTTGCGAATGGCAGCGGCGTAATCACCGTCGGGCACGAAGCAGATATCCTGGCTATCGGGCTTGGCAGCGACCGGAAGCCCCATCCTCTGCGCCAAGACTCGCGTCTCAATCTTGGCGAGCGAGCCGAGAGGAAAGCGAAGGAAATTCAGCTGTTCGCGGGTGGTCGCGAATAAGAAATAGCTCTGATCGCGGCTGGCGCTGGCGGCCTTCACCAATTCCCAGCCCTCCGGCCCAGGACGGCTTCTCACATAATGACCGGTCACGAGCGCCGAGGCGCCAAGCTCCCGTGCCATCCCAAGAAGGTCCGAAAACTTCACGGACTGGTTGCAGCTTACGCATGGAATTGGGGTTTCACCGGCCAGATAGCTCGAAGCGAAACTCTCGATGACAGTCTCACGAAACCGGTCCTCATAATTGAGCACATAATGAGGAATCCCGAGCGCATCCGCGACGCGGCGAGCATCCAGAATGTCCCTGCCGGCACAGCACGCGCCCTTCCTATTGGTGGCGCTCCCATGATCGTAAAGCTGGAGCGTAATGCCGATAGTCTCGTACCCCGCGCGCGATACAAGAGCGGCCGCCAAAGACGAATCAACGCCGCCCGACATCGCCACCACGATGCGGTGCGCGCTCGCAGGGCCGCTGAAGCCGAGCGCACGCGGAGTGAGATCAGGTTCGCTTACGGCGATGTTCGCGCTGACAGGTTCAGCGTTAACTGTGAGCATTAAGGATAGCCATCCGGGATTTTATTCGCGCCGCACTCATATGGTATCGCTGGCTCAAGCAGAAACCCGCCTTCAGTAATTAAATCAAACGCAGCTGGAGGATGAAGCAAAATATCAAACAATCTATGGTAGAGCGCAAATACATTTTTTATACCAAACCGGTTAAGCACGTTTTAAGTCGCCGCGATTAAAGTGCCTGCATTGGTCTTGATCGTGTGTGAGAGTACTATGACCGAAATGTTCCGTCCCCGCCTGCGTTATGTTCTGGGCCCCGATGGCAGTCCACTGACCATCGCAGACCTCCCCTCCCCTAATACTAAGCGTTGGGTCATTCGCAGGAAGGCGGAAGTCGTCGCCGCAGTCCGTGGAGGGCTCCTGAGCCTGGAAGACGCCTGCAGGCGTTATAAGCTTACCATCGACGAGTTCCTGAGCTGGCAGCGCTTGATCGACCGGCACGGCTTGCCCGGTCTCCGAGCGACAAAGGTTCAAGATTACCGGGGTTAGGCGAGGTAGTTTCCCACAGGCTACCGCGTCACCTTCCCCTGTTCTTCTGGATTGTCCAGGAAGAGGAGCCCCTCTTCGAGAGAGACAATCTCTCCCCCGTCAAATTCGTAGTCTTCGCCGTCGGAAAGGCGGATAACGCAGCTGTTGGGGCAGAGCTGAATCTTCTCGCCGGCCTTGATTGTCCGCTCATTCTGCTTATCGCCTTCGATGATGATAAGCTTTTGATCGGTGGTATCCCGGTTTGTGAGAGTAATGCCGGAGGCGGCTGCCGGCAGGATGGTAAAAGCTGTGATTATGAGGGCTTCATAAGCGAGCCGCATTGGATTCGTCCTCGATTTAAGTGAAGCGAATTGCGGCAATGCTTACAGGAAAAGAGCGAAAAAGGGGAAGAGAATCTCTTCCTCCTTTTTCACGCATACAACTGCCTATTTTTTGCCGCCCTTTTTGTGGCCCCCTTTTTCACCGGATTTCTCCGTTGGCTTGGGGGCAGCTTCCTTTGGTTTGGCTTCAGGTTTCTTTGCCATTTTCGTTCACCTCTAAGACCGCGCCAAATTCAATTGACGCACACAGAGTTTGCGAGCAACGCGAAATTTCCGCAATTAAAATTTACTTCCTTCCGCGAAATCGCGATTGCATCGTGAGTGTGGATCACAAGGACATAATGATGAGGCTCGTTATCGGCTGTATCGGCCTCTTTGGCCTTCTTGCCGTGAGTACGAGCGGCGGACAGGCACAGAGTCATTTCTCTGGCGAGGGTAATCAGTGTTGGGCACCCGAGGCTCTCTTGGGCCGCGCAGGGGAACGGGCAATCCACCGCGTGCCATATAACGCTGCTATCGAGCCCCGCGGACCTGCTTTGGCGCTGGCCCCCGTTCGGGCGGATTTTCGAGGGTCGATCCGAGGCGTAAAGCTTCCGAATGGGGAGAAGCTGGTCGCACTAACCTTCGATCTTTGCGAGAATGGCAACGAAATCTCAGGCTATGACTCCGAAATCGTCGACACGTTACGCCGCCTCGGAGCAAAGGCGACTTTCTTCCCGAGCGGAAAGTGGCTGCTGGACCACAAGGAACGTGCAGAGCAGCTTTTGGCCGATCCGCTATTTCAGGTGGGTCTGCACAGCTGGACGCACAGAAATTTCAGGCTCCTGGGGCAAGACGACGTCAAAGCTGATCTGGCGCTGGACCTCAAGGCGGATGTTGAAACCCGGCAAAGCTTGAACGCAAAGGCTTGCTATCGCCCGGCCGCTGTCAAGCGCGGCGATCTCGATCATTCCACGCTATTCCGGTTCCCTTTCGGCACCTGCAAGGCGGACAGTCTGAGCGCGGTCAATGATATGGGGCTGCTCGCGATCCAATGGGACGTGGTCTCTGGGGACCCCGCGCCGGCACAGACAGCCGATGCGATCCGGCATGGCGTGGTCGCGCGCGTGAAGCCAGGCTCGATCGTGGTAATGCATGCAAATGGCCGCGGGTGGCATACGGCGGAGGCTTTGCCGCTTGTTATTGAAGACCTTCGCAAGCGTGGCTTTGAATTCGCAACCGTCGGTGAGCTCCTGCAAAAGGGCGAGCCTGTTCTCGCGGATAGCTGTTACGAAGTGAAGCCCGGAGACAACGCCCGCTACGACAAGCTTTTTCCGCTTGAGCGGCCATCAAAGGAGCATGCGGCCACGAATCCGGATGGATGGAAAAAGGCCAACTAACCACCACACCCCCGCAAGTCCAATAATGCACCCTTTCGAACTCACCACTTATAATCTTGGCCCGCTGACCTTGCGGCCGCTTACCACCGGCAATGCCGCCGCGCTTGGCGAGGCCATGGCTTTCATGCCGCCGTGGTCAGTTATTGGGTGGCCGGCAGAGCGCCTAGTTCGTTCGCTTCAAGGTGAGCTGCCGTCTGTGTGCCGCTTTGAGGTAAAGGTTGATGAGGCCCTGGCAGGGGTTGTCACCATCCAGGCCCCTTTTCTGCACGGCCCCTATTTGCAGCTCCTCGCGATCCTGCCGGAATTTCAAGGGCGGAAACTCGGCCAACATATCCTCGTATGGATGGAAGCACAGGCGAGGCTGCAGGAGTCGCGGCAGCTATGGCTGTGCGTCTCGACCTTCAACACTCGCGGAAGGGCATTTTATGAGCGCTTTGGATTCGAAGAGGTAGCCGCGCTGGAGAAGCTCGCCTCCGACGTCTCTGACGAACTCTTAATGCGAAAGAGGCTGAGCTACGGTGCCGCCGCACCCGATGCTATTGCACTTCCAGAACGATCCGGCCTCGAACCTTGCCCGCAAGAATCTGCGGCGCAAGCTCCAGTACATCCTTCCACGAATGGGTCTGGGTAATGGCTGAAAGCTTCTGGCGATCGAGGTCACGGGCAAGTCTATCCCAGGCCTGAATGCGCTTTGCCTTCGGTGCCATGACCGAGTCGATGCCTGCCAATGTGATCGCCCGCAGGATGAAAGGAGCAACACTCGCAGGGAGGTCCATGCCTTGTGCGAGCCCGCAAGCCGCAACGGCGCCGCCATATTTGGTTTGGGCCAGAGCATTGGCGAGCGTGTGACTTCCAGCGCTATCGATAGCCCCGGCCCAGCGTTCCCGCCCAAGTGCCTTTCCCGGAGCCGACAGCTCTTCACGCTTGATAATCTCCGATGCGCCGAGGGATCGGAGGTAAGCCTCCTCCTCGGGGCGACCAGTCGATGCGATCACCGTGTACCCGAGCTTCGATAGAACCGCGATCGCTACGCTGCCGACGCCGCCCGCGGCACCGGTTACAAGCACCGGACCGTTGATAGGCACTACGCCGTGCGCTTCAAGGGCCAAAACGCACAGCATCGCAGTATAACCTGCGGTGCCGATCGCCATACTTTGCGCGCGGCTTATCCCTGGGGGAACATTAACAAGCCAGTCGCCCTTCACACGCGCCAATTGCGAATAGCCGCCGAGATGCGTCTCGCCAAGGCCCCAGCCGTTGAGCAGCACCTCGTCTCCCGCCTTGAACTCAGGATGAGACGACGCTTCAACAATGCCCGCGAAGTCAATGCCAGGAATCATAGGCCAGCGCCGGACCACCGGTCCCTTTCCAGTAATTGCCAGCCCATCCTTATAGTTGACCGTGGAATGGGTCACGCGAACCGTGACATCGCCCTCCATGAGATCCGCTTCGTTTAGCTTGGTCCAGGCCGCGTTTTGTCCTGACTCGGATTTCGTCAGAAGAAGCGCTTCGAACTCTTGTGGCATGGCTTATCCCGATGAATCATGATTGAGCGAGGCGTGATCTCAAATAACATTGCCTGCCACCATTTGGCTACCGCTTCCCTCCCATCGGGATCCGCCCACGTCAGAATGCTTCACCGGCCCAGAAAGCATGGGCTGATCTGCGCTCCCAGTGCAAAAGCGAACCTTTTCCGCAAAATTTGGATTACCAACCAGAAATTTGCTCGAAACCCGCCGGGGACAAGAATTCATTCCATTGACGCAACAGTGATTTTTGCACTGCACAACAAAAAAGATTTGCATTTCAAAAAAAAAGCAGAGACCCTGTAGTCCCTTCGTTGAATAAAGCCGTCAAGCAAGGGATTGTAAGCAATGTCTCTCACAATCGCTGTCAGTCAAATTGCAACTCTACTGGTGTTTGCATTTGCAGCGGCAGTTATTCTTGGCGTTGTCTAGATAAAGCTGAAAAGCACAACGAGGTCTGGTTCGGAGCTCACGGCCCCGGGGCCGCATCATCTGCCGGAAAACTTCGGGTTCCGCTTCCCGTGGAACGCTTCAACGCCTTCCTTGAAATCCTCCGACGAGCGCAAACGGCTGTAGCAATGGCCTTCCAACTCAATGGCTATGCTTAGGCTTGCATCCTCCGTATCATTCAGAAGCTTTTTTGCGGTCCTCTGCGCCAGCGGCGAAAAAGTCCTAAGTTCTTCAACGAGCGCATCCGTTGCCTTTTCCAGTTCCGCATCGGGGACGCATTCCGTGGCGACGCCCCAGTCACAGGCTTGCCGCGCGCTTATCCGCCGCGAGCGCATCACAATGTCCTTGGTGCGCGTGATGCCCACCATTTTCTGCAAGCGCGCCGAGCCTCCTGAACCAGGGATTTGACCGAGCTTCTGCTCAGGCAATGCATATAAGCAGGTTTCGGAGACGATGCGAAAATCGCAGGCGAGCGACAACTCGAAACCAACCCCGAAGCAGTAACCCCGATTGGCTGCGATTACCGGCTTCGAGCAACGTTGCGGCGCGGCGATGTTCCAAGCCAGCTTCGAGACGTGTTCTGGTGTCGCCTCCATAAACCCCTTGATGTTTCCACCGGAAGAGAAATGCTCGCCGATGGCCCGCAGCACAATGATGCGCACGCGGCTGTCCATATCAAGTGCCTCGAAAACCGCTCGCAGCTGATCGCGTTGCGGCATCGTGATCACGTTCAGCGGGGGCCGGTCCAGGATGATGTCGGCACGCTCATTGGTTTCCTCGATCTCGACACGGAAGCCATCGAGTTCTTCGAGGAGGTTCGGCAGGGCAACAATGGACAAGGTCTTTTTCCTATCTATCTCTCTGGCACGTATTGGCCATTAATTAGCATTCTGCGCAGAATTTTTCCTACCGGAGATTTCGGCACTTCTTCAACGAATATGTAAGCTTTGGGCCGCTTGAAGTTCGCGAGCCCCGACGCCCGGCAGTGGGCGTTCAATTCCTCGGCGGTAACCGTAGCTGAGCGCTTCACGAAAGCGGTAATCCGCTGTCCCCAGCGATCATCGGGCAACCCGGCTACGGCAACCTCAGAAACGCACGCGTGCAGCGAGAGCACTGACTCGATTTCGACAGGAAGCACATTCTCGCCGCCAGTGATCATCATGTCATCGACGCGTCCGGTGACGAAGAGATCGCCTTCGTCATCGTAATGGCCGATGTCTCCGGTGAAATACCAGCCCGAGATCAACGATTTCTCGTCCGCATCCGGCCGCTTCCAGTAGCTTTCGAAAGACTCGTCTCCGCGAAGGGTGGCGATGATTTCGCCTTCCTCGCCGGGAGGCAGAACCGC
This sequence comes from Rhodomicrobium sp., assembly GCA_049579205.1. Lineage (GTDB taxonomy): Bacteria > Pseudomonadota > Alphaproteobacteria > Rhizobiales > Rhodomicrobiaceae > Rhodomicrobium. Next base: position 5,629 of record JBAUNL010000814.1, on the reverse strand, counting down.
TTCCGGATCGCGGGCGCCGATGCGGACGACGCGGATCTCCGTGTTAATGCCCGCTTTTCCAGCGCTTCCGAGCTTTTTGGCCGCCTGCTGATCGACGGTGAAAGTATAGATCTCGGAAGAGCCGTAGTGATTGACGAACAGCTCGGGATTGAAGGCTTTCTGGAGCCTCAGTAGCAAGCCGTCGGTCATCGAAGCGCCCGCGAATCCAAGCTTGCGCACGGAAGAAAGATCGCGCCTTTCAAAATCTGGATGCGCCAGCAAATCGTGATAGAGCGTGGGCACCAGATAGAGATGTGTGACCCGTTCGGTCTCGATCAGCTGCAGCGCTTTTGCGGCATCGAATCTGGGTAAGCAGACGAACGTGCCATTGATGACGGCCATCGCCAATAGGGAACGCACGCCCATCGTGTGGTAGAGCGGCATGACGCCAAGTGTCACTTCGCCGTAGAGGTATGCGTTCTGGGCGACATGAGCTGTCGCTGCGGCGCGTTCAGCACAATGGCGGCGCGGTACGCCCTTGCCTTGCCCGGTCGTGCCGGATGTATAGAACATGAGCGAGTAGTCTTCTGCCGCAGCCATTGAGCCAGCAGCAGTAGGCGGCGCCGAAAATAAATCGCTGAATGCATGCGTGCCACCGGTCGCGTCCTTGACAGCAATGCGCGGCAACATCTGTCCACGCTCGGAACCGGCGACCGAGGCGACGGAAGCAGCGTCGAAGACCATGGCCCGGCTGCCGGAATCTTCGAGGAAGAAGTCGATCTCTTCCGGCTTCGCACGCCAATTGACCGGTGTAATGATTATTCCAGACAGCTGCGCCGCCCAATGAAGGATCGCCGTCTCGGCGTGATTTTGCAAAGCTGTGAGCAGGTGGTCGCCGTGACGGAGGCCGAGATCTTGAAGGCCATCCGCCACGCGCAGAGACTGTTGGAGCAGTTGCGCGTAAGTGAACCGGGTGTCCCCGTCGACAAGTGCAGACCGGCCCGGATCGCGTGCGGCGGCGGCAATCAAAGTGGTCCCTACGTCGAACATCTGGGCAACGGCACCGGTCAGTGAATTCGTAAGCTGGGTCGATCCTAGCATGGACGAGAATGCGGTCCAACTCACGGTGCAAAGTGCAGGCACATGCGGACAGGCACGCGATTCGCCCCAAGTCTGCGTTGCCGCTCGCTGGTCTCCATCAAGTTTTGTCGCGGCGGCCAAACGGAAAAGCGCCTGACTCGCCAGGTCTCGGGGGGATCGGCGCCGGTCCGCGCTGCGGAGGAGGGGCCGGGGCAAATGCTGCGTGTCCCGCACCGTTCGCTTCCGGTCTTGGCCTTGCTCCCTGCGGTGGGCGGGGCCGCCTTTTCCCGGTCTTCCCGGGCCGCTTCGAGGGCGGGGGCGCTGGTGGCGCACTAGCCTTTGCTTCGGCTTCGGCGAGGGCAAGTTCCTTTTCCTTCTCCTTTTCGCGCTCCCTTTCTTCCTTTTCTCTTTCCTTTTCGGCCTTTTGTTCTGCCCGCCTGGCTTCCTTTTCTTGTTCGCGGTCGTCGCGGCGCGTTGAGCGCGCAATTGAATTCAGCAGGTTAACAACCTCCCGCTCGGACATCAGGTCGCTGTAGAAAAAACCCTGCCCAAAATCGCACCCGACTGCGCGGACATAGGCGAGGTCTTCTTCGCTATCGACGCCGGCGGCAATCACCTCTTTTCCAAGCTCATGGGCAATGGTCAAAACGGCTTTCAACACCGTGGCACTGGAGCGCTCCTTATCGCTTAAACTTACAAGCGAGCGGTCAATCTTGATCGCGTTAATTGAAAGACGATGCCAATAAGACAACGATGAAAAGCTGACCCCGAATTCATCGAGTGCGACGCTAACATTCAAGCTTTTGAGCCAGTCCAGGATCTCGATCGCCTGTTCAGGATTTGCATTGATGAGGTTTTCCGCGATTTCAAGCCGGAGCGCTCCTTTTGGTAGGGTCTCGCGCCCGATAATGAGCCGCAGGTTCTGCACCAGATCATGGTGGAAGAGTTGTTGGCTCGACATATTGATGCTGACGTAAAGAGGGTCTTCTTTTTGCAGGATTCGGTGCCACCGGGCTCCCTGACGGATGCAGCGCTCGAAGACATATCCCCAAAGTTCGCCGGATAGGCCGGCCGCTTCCGCCGAAGGTTCGAATTCCGGCAGGCTAAGTCGCCCGAGCGCCGGATGATCCCAGATGATAAAGGCTTCCATGCCGGCGATCTGTTCGTCAGAGATCCTGACGATAGGTTGATAGAGGATGCGGATCTGGCGCCGTTCAATGGCATGTTTGAGATCGGCTTGCACGATCGCGCGCTCGTCCGGACCACCACGCATTTCGGGCTTGAACAGTTCGATCCTATCGGCCCCAGCCCGCTTCGCCCGGTACATTGCGCTTTCGCCCTCGCGAAGAAGGTCCTCGGCACTTTCCTGGGTGCCGTCATACATAGCTATGCCGATGCTGCCTGTGAGGACAAGATCGCGTCCGCCCGCTTTCATAGGGGTGCGCAGGGAACGGCGAACCCGCTCCGCCAGCATGGCGATGTGCCGCGGCTCAGTATTGTCCGAGATCAGGATTGCGAATTGAAGCGCGCTGATACGAGCAAGTGTGTCTTGTGCCGAGATGTGCCGGGACAGCCGGCGCGCCACCGTGAGGAGAACGCCATCATTGGTCGCAAAATCGGGCGAGCGGCTATGTGCCTTAAGGGCATCCAGGTCGATAAAGAAGATCGTCGGCTTTATGTTCTCGTCCTTCGCACGCGCAATCGCGGTTTGCAGCCGGTCGAGGAAGAGCTCACGATTTGGTAGTCCTGTCAGGCCATCGCGAATGGCATTATGCAGGAGCCGCTCTTGCGCACGCTTTTGAGCAGTCACATTCCGCAGCAAACCTACCCCGCGAAGTGTCCGGGTGGTGCGTTGCTGGGTCACTGCGGCGCGTAGCTCGTACCAAAGATAGCCGCCATCCGCGCGCTTCATCCGGAACTCAAGGCTGATGTCTCCGCCTTGGCGTTCCCGGACAGTCCATAGCGTGAGGCGCATGCGCTCGCGGTCCGAGGCGTGGAGGAACTGCAGCCAGCTGTCCACCTCGCAGCGGAGCGCTCCCGGCGCTACGCCAAGTGCCGTCTCGACCTCGGGGCCTGTGTTAATTTCATTGCGCCGGCCGTCCCATTCCCAAACGCTTGCGCCGGACGCCTCCAAAGCCATGACACGCAGCTTGAATTGCCCTGCATCTTCCCCGATGGCGCCCGGATCGGCGGTGTGGAAGGCGTACTGGGTTACGGTGAAAGCGATGAGTGCCAGGAAAACGACAAGGCTTGCCGAAAGTGCCGGAACGACGATATCGCCGGAGACCTTCCCCATGATCGTGACGGCGGTGGCGAAAAGCCAGACCATGAAGAGCATCCAGCTCGGAACGAGCGAAAGCGCGCGCTCCTGGCCGCGAAGAGCAAGAAAGCTGATAAGGGCGGATCCAACGACCGCAATCGGGACGAAGGAAAGTCTCGCCAGGTTTGCGGTAAGCTGAGCATCAATCAATGAGAAAAAGATCAGTCCTGCCTGTCCGGCAATCCAGCCAAAGAACGCGACGGAGATCCAGGAATGCCAGAGCCTGAGATTTAAGAAGGTGTAGAGGAAGATGACGACGCTGGCCGCAAATGCGGCCTCTGCGGCAGCCCGGTATGTGCCGTTATCTTCTGATGAAAGCTGAAACAGCTTATGCCAGAACCCAAAGTCCACGCAAAGGTAGGCAAGCGCGGCCCAGCCCACCAGCGCCGCTGCGGGGAACATAGCTTTGTGGTTCGCGGCGAAGATCGCGGTGAGGAAGATCGCGAGAATACCGGTGATGCCAAGGAGAATGCCATGGAAGAGGCTGCTGTCCCGCTGCCGCTTTCCAAAGCTAGCTTCTGAGGTCAGATAGAGCCTTGGGACGGATGCGGTCGCCAGCTCCACAATAAAGGTGACCGTCGTTCCTGGCTCAAGCGAGAGCCGGTAGTTATCGAGATAGTCGTAATCGTCGTTGCGCTCGGGACGGAAGCCGAGCGATGGCGTTACATTTGTGATGCGCGGTGAGTCGAGGTCCGGCCTGAAAACGCGTGACCCGGCAATGTCGTATCTTTGAGCAGTGAGCCACCTGACGATGGTTTTGCCGGTGGGATTGCTGAGAGCAAAGACTACCCAGCTTGGATTGGTGCCGGGGGTTTTGGCAGACACCGTCATGCGCCCTGCGATCCCGTCAGGGCCTGGCGCGGTTTCTACGCTGAGCTTGTCTCCACGCCTGTCATAGAATTCACCGAGAAGGGTGATGTCGATTTTTTCGTCGCCAGGGCCGATTACAATTGGCTCAAGCGCATGTGCAGGTGCTGTGAAGGACGCAAATGAGAAAAAAATTGCAGCGAGCCAAGCCGCGGTGAAAAAATAATTGGGTTCGTTTCGTAATGCACCTAGGCGCCATCCTCCGCCACAAATCTCACGGAATCGGGTCGTCGTTGAGCAGCGCAAAAAGCGAATGGTCTTGCCATATGCCATTAATTTTAAGGTACCGCCGGGCTAAGCCCTCATATTTGAAGCCTGTCCGGATTAGAAGCGCTGTGGATGCCTCATTGCTCGGCAGGCAGGCTGCTTCCAACCGATGAAGACGCAGAACATCGAATACAAACCAAGTGACCGCCCGAACTCCTTTGGTCATGTAGCCTTGGTTGGCAAAGGGTTCGCCGATCCAATATCCAAGCGAGCAGCTTTGGCTGACCCCCCGGCGGATATTGCTCAAGGTGAGCCCCCCGATTAAGGCGTTATCAGAGGTTCTAAACAGAAAAAAGGCATAACCGAGATCTTGGCGGGCGTCGCGGTAATAATAGCGAATGCGGCGGCGGAAACTGTCGCGAGACAATTCATCGCGCGCCCATCGCGGCTCCCAAGGCTCAAGGAAGGCGCGGCTTCTAGCCCGCAATTCCGCCCAAGCCTTATAGTCCGACATTTGGGGCTCCCGCAGGAAAACGCCATCGCCTTCGACGTGGGGCCTGCTCTCAGAAAAGAAGATGCGCGAGCCGCCAATCATCCCCAAAGTCACGCCGCTGCAAGGGTACCGGACAGGAACGCCTCGGCTGCATCTGTGACGGCGTTTGCGGCGCCGCGTGCCCCCACCACTGCGGAAACAATTTCGGGGGTTGACCGGAGACGGCGGCCAACGTTTTGAACCTCCTCGCGGGTGACGCCTTCAATCCTTTCGATCAGCTCCTCATTCGTGAGCGGCCTCCCGAATACCATGAGATCCCAGGCAAGCTGCCCGGCCCTAGCCTCGCAGCTTTCCAGGCTCATGAACAAAGCTGCCTTGATCTGCGACTTCGCCCGGGCAAGCTCCTGCGCGGTTGGACCTTCATCGGCAAGGCTCGCGAAGACACCGAGCGCGATCGTTGTCAGCTCTTCGAGCTGCTGAGGGCTTGTCGCGGCATGCAAACCGATGATGCCGCTGTCGGAGTAGCCCCAGTCGAATGCGTGGATATCGTAGCAAAGCCCGCGCTTCTCGCGGACCTCCTGAAATAGCCGGGAGGCCATGCCCCCTCCCGCGATGCCAGCAAAAATGCGGCCCGCGAATGAGGATGGGTGATCGTTCGGAAAACCTTCGAAGGCGTATATCAA
>JBAUNL010000813.1:0-6339 GCA_049579205.1 Rhodomicrobium sp. | reverse complement strand
ACCAGAAAGTGGTAATCACTCTCTAAGGTGCTGTGTGTTCACTGAGCTACGCCCGGAAGTTGGTGACGCCGCGTACAGTTCCTTGGGCACCGTTATCGAACAAGTAAGCAGCGTTTCTGTTCAAATCGGTGGAGCACGGATAAAGTGCGTCGGGGGATCATTCGTAGTCGGCGCCGGCGCGCACGATAGCATAGCTGTCGAGAGCCTTGACGCGAAGCCGTTGGACCAGCCCATGCATGCTTAGCGGGCCTTTGTTGATCGGCATCATGCTGGCTTTAAAAAAAACGTAGTGGCCATCACGAGCACACCATCCGCGAATTTGACGATTCAGAGTGCGGTTTTACGAAAGAGGTGCGCATCGCGCATTCGGTTACCTTTATGGCGTCGAGCGATAGGGGGCAACCCGGTAGCCGTTGTACCACGCACCGTCGCCATCGTTTCTGGCATCCAGAAGTTATTATCTGCGATCTTTATCTTCTTGTTCATCCTCGCCGTGCGCGACAGGCTGGTAAAGTATCGGCCTTGCAATGCTACAAGGCCACCGCAGTTGCTAATTGCGGGTGATTTCATTCTTCCGGGCTCGCAAGACGAGCGACAAAAACCCTCGTTTTTATGAGTGGCTTATTTGTTTACCCCCGAGATCAAGGGAACTGCTTCTTTGAGTGCTTGAAAGCCAACCGGTGCGCAAACAGTGTGTCTGAGAAGGCGGTCTTAGCGTGTGCTTACTGGCGGAGCAGGTGCGGGCAACCTTGACTTGCGTCAGAGGTTGACGCTGAGAAATGACACAATCAGGCTGCCGGGCGCCTGGCGCGAATTGCCGCGCAACAATCCGGTCCAGTAGAATCTGCGGGCTGGAAGCCGGCCGTTGCTGCCCAAACTTCTCCGGCGTCTATTGCGGCAACGCATGCAGATCGATTTGCGTTTTCTCATAGAGACAGCGCGCCGCTCAACTCAGGAAGCGGTGATTAGCAGGAGCAGATAGCTCTTAATCAGCGGGCCGGCCTGAGACTCGCCCACGGCTCCCGGACAAAGCGGCGAGGGTCCTTCCCCAACATTTTCGGTGGCGACGGCAAAGATGGGCTCAATCGGGATGGCAATCGAACAATGGATGCTGATGTGAAAGCGTCGCGCCGAAAATTCATAACAACATCCGGAGCAGCCGCCGGCGCGCTTATGACGTTCGGGATACCTCGTCACGCCCGCTCGCAAGTGCTTGCTCCAACACCCCGCTGTTCAGATGGCCACGAAGCAACTCCCCGGCAGACGGCAGGGCCTTATTTCAAGCCGAATTCTCCGCAGCGCTCCTTGCTTATGGAGCCCAGCGATGCTGCAACGCAACTGCGTCTTTCAGGCCAGGTCGTGACCGCGTCCTGCAAACCGATCGCACAGGCGCTCCTTGATTTTTGGCATGCGGATGCCGATGGCCTCTATGATCGCAAGGGGTTCCGTCATCGAGGGCATCTTTTTTCCGATGCCGAGGGACGTTTCGACTTGCAGACAATTCTGCCGGGACTTTACGGAGGACGCACGCGACACATCCACGTTCGCGCTCAGCCTGCTGGTGGAGCAATCCTCACCACCCAGCTTTATTTTCCGGGTGAGCCGGCCAATCAGGCGGATTTCCTGTTCAACCCGGCGCTTCTGTTAAAGCTCGTACCAAACACCTCGCCGCTTGAGGCTACCTTCGATTTTGTCTTGGAGGCTTGAACCATCCGCGAGCTTCGTTCTGGTATGATCACTAAGCTCGGTCCGGCTCGAATCGCGAATAATGGCAGCAGCCTTTGAAGCCAAGCATGGCCGCAAAGCCGGCTTTTGGGAGCACGTCGTGTGAACGGGCCACAATCGGGGATGCGCCTCGCCCAACACGAAATCTCCGATACCCGCCTATGATGCGGAAACTGGCCGGATCGTTCGCCTTGGGGAGGTTCTTTTGGCGTAATCATGCCTAAGATTGACGAGGGATGCGAAGTTCTTGCCGGACCCGTAGAACGAGTGACCTTCCACAACGAGGAGAACGGCTTCTGCGTTCTCAGGGTCAATGCCCGCGGCCATAAAGACCTTGTCACGGTTATCGGCCACGCGTTTCAGGATGTTTTGGCGGAGAACCGCTGTATGAAAACTAGCAACATCAGTCCATGGGTATAGGCAAATCCCCGGCGGCTCTCGCACCGCAATCGCTGAGGTGCTCCCTCTTCCTGGGATGATACGGGGTGTCAAGTTTTCTGACGGGGCTGCCGTAGGGTAATTCCCCTCATTCGTCGTCGAGTATATCGAGGCTCATGTCGAATTTCGCATCGGCGAAATTTGTGAGGGATTGCCAATTGCGGTCTTTGTCATAGTTCTCGCAATATCGCTCAAATTTATCAGGCTCAACGCCTACCATTACGATGGCCTTGTTTGCGGTCATCGCGCTTTGAATGCGTATGTTTTCGCGGATGGAAAACGTCGCGAAGTCAATGTCAATCCCGGTAGGACCGTCCTTGAATGCGGGCTCCTTCGGCATCATCGCTTGGAAGACTCGGTAATCCCCGGCACTAATCAGGGGTTCGATTTTGGTCATGTTAGCCACCATGATTCGAATGCCATGACGACAGCGAGATAGATCATGGCATGAAAATCACCCTAGCGGGATTTTCCGGCGGGCAAAGCGGTTGGGTCAAACTCAGTTTTGGCCCAGCTTCACGCCAAATTAGGCCGTAGCCGTGCTGATTGATTCTCGCTTTGGTATAGGAGCTGTCTGGCTCCTGGATTTCCAGCGAACATACCTGAGTCCCCCGGCTAAAGAAGCTGTTTGAAGTCTAGAGGGATTGGTTTGGCTCGAACCGGGAGGAGAACGCTTGCATTTTTGAACGGCGAACAATTTCGACACATGGCCCGAAAGGTCAGTTTCAAAGCCCAAAGGTCACATCCGCTATCTGGTGGTACGCGGCCAACATCTTGTTTCTATCGAAGTGTGCCATACCTCAAGGCTCGATCAGCACGCCGGGGTTCATCACGCCGTGTGGATCGAGCGCTCCCTTTGCAGCACGAAGCGCCGCGGCGAACAGTTCTGGCCTCTGTCGATCGTACCAGGGGCGATGATCGCGCCCGACCGCGTGATGATGCGTGATCGTACCGCCGGCCGCGATCAATGCATTGCTCGCGGCATTCTTGATCGCCCCCCATTGTTCAAGCAATGCGCCATGGCGGCCGAGTGCATGAAACGAAAAATAAGGTGCTGGACCGTCGGGATAGACATGGGTGAAGCGGCAAGTGACTTCGCCCTTGACGCCGGTCGCATCGAGTGTGGCTTGCTCAGTCGCGGCCTTGACCGTGTCGTGGAAAGATTCGAAACGGTCCCAGGTGATTGAAGTCTCGAAGGTGTCGCTGATGATCCCTGCCGGCGTCAGAAATTCTCGCGCATAGGGCATCCGGATGAAGGCGTTGCGCCACAATCCCGCCACGCCCTCAAGATGGGCGCCGCTTCCGCCCACCTCTGCGGCGCCGCCATGATCTGCGCAACATTCGAGTGCGCGTTTCATCCATGCGTCCAGCGGATGGTCTCCCGACTCGAAGGCAAGAACGAGGATCGCGACGGAACCATCTGCGGCGCCGGTATTGTAGGCTTCCGCCGGATCGAGAATGCGGCAATTTGAGGGATAGAGACCTGCCTGCGCGATGGCCCGGACCGCGCGCGCAGCGGCAAAGAAATTCTCGAACTTCACAGAAGCTCCCGCGCGAAATGACGGTTTCGATTGTAGCCGCATCCACGCTTGCGAGATAATGCCAAGAATGCCTTCAGAGCCAATGAACATCCTGTCGGGGCTCGGCCCAGCTCCCGATCCCGGTAAGCGCCGGGTCTCAACTATCCCGTTCGGCGTCACGACGCGGAGACTTTCGACGAGATCGTCGATATGGGTGTAGAGGCTGGCGAAATGGCCGCCGGACCGTGTCGCGATCCAGCCGCCAAGTGTGGAATATTCAAAACTCTGCGGAAAATGACGGAGCGTCAAACCGTGGGGCTTCAACTGGCTTTCCAGCGCCGGCCCGAAAACACCACCCTCGATGCAGGCGGCACGGGATGTCCCGTCCACCTCCAGTACCTTGCCGAAGTGGCGCAGGTCGACGGTCACGGCTGCCTTGTAGTGCCCACTGCCGCGGTGTTCGACGCCGCCGCAGACGCTTGACCCACCACCGAACGGCACAAGCGAAGCGCCAATAGTGCCCGCCCAGTCCATGACCGCTGAAATCTCGGCCTCCGTGCGGGGATAGGCAACGACATCTGGGGCGCTATTATACTGTCCGAGCATGGCGCGGACATAGTCTGGGTAGGACTTTCCATAGGTATGGGCTACGCGATCATAACGCTCGGTGGTACAGAAGGCGGCGAAAGTTGCCGGCGGCGTCGCGCGAGGATCAGGGAGGGACAGGTCATCGAGACGCGGCACCACAATAGTCTGGAACGTTTCCCGCCCAAATTTCAATTGGTAGCGGCCAAGAACGAAAGCCCGTTCCGCCGCAGTCATCCCTTCGCCTTCGCGGCCCCAGCCATAATGTTTCAGTTTCGCGCCGTTCATGGGGCTCCTGCTCAGTTTTAATCGACATGCAGCGAATGAAGGGGCCCGTTGAATCTGACCGAGCCGCAAATATTTGAAGTTGCCTCAGTGTAGCCCCCCTCACCGGCACTCCTGATAGGGTGCTAACCCAGAATACGAAACCGGCGGCGGCCATGCAATGAAACGCATAGCACCTCCATGCTACCCCTTCAGCATTAGCTTTGGTCGAGACAGCGCCGCTTTGAAACCTTCGGCAAGCGCCTGCGGAGGAACGCTCCTGACCGTGCGCCATTTATAACGTTAGCGCGGGCTGGCTTGAGAGCCTGCACCGTTTGTGCCGGAGTAAGGAGTAGGCCGTGTCACTTGAGAAGATGATTTCCTTCCATCCCGACGTCGGCGGTAACGTGAACGAGGACCTGGTGAAGGCAGCCCGGCACGCAGCGCTTTGCTCGCTTATGTGCATCTCATGCGCAGATGCCTGCAGTGCCGAGCAGAAGGACATGCGCCAGTGTATCCGCGTCTGCTCTGACTGTGCCGACGTATGCTCTGCCGCCTCGCGGGTAATGGTCCGCCGTACAAGACAGGATGTGGAGCTGCTTCGCACGCAAATGGAGGCTTGTATCGGGGCTTGCCGGATCTGCGCGGCGGAATGCGACAAGCATGAATTCAACCACTGCCGGCTTTGCGCAACCATGTGCCGCGAATGTGCCGAGGACTGCGGTAAAGCCCTACTATCACTTCATTAAGCTAAGCGACGGGAAGATCGCAGCCCTAAACCTGCCGACGCCCCCCCTCCACTTCGAGAAGATTGCCAGCGGCGGCGGCCCGGCATTTATTACCTATGGCCTCGCCGCGCTCGGCTTCACGCTCGTCATTGTGGGCTTGGCGTGGGAAATTCTCCACTACCGCTCCCAGCAAAGACAAGTGGCGCGGCAGAGAGTGATTGTTATCGAAGCCAGGGGCTTGCGTGACAGCCCTGGAAGCCCGTTGGCGGCAGAGGTTCCCGCTGATCTCAAGGGCAACAGGGACCAGATGGTCTTGGATTTTCGGCAACGGGTGAAGGATGGCGTTATTATTGAACCGGACGCTGCGGTCCGTCAGCTCCTTTCCCTCCCCTTGGACTTGAGCCGCAGGGTCGGAGGCCTTGACCGGAGCGACATCGGCTACGTTTATGGTGGATTAGCTCCCGTGCCGCTTACCTTCCTTACAGGCGTTATGTTGGATGACGAAGGCCCGATCACGATAATGGATTGGGACCGCCACCGCGGGAGCTGGGGCTCCCTTGACGCTGTGGATGACGGAAAGCGATTTCTGGCCTCTGGATGCGGTCCAACAGGGCACCCCAGAGGCTGCGCTGGCCATATCGGTGTCGTACCGGATCGATTTAGCGGCCGTCACAGAAAAGATCGGAGGCCTTCCCTTAGTGCGGCTCGAATTTGGAGGAAGGCTCTCCTGATTGTCACTGGTCAGACGAATGGCAGCGCGGGTTGGGCGCGCAGTTCCTCAATGCCGCGATTGCTCTTGGCAACCTGGGCGTGAAGCGGATGCATGTGTTTCTTGCAGCCCAAAACAGCGTTGTCTTTCGCTTCGGCCGTCTCTACGACAAGCGGAATCTTCCCGAAATTATTGTTTACCAATACGAGCGTGGCAGTACTCCCGCCTACCCTTGGGGGGTTCTGATGCCTGTTGGCGGCATATCTAGGCCAGAGGTTGTTGACCGCTACACCACTATCGTTCGGTCCAATGAACAATAGAAGGCTCTCTAGGCGGCCTTGGCCCACTCCGCTGAAAGTAGCTCTGCCTG
>JBAUNL010000812.1:0-19731 GCA_049579205.1 Rhodomicrobium sp. | reverse complement strand
ACTACCTCGATCGAGCGCTGCCCTGTTGGCGTGCAGCTGATATGGTGTCAGACTCATTCCTATAGGCCGAGATAAGCCTTTTGCATGCTCGGGTTCTGCATGATCTCGCGGGCGGGTCCGGACATGGCGTTACGTCCGGCCTGCAGAACATAAGCGTGGTCTGCGATCTCAAGAGCGAGTTCGACGGACTGCTCCGCAAGCAGGATCGTAAGGCCGGCGGCGTGCAGCTGCTTAAGCGTCTCATACATAGCCTCGACAATCGCGGGGGCCAGACCAAGACTTGGTTCATCAAGCATCAGGAGTTTGGGGCTGCTCATCAGAGCCCGGCCGACCGCCAGCATCTGGCGCTCGCCACCGGACATGGTACCCGCGCGCTGGCGCCGGCGTTCGGCGAGTTTTGGAAAAATCGTGTAGACCTTTTCGAGCAATTGCCGCTTGTTGGCTCCCCCTGCGGCAGATGTGGCTCCCAAAAGCAGATTACTTTCCACACTCTGCTGGACAAAAAGCCGCCACCCCTCCGGCGATAGGGCCAATCCCTTGCGCACAATCGCATAGGCTGGCCGGTTGCTGATGTCTTCACCCTCAAAGACAATCTTGCCGCCTGAACAAGGAATAAGCCCTGCGATCGCGTTAAGCGTTGTCGTTTTGCCAGCCCCATTAGAGCCCAGCAGCGCGACGGCTGCGCCCCCGTCTACGGCGAGGGTGACATCCGAGACGCCGATGAGACCGCCATAATGGACCTGCAAATGATCCACGGAGAGGAGTGGCCCCGTCACTGAAGCTCCTCGCGAGCTTTTGACGCTGAGTTCGAAGCCCTTCGCTTGCCGAGATAAGCGGTGATCACCGCCGGATCCTTCGTAACCTCCTCTGGCGTGCCGCGCGCAATTTCCCGGCCCTGGTGAAACACGACGACTTTCTGCGCAAGCGAGACGATCACCTCCATGATGTGCTCGACTATAACGAGCGTGATGCCGGAGGCATGAATATCGCGCACCAGCTGGACTGCACGGCGGATTTCCGCCGCGGTCAGACCTGCCATTGCCTCGTCAAGCAGTAGGATTTCAGGCTCCGTCGCAAGGGCTCGAGCCATTTCAAGGCGTTTTCGTCCTGGCGTGCCGAGACTATTGGCAACGGAGCCGGCAACGTCTTCAAGCCCAGTGCGCGCTATTACGGCAGATGCTTTTCTTCGAGCTTCGGCGGGGTTCGGGGTGCGAAGAAAGGCACCGATCATCACATTCTCGATGACGGTCAGGCCTTCGAAGGTTTGTGGCACCTGGAATGTGCGGGCGAGGCCGAGTGCGGCCCGGGCCTCGGGCGCGAGATTTGTGACGTCCCTTCCGTTGAGACAGACGGTACCGAAGGTGGGGCGCAAGTCGCCGGTGAGGCAATTGAAGAACGTGGATTTCCCGGCCCCATTCGGTCCAATAAGGCCGATGATTTCGCCTCGCGCGATTTCAAGCGATGCACGGTCAACCGCCCGGAAACCGCCGAAGGCTTTCGTCACATCCCGGGCCTCAAGCAGCATCGGCGACCCTCGTATCCGATTCCGTTGCTTTGCGAATAACCTTCTCCCGGACCTGGAGAAGCTTGAGTATGCCACCAGGGTAGAAACGGGCAATTATAACGATAATAGCGCCGTAGACGACAAAGGTAATCCCTGCCCCCTTGCCACCGAAGAGGCTGTTTGAGATCTCTTCCAGCGGCACCAGAATTGCAGCGCCGGCGAGGGGGCCGAACAGTAGTCCGGCACCCCCAAGCGCCGCCATGATGACCATCTTGACGGAAGTCAAAATCCCGAAGCCGCTATCGGGATCGATATAACCAAACATCATGGCGTAGAGCGAACCGGCGACGCTGGTCGCACCGGCACTCAGAAGATAAGCGTATAGCTTACAGCGGCCTGCCTTAACCCCCAGCGAGCGGGCAGCCCGCTCGTTGTCCCTAATGGCACGAAGGTAGAAGCCAAGCCGGCTCGCGGCCATGCGATGCGTGAGCCAGAGAAGAGCGATCAGAACCGCTAGAAAAATATAGTAATAGGGCACCGCGGACGTGAATGAGAGATCGAAAACCGATCTTGGGACAGCTGGTCCACTCAGACCTACCGCCGCTCCAAGAAACTCCGTATTGGTCACAATAAGTCGTGCAAGTTCCGCGACGGCGATGGTCGCCATGCTGAAATAGTGACCGGAAAGGCGGAGCGTCGGCATGCCGATAACTCCCGCGATGGCGGCGCTTACTACGATTCCGATCGGTAAGCCGGCCAGAGGCGGCCAGCCGAGATGTGTGAAGGTAGCGAGGCTTGCATAGGCGCCGCATCCGAAGAATACGGAATGCCCGACCGAAATCTGGCCGGCGTAGCCGCCAACGATGTTCCAGGCTGACGCTGCAATGGCGTAGAGCACAACGAGCGCGCAAAGGCGCTGCTCGAACGGCGTCGTGAGGATGTACGGGAGCAGGGCTGCCAGCAAAATTGCAATGCAGGCCCAGAAGGTACGCCTCATCAGCTTTTGCCCATCAGGCCCTGCGGCCTTGCCCAAAGCACTGCGATGAAGAGCGTGTAGACGACGATGTCTTTGTAAACTGCGCCAATCAGATAGCTCGACGCGGACTCTGTAACACCGATCAAGATGCCTGCCGCAAGGGCACCCAGGATGCTGCCGAACCCCCCAAGAGAAACGGTCACGAAAGCGATGATGGCGAGCGACTCGCCAACCGTCGGTGAGATATAGAAGAATGTCGCGATCAACGCGCCGGCAATTCCAGTGAGTCCTGCCGCCAGCGCCCAAGCGAGCGCCTGCATTCGCTCCGGCCTGATACCCATCAGTTGCGCGGCCAAGGCATCTTCAGAAACAGCGAGCATCCGGCTGCCAACCATCGTGCGAGTCAGCATGAGATGCAGCCCCAATGTCAGCACTACGGCAAGAACCGCCGCCAGAAGCCGAGAGGCCTGGATGCGAATCCCGAGGATGTCATAGTTGCCGCCAACAATGTCAGCGGGCAGCGATAAAAAATTGGCGCCGAAAGCCCAGAAAATCGAATAGCGGAGCAGCAGTGCGAGGCCGAACGTTCCCAAGATCTGAGCTAGCATAGGGCCGCGAGCGATATGCCGGACTAACCCGAAATAGACGATAACACCCATTGTCGCGAGAATAACAGCGGCGATGGGCACCGAGGCTGCCGGACCCGCACCGAACAGCGTCCAAACTAGAAAAGCGATGTACATCGCGATCATGACAAAATCGCCATGTGCGAAGTTGATGACGTTCATCATGCCCCAGATTAGCGTGAGCCCGGACGCGAACAAGGCATAGACCGCACCTAGCAGGACGCCGCTTACCAGGATTTGAACGAGAGACAAGGTCATAAAGGGCTTGAGTATCCGCGCTAAAAAAAGCCCGGAAGCGCTCTGCATCCGGGCCTTGTTCCTTCTACCAGCCCTTATAGGGCAACTGGAGCGGCGCGACCGCGGCGGCTTTCGGCCAAACCGCCACATATTTGTCGCCCTGAATTTGGATCAGCAGCGCGGACGCCAGGATATTGTTGCCCTTCTCGTCGAATTTCACGCCGCGATAGCCCATCATCAGCTGATCAGGCTTGAGGTTCGTCTCCCGCAGCGCGGCCTGGATTTTTGCCGGTTCCGTCGAGCCCGCCCGATTGATCGCATCGACGAGAACAAAGAAGCCTTCCATGGCCCGTCCGGATGTGTCGTCGAGGTCGTTGCCGGTCTTTTTCTTGTAAATCTCATTGATGCGATAGGTAACACTGCTGGGCTGGCCAACATTCCAAGCCGAGCGATTGATGGCGCCTTGCGCAATCGATCCAACCGTCTTCAAGAACGCCGCGTCCGAGAACCCAGAATCGTCACCAATCAGGATCGGCGGCTTGTAGCCCAGCGCCTGCATCGTCTTCATGTATAGAATTGCGTCCGAGGTGTAGCTGACGAAGATCACGCAATCAGGGTTCTTGTCCTTAAGCTGCAGCACTTGCGATTGGACGTCAGCCGTATTCGCGCCATAGGCAATCTCCAGCCCCACATTCAGGCCCGCGCCTTGTGCAGTCTCGCGTACGACTTTGGCGATCGAGGTACCGTACTCTGTATTCTCGTTGACGATGGCGATCATGTCGACTTTAGTGCCAGCGGATCGCATTTCCTTGAGAAAATCCACGTAAGTTTTCGCGATATCGGAGGCGATCGGCGTCGTGCGGAAAAACCATTTGAAACCGCGCTCGGTAAGATTGGCAGCGACCGACTCTCCCGATAGAAATGGAACGCCGTATTTCTCGGCGATTGCGCTTGCTGTCGATGTGATGCCCGACTGATAAGCGCCCATCAAGGCATGCACCTTTTCCTCTGTGATAAGCCGCAGGGCTTGGTTCTGACCTGCCGCCGGTGTTCCCTGGTTGTCGGCAAAAATGACTTCGACCTTCGCGCCCTTGAGGTTTGGCAGGCCAGCGTCCTTGGCGAGGGTCAATTCCCCCAGTTCCGGATGTGCGCTGTTGATGATCTCGGTAGCGACTTCGATCGCAGCTTTCGCGCCTGCACCAGCGCTTGCGGCGTTGCCACTCAAAGGATAAATGGCTCCGATTTTGACGGTCTCCTGGGCAAAGGCCCCTGTCAAAGAAACCGCTGTGAAGGCGGTGGCTGCCAACGCGCCTATAAGCTTTCGAAACATGGTGCCTCCCCTTAATTCCGCTACGATTGAATTTCCTAGCAGTTTAAGTGGCAACCGTAGCAGAGGTAGGAAGCCTTGGGAAATTCACCTATCCGCCAATCGAAGTGCGGCCGTGGCTGCCTCATCGAGTTTGCCGTCTGCCGTCAATTCGACGCCATAGTCACGCCTCGCGGATTCAATGGAAATGAGACCATTCCGGACGTCCAGAGCTACAAGCTCCGGATCCCGCTCGGCAGGACGCCCCATCCCGCCGCCCCCCGGCAGGTAAAGCATCAGCCGATCCCCCTCCGGGATTATTTGAAAGCCTTTTGTGCGCAGAACCGCGCCAGACTTGAGTTCAACGCGCCCAGGCGCACCATCCATGCCGCCCTCGCGGCCTCTCGGCGGAAAAGAGATGCGGTCGAAAATGGCGTTGCACGCAAATTCGAGATCGTCCGCGCCACCAATTTCCATGATCTGCCCAAAGCCGCCGCGAGCGCGGCCTGGACCGGCAGAGTCAGGCCGAAGTTCCTTGCGCCAAAAGATCACCGGGGCGACGTTCTCTGTCGCTTCGACGGGCATTGTGCGTACACCGGAGGGGAAGGCAGTGCTATCGAGGCCGTCGAGAGAGCGGCGCGCGCCGGTGCCGCCGGAATTGAAAGTAATAATCTCGAAATCGGGTAAGACACGGCGATTATCCCCTCCTTGCCCGCTCACGGCGGCGCCGCCGCGCAAAGGCGGGTTCCAAAGGCAGGAAGAGCCCTCGGCAGCCGCCCGGTCCGGCACCGCCTGGTGAAGGCACCCCATCATCAGGTCCGGCAGCAACTGCCCGATGACATGGCGGACCGACACCGGATAGGGACGCGGCGCATTCAGAATCGAGCCTTCGGGGATTGAGATCCTGAACGGCTGCAGGCTTGCCCAATTATTCGGGATTTCAGGGGACACGACAACTTTAATGCCGAAGCACGAATAGGCGCGGCAATAGGCGGCTGGGACGTTGATGCCGCGAGATGAAAGTCCGGATGTGCCCGCAAAGTCCACATCGATGGAGTCTTTTCCGATCATCATCGCTGCCCTGAGGGTAACGGGCGCTTCGTAGCCGTCGGATCGGATTTCGGCGCTCCAAGTCCCTTGCGGCAGCCTCCCAATCTCTGCGAGTGTCGCTTTCAGACTCGCATCGAAAATGTATTCCGCAATTGGATCGAGGCTTTCTAATTTGAACTCATCCATCATTTGGACAAGTCGGGCCGCCGCTGCGTCGTTGCAGGCGCAGAGAGAGTAGATATCGCCTTCGAGTTCCGCCGGCAGGCGTGACCCTGCGCGGATGAAGTCGAATAAGGTTTCGTTCGGTTTTCCGGCTTCGAAACAGCGCACGATTGGGATATAGAGGCCTTCCTCGAAGACTGATCGTGCTTCGGGGCCCATGCCGAGACCACCGACGTCGATCACATGCGCCGTATTGGCGAACAAGCCCACGATTTTTCCATGACGCAATGCCGGGGTAACGACCGTGAGATCATGCAGATGGCCAGTCCCGAGCCAGGGATCATTTGTGATGTAGTGATCGCCTTCTCGCATGCTGCCGGCCGGAAACTTTGCGAGGAAGTGCCCCACGCTTTCCATCATGGAATTGACATGGCCGGGAGTGCCCGTCACGGCTTGTGCAATCATGCGGCCTTGAAGATCAAAGATCCCGGCGGACAAGTCGCCTGCTTCCCGAACTGTAGTGCTGAACGCGGTGCGGATCATGACCTGCGCCTGTTCCTCGACGACTGCGATCAAGCGGTTCCACATGACCTGCCCCTGGATCGCGGCAAGCTGGGCGTTCTTCTCAACGATCATGATGCTCTCTTACGAGTTCGATATATCCCTCCGCGGTAACACGCCCTGACCACCCCAGACCAACAAGGGTCGAAGTCTCTGCCTCCGCCACGATGCCAGGACCTCGAAAGACGGCTCCGGCGCGAAGGTTTTCGCGGTCGTAGACATCCCAGGTGGAAACTTCACCGCTTGCGGTATCGCGAACGGTTTGACTGCGGGAAGGCTCTGCTGAAAAGCGAGTAGCAGCGGCAGGGGCTTTGGCTGGAGCCGGCGGCCGCGTCGATACCGTCACTGAATAGCTCAGAACTTCGACATCCGAACCGGGAACGGGACGGTTGTAGAAGCGGATGTATTCCTCCTCATACAAGCGTAGTATCTCCTTCGCATCGGTTGACGCAAGCGAACGCGCAGGTAGCGTCACGGCAATCTCGTGTCCTTGCCCGACATAGCGCATATAGGCGACCCGCCGTTCGGCGGTTTCCGTGCCGAAGCTGCCTTGTGACACGATTGAAGCGGCTTCGTCCGCCATTGCGGCGAGGAGTGCATTCACGGCTTCGAAGTCGAACGTGCTGAGCCTCTGATAGAGGCTGCGAACGACTTCGTAACCGACGGGAGCCCGCAAAAACCCAATTGCGCTCCCAACGCCGGCGCCTGAAGGGATCATGACGCGCTCGATGCCGATCTTTTCCGCAATCCGAGTGCCGTGCACTGGACCTCCGCCACCGAAGGCGATCATGGTACGCCCTGGATAGGTCTTCCCCGACTCTACGGCGTGCACGCGGGCGGCATTGGCCATATTCTCATCGACGATTTCGACCACGCCGAGCGCGGCCATGCTCGCATCCATACCCAGCGGCTGGCCGACCGATTTCATGACTGCTGCTTCCGCTGCTGAGCTATCAAGCTGCAAACTGCCTCCGGCAAAACGCTCAGGATCGTACCGGCCGAGAAGCAGATTCGCATCCGTCACCGCCGGTTTCTCACCGCCGCGTCCATAACTCGCGGGACCGGGATCGGCGCCGGCGCTCTCAGGCCCCACAGCGATGCGGCCCATACCATCGACCCGAGCCACACTCCCGCCCCCAGCTCCGATCTCGACCATCTCGATCACGGGGATACGAAGAGGAAGTCCTGAGCCTTTCTTGAAACGGCCAACGCGAGCCACCTCAAAGCTGCGAGATGTCTGCGGTGTGTAATTGTCGATCAAGCAGATTTTGGCCGTGGTGCCACCCATGTCAAAAGAGAGCACCTTCCCGATCTCGCACTCGCGGGCGATGCTTGCAGAAAAGATGGCGCCGCCGGCAGGACCGCTTTCGACAAGCCGGATCGGAAATCGGCAAGCTGTATCAATGGTCGTGAGATTACCGCCGGACAGCATCGTAAAGAGGGGTGCGGCGATCCCGATTTCGCGCACTTCCCGTTCGAGCCGTTTCAGATAGCTGGACATAAGCGGCTGGACATAGGCATTCGCGGCAGCAGTCGAGAATCTCTCCCACTCCCGCATTTCTGGCGAGACTTCGCTTGCGAGCGAAATCGGGATGTTTGGCAGTTCCTCCGCCAGGATTTCCGCGGTCCGGCGTTCGTGATCCGGATTCACGAAGCCATGAAGATAACCGATCGCAATGCTCTCGACGCCTTGATTTCGAAGATATGGCACTAACTTGCGGACCGCATCTTCGTCCAAAGGCAGAAGGACGCGGCCTCGATGGTCGAGCCGCTCAGGAACCTCCAAGCGCAAATAGCGGGGGACGAGAGGCTCAGGAAGGACGATGTTCAAATCGTATTGGTCGTAACGGCTCTCATTGCGGAGAGCGAGCACATCGCGAAAGCCCCTCGTGGTGATCAACGCAGTTCGGGCACCCTTCCTCTCAATGATCGCATTCGTAGCCAGGGTGGTACCATGGAGAAGCAACCCTATCCCGGATGGCGGCAATCCTGACGCGCGGAGAACGGTATTAATTCCCTCGATTACGCCTAGCTCGGGTGCGTGCGGCGTGGTCAGCACCTTAGCCGTGTGCCGCTTGCTGTCGTGCTCAAGGGCGAGATCTGTGAAAGTTCCGCCGATGTCGATTGCAAAACGCGCACGTGCGCGAGAATTCGGGCCCATGGTTTTTGCCCCTCCTGAAACAGCCGGTGTAACCGGCCTCACCTCTCGGAGGGCCCGCGGCTTTGCGTGGAGGCTGATTTAAACAGGCTAAACGCCTGATCACAAGTGGCGAGGAAAGAGAATTCAGTAGACTCGAAGACGCATCAGGCCGGAGTTTGACCCAGTGCAAACTGTTCTTGGCAAATGTGAGCCGTTTCTGGGGGATGTGGGATGGCCGATCATAGCTATCGGCCATCTCTGGCATAGTTAGCAGGAAACGGGCAGCTGGATCAAAACTAGCTGCATTACCTCGCTCTTTGATTCAAATAATCAGCTTGTCAAGGGTGATCGGGAAAGAGCGCACCCGGACGCCGGTGGCGTGCCAGATGGCATTTGCGATCGCACCCACCGTACCGGTAATACCGATCTCGCCTACGCCCTTAATGCCGAGCACATTGACGTAGGGGTCGTGCTCCTCGACGAGGATCGCCTCAATCGAGGGGATATCAGCATTCACAGGTATGTGGTACTCGGCGAGGTTTGCATTCATTATCCGTCCCGTTCGCGGATCCATGATCGTCTTCTCGTGGAGCGCGAAGGAAACGCCCCAGATCATGCCGCCGAGATACTGGCTCTCGACAAGCCTGGGATTGACGACCCGGCCCGCGGCAAAGGCTCCCACTAGACGCGTCACCCGGATTTGTCCCAAATCGGGGTCCACTTTCACCTCCGCGAACACGGCGCCGTGGGAATGCGCAGCGTAATTCGCGGCAAGCGCGGGATCCGAAGCCGCCTGACCTTTGCCCTCCATCGATTTCCGACCGGCGCGGGTCAGGATCGCCGTATAGCTTTCCCCCCGGCTCTCATCGTCACGACGCCACAGATGTCCATCGCGCGCAGTCACGCCGGCATTGCCGGCCGCAAACAGCGGCGAGTTCCGGTCTTTGGTGGCGAGGTCCGCCAGTGCCGTGATCGCAGCTTCAGTTGCATTGTGGATCGCCGTGCCAGCAGTGGCGGTGTGCGCTGAGCCTCCGGCGATGCCAGCATCTGGCAAGTCTGAGGTACCACTGCGGAACTCCACCTGATCGATGCCGAGACCCAGCCCATCGGCGGCAATCTGCGCCAGAGCCGTCCAGGCGCCTTGCCCCATATCGTGACCGCCGATCTCGACCGTCGCGCCATCGACGCGGATTTCGGCCCGGGCCTGGGCTTGGAACATGAGCGCAGGAAATGTGGCTGTGCCCATGCCCCAGCCGGTGAGCAATCCTTGCGCATCGCGCCTTGATCGCGGCGCGATTGACCGGGCAGCCCAGCCAAAGCGCTTAGCGCCTTGCGAGTAGCATTCCCGCAGGGCCTTGGACGAGAACGGCTTGCCAGAGACCGGCTCAACCTCGGCATAGTTCTTCAGCCGGAATGCGAGCGGGTCCATACTGCAAGCCTCGGCCATCTCGTCGATGGCACCTTCAAGTGCCGCGCTGCCGGACGCCTCCCCCGGCGCACGCATGAAAAGCGGCGTTCCTGTATCGAGGCGTACCGCCTCATGGCTGGTTGCAAGCGCTGGTGTGGTATAGAGCGTGTGGCTGGCGTTGCTGGCGGGCTCGTAGAAATCGTCGAAGCGGCTGGATGCGGTCAACGTGCGATGCTCCAGAGCCGTCAAAGCGCCATCAGGCCCAGCACCAATTCGGAAACTCTGTCGCGTGGCTGCCCGATGCCCGACAGGCCCGAACATATGCTTACGGCGCAACACCAACTTCACGGGCCGGTTTACAAGCCGTGCAGCGAGTATTCCAAGCACCTGTGGCCCTGAAATAAGCCCCTTGCAGCCAAAGCCGCCACCGAGATAGGGGCTGCGGATCAGGATTTTCTCCGGCGCTATGCCGAGCAGCGCCGAAAGGCGCATCTGGGCCATTGCCATGCCCTGGCTTGGGGTGTCGATGATGAGGCGGTCTCCATCCCATTGGGCGACGATGGCATGAGGCTCAAGCGGGTTGTGATATTGCGCAGGGGTCTCAAAGACCGCTTCGATGCGCTCCGCTGCCGAGGCTAGTCCGGCCGCCAAATCCCCGTGGCTTTCCTCGGGAGGCGAGCCGACGCCCACGGCTAGCGGGACGTAGCGGGGGCCTTGATCGAGCGAGACGGCGGGGCTTTCCGCCTCATAAGCGGGAGCAAGTAGCATCGCGCCTTCCGTCGCTGCTTCTAGCGTCTCAGCGACGACGACGGCGATGGGCTGGTTCGCGTAGCGGACGCTATCATCCTGCAGCAAATCCATCTTGAAATCGAAGGGGGTTCTCTTCTCATCTGGATGAACCGCGAGCGGCGGCACATTGGCGGGCGTCATCACTTCGACGACACCCGGTTGAGCTTTTGGGGCCGCGACATTGAGGGAGGCAACACGGCCGCGAGCAATGCTGCTTACCCCCATGACAGCGTGGAGCATTCCGGCGGGATTATTGTCGGCGGCGTAATGCGCGGCTCCGGTGACCTTTAGTACGCCTTCACGGCGGGTCATAGGTTGGCCGATATTGGAGCCATGGCGGACATGGATGGGGGTAATGGGATTCATGTTTATCGCTCCTTAGGCCGCATTGACGACGGAGGCAGGAAGGGCTGGCAGCGGCCGCGGGGTCCCTCGTGCGGCCTCATTCAAGGTTCGGATGATGAGCCGCCGGGCGAGTTCGATCTTGAACCCATTATCGCCGGACGGCCGGGCGTCAGAGAGCGCTGCGTCCGCCGCGCGGGCGAAAGCCTCCCGCGCCCGCCAAGGCTTCAGCGCAACGCCGCCGAGCGCGATCCGGGCCTCTGTAATAGTTCCGCCATCAAGACGAAGAGCTGCAGCCACGGACACGATTGCAAAAGCGTAGGAGGTGCGGTCGCGGACCTTGAGATAGCGCGCGTGGCCGGCAAAGCTTGCTGCTTGTGGCGCGACTCTTAAAGCCACAATCATTTCGCCAGGCGCCAGCAAGGTTTCCCGCTCAGGCGTCTCCCCAGGCAGCAGCTGGAAGTCCTCAAGCGGAACCTCGCGGCTGCCCTGCGGCCCGGCAATCTCCACCACGGTGTCGAGAGCGACCATAGGCACGCAGAAATCGGAAGGATTGACGGCGATGCAGTGCTCGCTCCAGCCAAGAATCGCAGCCAAACGTGTATCGCCGCCTTTGGCATCGCAGCCGCTGCCGGGCAAGCGCTTGTTGCAGGCGCTTGCCGGATCATAGAAATAAGCGCAGCGAGTACGCTGCATGACATTGCCGGCAATTGTTGCGGCGTTGCGAAGCTGTGCGGACGCGCCCGAAAGCAAGGCTTCGGCTACGATTGGTAGGCGCTTGCTAATCTCCGGATGGTAGGCGAGATCGCTGTTGCGGACGAGCGCACCCATGCGGATCGTGCCATCGGCCATGATCTCGATTTGATCGAGTCCGGGTAGGCGGGAAATATCGACAAGCCGGCTGGGACAGGCCACTCCGCCCTTCATCAGGTCGAGGAGATTGGTACCGCCGGCGAGAAAGGCGGCGTTGGATTGAGCGCTTGCCGCTATAGCCTCGGCGATGGTTGCGGGCCGGATATATTCGAAGCTGTTCATGCGGCTTCTCCAATATTGTCTTGCGCATTCATGCGTGATTGGGCGTCGAGCACCGCTTTAACGATGCCGATGTAGGCGCCGCACCGGCAGAGATTGCCGCTCATGCCCTCGCGGATGCGCTCGAGATCGGAACCCGCATGACCCTCCGCGATCAGGCCCACGGCGCTCATGATCTGGCCGGGCGTGCAGTAACCGCATTGGAGGGCGTCGTGCTCAATGAATGCTGCCTGCACCGGATGCAAGGTTTCGCCCTTCGCAAGTCCTTCGATGGTCAGGACGTTCGCCCCATCGCAACTAAGGGCGAGGGTAAGGCAGGAGTTCATCCGGCGCCCGTTTACAAGGACGGTGCAGGCGCCGCATTGTCCGCGGTCACAGCCCTTTTTTGTGCCACTGAGGTCAAGGCGCTCGCGCAAAAGATCGAGCAGAGTGGTGCGGACATCGTCAATCGGGACGTCGCGCCGGACACCGTTAACGGTTAGGCTAATGGTTTGTATCATGTTGGAAGCTCTCCAGACGGATGCGCTTTTGGGGTGCGGGGTTGCCGGAGCTGCGGCTTGGAAGCTGGCAGGCAAACTGACGGCGAACTGTGAAAGTGCTGACGATTCCCCGCTGGCCTTGATAGAGAAAGCGGCCGGCGGCGCATTTGCGGTTGAGCAACCAAAGGAGAATTTACAGCGACTGTAATTATGTTTATTACAGTGACTGTAAAAATGCAAGACCTATTCATTACGAAGGCGAAATTATGCGCGACGGCCCCGAAAAAACCGAGGGCGCCCGTGAACGGAAGCGGCGCGAGACGCTGCGGCGCATTGCCGAGACCGGGCTGAAACTCTTCGCTGAAAAGGGCTATGACGCGACGACGCTCGAAGATATCGCTGAGGCCGCAGACATCTCCCCTCGCACATTCTTCTATTATTTCAAGACGAAAGACGAGATTCTGAAGTTCTGGCAGGGCAGCGGGATTCTGGACGCCCTTCGCCCAACTCTCTTAGCTGAAGATAAGCATCAATCACCCCTCGACACCGTCGAGCATTGCCTGTTGAAGCTCATTTCCCGGTATGAATCCGAAAAAGCGGTGGTTGTTGACCGCATCTTCAATTCGAGCGAGACGCTGCGCGCCCGCAAGCAGGCGATTTACTTCGCAATGGAGCAAATGGTTTTTGAGACGTTATGCGAACTCTGGCCAGAACCCGAACGGCGCGCTGAGCTGCGCATGGTGGCGATGATGTCGATTGGCGCTATGCGGCTTGCCATGGAGGCGCGGCGGCAGCAAGACGGTCAGCGCGCGCTCGCAGCTTATCTTCGGGACAGCTTCGCTATTCTGAGAGGTCAGATTCTGTGATCTTGTTTCCGATTGTTCGGCACTGCTCGAAGCATGCAATCTCTGGCAGCCGGCATCGGAATAACGGCTTCTGGCCAACGGCTGTATTTGCGGTTGCAGCAATTATTCCGGCGACCAAAGGAAAAGCTTCAAGATACTGGCTCCAGTTGAAATATACTGCTGTGCCGGCGTCCAAAGATACAAACATGAAGCAAAAGAATTGGAGCGTTCCCTGGCCGGCGCGGAAGCACATGATTCCGCTACCACTCTTGCGGCCGAGAGAGCCTGACCCCGAATTCCCGAATGCCAGTGCAGCCCGAACCTTCGCTGCTCATGTTAATTTAAGGATTTGGCAAAAATTTTGGGCGCTTAAAGCTTCCGAACAAACACGAATTCCCGAAATACAAAGCGAATTTGAGCTTGACGGAGTTCGTGCAGCAACCTATTTTGCAGCTACTCTGGTGGCAGGTAGTAAGCCCGTTGGCGTGCGCGGTCACGCGTGATTGCTTAGACACTGCCGCAAAGACACCGGAAACATTACATGCGTGAGGTGCGGGGCATGGGGCTCCGGTCATCTCATTTTTTTATCATTGGGCCGGGCTCTGGATTGTCCAGCGGTCTTAGGCCCTCTTCACTTGGATGCACTGATGCCGACCATACAGCAATTGATCCGCAAGCCGCGTGTTGCTCCGGTTAAGCGGAACAAGGTGCCGGCGATGACGGAATGCCCGCAAAAACGGGGCGTTTGTACGCGCGTCTACACGACCACACCGAAAAAGCCGAACTCGGCCCTTCGGAAGGTGGCCCGAGTCCGGCTGACCAACGGCTTCGAGGTGACGAGCTACATTCCAGGCGAGGGGCATAATCTTCAGGAACACTCCGTTGTGCTCATTCGCGGCGGCCGTGTGAAGGATCTTCCCGGCGTGCGATACCACATCATTCGCGGCGTGCTCGACACGCAAGGCGTTGCCAAGCGCAGGCAGCGCCGATCGAAATACGGCGCCAAGCGTCCGAAATAGGGATCAAATATGCGTCTTTCAGCGATCCCAGCTTTGGAAGGATTTATAAGCGGGCTTTTCCGGGTAAGCGCGTGTCGGAACCCGGGGCACCGCTTATGACTATTGGAGCCTAAGACAGGCGCATCTGCGAGTTTGCACGGCACATTAACGGATAGGACGAGTTGGGGCGTATGCCCCATTGGCGATTAGGATAGGCACAGAAGATGTCACGGCGGCATAGAGCTGAAAAGCGCGAGATCATCCCCGATCCGAAATACGGTGACTTGGTGATCACGAAATTCATGAACAGCCTAATGTTCGAGGGCAAGAAGTCCGTTGCCGAAAGCATTGTTTACGGCGCGCTGTCCCGGGTCGAGGAGAAGGCCAAGCGCGACGGGCTGGAGCTGTTTCACGAGGCCCTGACCAATGTGAAGCCCGCCATCGAGGTTCGATCGAGGCGAGTTGGCGGCGCGACTTATCAGGTGCCGGTAGAAGTTCGCAACGACCGGCGTCAGGCTCTGGCAATCCGTTGGATTATAACGGCGGCGAGGGGCCGCAACGAAAACACGATGGAAGAAAGGCTGTCGGGCGAGTTGCTCGATGCCGCAAACAACCGCGGAACTGCGGTCAAGAAACGCGAAGATACGCATAAGATGGCGGAGGCCAATCGCGCGTTCTCGCATTACCGATGGTAATTTAGGAATACGGCGAAGGTTCAGTCATGGCACGTCAAACCCCAATTGAAGACTATCGTAATATTGGCATCATGGCCCACATAGATGCCGGTAAGACGACCACGACTGAGCGCATCCTGTATTACACCGGAAAGAGCCACAAAATCGGCGAGGTGCATGATGGCGCCGCGACGATGGACTGGATGGAGCAGGAGCAAGAGCGCGGCATCACGATAACCTCTGCCGCGACCACTGCCTTCTGGAAGGGCAAGCGCATCAACATCATCGATACGCCGGGCCACGTGGACTTCACCATTGAAGTCGAGCGCAGCCTTCGCGTGCTCGATGGCGCAGTCGCGCTGCTTGACGCCAATCAAGGCGTGGAGCCGCAGACCGAAACTGTCTGGCGCCAGGGCGATAAGTACAAAGTGCCGCGCATGATCTTCGTCAACAAGATGGACAAGATCGGCGCCGATTTTTACGCCTCCGTCGATTCCGTGATCGCCCGCCTTGGCGCGAAGCCCCTTATTGTGCAGCTGCCGATTGGCGTCGAGAACACGTTCAAGGGCATCGTGGATCTCGTCCGGATGAAAGGCGTGGTCTGGGACGAGGACATGCTCGGAGCGAGCTTCCGCGACATCGACGTGCCGGCCGATCTCTTGGATAAGGCGAAGGAATACCGCGATAAGTTGATCGAAACGGCCGTAGAGGCCGACGACGCCGCCATGGAGGCTTATCTCGAGGGCAATGAGCCTGATGAGGATGAGCTGAAACGGCTTATTCGTAAGGGCACTATTATCAGTCTCTTCTATCCGGTCTTCTGCGGCTCTGCCTTCAAGAATAAGGGTGTACAGCCTCTACTCGACGGGGTCCTCGATTACCTGCCATCTCCCGTCGATATCCCGCCGATCAAAGCGATCGACGTGAAGACTGGCGAGGAAACGGTACGGAAACCGTCGGACAGCGAGCCGCTGTCGATGCTTGCCTTCAAGATCATGAATGACCCATTCGTGGGCTCGCTGACCTTCTGCCGGATATACTCGGGCAAGGTCGAGACAGCCATGCAGCTCGTCAACACCGTGAAGGAGAAGAAAGAGCGCATCGGCCGCATGCTATTGATGCATGCCAACAGCCGGGAAGACATCAAGGAGGCTTACGCGGGCGACATCGTTGCTATCGCTTCGCTGAAGGATGTCATAACCGGCGATACGCTTTGCGATCCGAACAAGCCCGTCATTCTGGAGCGGATGGAGTTCCCGAACCCGGTCATCGAGGTTGCCGTGGAGCCGAAGACCAAGGCCGACCAGGAGAAGATGGGCATGGCCCTCAATCGGCTTGCGCAGGAAGACCCATCCTTCCGCGTCACGACCGATCCGGAGAGCGGCCAGACCATTATCAAGGGCATGGGCGAGCTTCACCTTGAGATCATCGTCGACCGCATGAAGCGTGAATTCAAGGTTGAGGCCAATGTGGGCGCGCCGCAGGTTGCGTATCGCGAGACGATTACGCGCCGCGCGGAGGTGGATTACACCCACAAGAAGCAGACCGGCGGTTCAGGCCAGTTCGCGCGTGTGAAAATCGTCCTTGAGCCTCTCGATCCAGGCACAGGGTTCGAATTCGACAGCAAAGTCGTCGGGGGCTCGGTACCAAAGGAATATATTCCAGGCGTTGAGAAAGGCCTCCGGAGCGTTCTTGACAATGGTGTGCTCGCCGGCTTCCCGATCATCGACCTCAAGGTCACGCTCGTTGACGGCGCATATCACGAAGTTGACTCGAGCGCGCTCGCATTCGAAATTGCGTCGCGCGCGGCGTTCCGCGAGGGCGCTCAAAAGGCAGGCCCCAAGCTGCTCGAGCCTATCATGAAAGTCGAGGCGGTCTCGCCCGAGGATTATGTGGGCGGCGTCATCGGCGACCTGACGAGCCGCCGCGGCCAGATCCTGGGACAGGAAATGCGCGGCAATGCCACCGTCATCAACGCGATGGTGCCGTTGGCGAACATGTTCGGCTATGTGAACACGCTGCGGTCCATGAGCCAGGGACGTGCCCAATTCACAATGCAGTTCGATCACTATGCGCAAGTGCCGCAAAACGTGGCCGAAGAGGTGCAAGCAAAATTTGCTTGATCTCAAGTTCAACTGAAGTACAGGAGCTTTTTCCAGTCTGTTTTTAGACTGGCGTAAAGAGAAAGACGGAGAGCCAAATGGCAAAGGCAAAATTCGCGCGCACGAAACCGCATCTCAATATCGGGACCATCGGTCACGTCGACCATGGTAAGACGACGCTGACGGCTGCGATAACGAAGGTGCTGGCTGAAACCGGCGGCGCGACGTTCACAGCCTATGACCAGATCGACAAGGCGCCCGAAGAGAAGGCACGCGGCATCACCATTTCCACGTCTCACGTGGAATATGAGACCGCTAACCGTCATTACGCGCACGTCGATTGCCCCGGCCATGCCGACTATGTGAAGAATATGATTACCGGCGCCGCTCAGATGGATGGCGCGATCCTTGTCGTGTCCGCGGCTGACGGCCCGATGCCGCAAACCCGCGAGCACATCCTGCTTGCCCGGCAGGTCGGTGTGCCAGCGCTTGTGGTCTATATGAACAAAGTCGACATGCTCGACGATCCAGAGCTTTTGGAGCTTGTGGAGCTCGAATTGCGCGAGCTTCTATCCAAATATGAATTCCCGGGCGACGATATCCCGATTGTGAAGGGCTCCGCGCTCTTTGCTCTGGAGGATAAGAACCCGGAGCTCGGCAAAGAGTCGGTCAAGAAGCTCATGGAGGAGGTGGACAAGTATATCCCGCTTCCCGAACGCCCACGCGATCAGCCATTCCTGATGCCGATCGAAGACGTGTTCTCAATCTCCGGCCGCGGTACGGTTGTGACCGGCCGTATTGAGCGCGGTGTCATCAAGGTGGGCGAGGAGGTCGAGATTGTCGGCATCAAGCCGACCGTCAAATCGGTCGTCACCGGCGTCGAGATGTTCCGCAAGCTCCTCGATCAAGGCGAGGCTGGCGACAATGTGGGCTGCCTCCTTCGCGGTATTGACCGCGAGGCCGTCGAGCGCGGCCAGGTTCTCTGCAAGCCCGGCTCGGTTACGCCGCACACGAAGTTCAAGGCGGAAGCCTATATCCTCACGAAAGAGGAAGGCGGACGACATACGCCGTTCTTCACCAATTACCGCCCGCAATTCTATTTCCGCACCACTGACGTGACGGGCGTCGTGCATCTGCCGGAAGGCACCGAGATGGTGATGCCAGGCGATAACGTATCCATGGAAGTCGAGCTGATCGTGCCGATCGCCATGGAAGAGAAACTTCGCTTCGCGATCCGCGAGGGCGGCCGCACCGTCGGCGCCGGCGTCGTCGCAAGCATCATAAAGTAGATAAGGGATCGGAGCGGGCGTCCGTTGGGCGCCCATTCTTTTTGGGAGTGAGACATGGCAGGCCAAACGATCCGCATCCGCCTGAAGGCGTTCGATCATCGTGTGCTCGACACCTCCACAAAGGAGATTGTCAACACGGCGAAGCGCACGGGCGCGGATGTGCGGGGGCCGATTCCGCTCCCGACGCGTATCGAGCGCTACACGGTGAACCGTTCGCCGCATATCGATAAGAAAAGCCGCGAGCAGTTCGAGATGCGGACGCATAAGCGGCTGATCGACATTGTGGATCCAACGCCCCAAACCGTCGATGCGCTGATGAAACTCGATTTAGCAGCTGGTGTGGACGTCGAGATCAAGCTTTAGAGAATGAAAGACTGCCGCACCAAGCGGCTACGGATGAATTAGGAACTGAGGCAGACCGATGCGATCGGGATTATTGGCACAGAAGGTTGGCATGACGCGGATCTTCACCGATGCGGGAGAACATGTTCCCGTAACGGTGTTGAAGCTCGACCGCTGCCAAGTGGTCGCGCACCGGACGCAAGAATCGAACGGCTACACGGCGCTGCAATTGGGCGCGGGCTGGCGCAAGGTGAAGAATGTGACCCGTGCGCAGCGCGGGCATTTCGCCAAGGCGCAAGTGGAGCCGAAGGCAAAAGTCGTCGAGTTCCGCGTTTCGCCCGAAAACCTGATCGAGGTCGGCGCCGAGTTGACCGCGGATCATTTCGTAGCCGGACAATATGTTGATGTGACTGGAACGAGCATCGGCAAGGGCTTCACGGGTGCGATGAAGCGCTGGAACTTCGGAGGGCTCCGAGCCAGTCACGGCGTATCCATCTCGCACCGGAGCCATGGCTCTACCGGCAACCGGCAAGACCCTGGAAAGACCTTCAAGGGCAAGAAAATGGCGGGTCATTACGGCGATGAGCGCGTGACCACCCAAAACCTTGAAGTCGTGCGTACCGACGTCGAGCGCGGGCTCATACTTATCCGCGGCGCGGTTCCTGGCTCTAAAGGCGGCTGGGTCATGCTGCGGGATGCAGTAAAGCGGCCACTGCCGAAAGAAGCGCCGAAGCCTGGCGCCTTCCGGAAGGGCGAACACAATAACGGCGCTGGCGAAAGCGCGGAAGCGGAGGCGAAATGAAGGCCGACGTGATGACCCTCGATGCTTCCCCGGCCGGCAGCATCGAACTAAACGACGAGGTTTTCGC
>JBAUNL010000811.1:0-11851 GCA_049579205.1 Rhodomicrobium sp. | reverse complement strand
ATGATGAATAATTAGAATTTGACTTTGGCGGAAAAACAAAACGCTTACGAATGAACTGGTTGGGGCGTCTCACTAGAACACGCCGTCTGGCCATGTCGATTATTATTATTTTTATCTTAATTCATGGAGTTACCTTATACAATACTCTGTGTCCTGTTTCCCGTCAGATGGCGCTCTTAGATTAAGCTTGGCTGTTACGTAGGGGTGCAACAATGAAGGCAAGGCTGTGTAGTGACGTAGGACGGGAGATAACGCGCGTACGGATGGTTTCCCCTCCCCAGCCTTCGCAACCTTAGGGGGGTCCCAAGCCTTCATTGCTAGCGCCGCGACGTGGTAGCTATGCGTAGGTGTGGCGATGCGGCGAAGTACGGAGCTAAGGGCGATTTTCGAGGCTGATTTTATACACGGCCATTACATGAGCCAGATTTGGAGCTATGGCGAAGGCAGATTGCAAAGCTAAGTCCTTGATTTTATTGGTGCGCGCGGAGAGGATCGAACTCCCGACCGTCCGGGTGTAAACCGGATGCTCTACCGCTGAGCTACACGCGCACGCTCAAAGGCATATAAACAATGGAGCGCGAAGGCTTCGTCAAGCTTTAATTGCCAGCGACTGACCGCAAGCTTACACCGTTTCATAAAGCAGAACCGCGTTCAATATTAGCACAACGCCCGCACATGCCGTTGCCATGACGCGCGTGGCTTTACCGGTCGCAAAGCTGCCCATGATCCGCCTGTCGCTCGACAAAATCAGAAGTGCAATCATTGGCACCGGCAGGGCAAGGCTTAGCACAACCTGACTTAGGACCAGCGCCTTGGTCGCGGATACGCCCATAGCCACCACGGCAAAAGCTGGAATCATGGTCAGCAAACGGCGCAGCCATATGGGAATGCTCCGGCGAAAGAAGCCTTGCATAATGGTTTGGCCAGCCATCGTGCCAACGACGGAGCTCGATATGCCCGACGCAAGCAGCG
The DNA here is from genome assembly GCA_049579205.1 of Rhodomicrobium sp. GTDB lineage: Bacteria > Pseudomonadota > Alphaproteobacteria > Rhizobiales > Rhodomicrobiaceae > Rhodomicrobium. The sequence goes on along the minus strand of JBAUNL010000811.1, from coordinate 10,879 downwards.
AGACCAAAAAAACCCCCGCTGCGCCCACCCCGAGCAACGGCGTCAGTGTGTGATAGGCTGTCTCGATCTCGGCGACATCGGGATAGCCGGCACTAAAGGCGGCAGCCGCCATTATCACCATCGCCATGTTAATGCAGCCGGCAACGAAGAGCGCTGCGATGACCTCCCGGTTTGAATATCTGACGACGCGCTCGCGCTCAGCATCGGAAAGAAGAAGGGTCCGGGATTGGGTCAGCCCTGAATGCAGATATATGGCGTGGGGCATCACAGTTGCGCCGACGATGCCGACTGCGATCATCAAAGCTTCGCCATCGGGAATATTAGGTGTCACGGCGCCGATTGCCGCCGCGCCCCAGTCGACTGGCGCGATGAAGAGCTCGATCAAGTAGCATATGCCGATCACGGCCACGAAAGCGCCGATCGAAAGCTCGATCCGGCGAAAGCGGGCCCCGCCGAACATCAGAATTCCGTAAGTGACGATGGCTGTCGCCATCATGCCAGAGACGAGTGAAAGGCCGGATAAAAGAGAGATTCCGATTGCTCCGCCGAGAAACTCGGCCAAATCCGTGGCCATCGCCGCGATTTCACTGACGACCCACATGAAAAAGGGAAGAGGCTGCGGGAAATGTTCCCGCGAGAGTTCGGCCAGGTTGCGCCCGGTAACAATACCAAGCTTCGCCGACAGGGCCTGAAACAGCATGGCGATCAAATTGGCTGCAAGCACCACCCAAAGCAGGCTGTAACCATATTTGGCGCCTGCTTGAATGTTGGTCGCGAAGTTTCCGGGATCGATATAGGCGATGGAGGCTACGACGGCGGGACCTGTGAAAAGCCAGCCTGTAATAATTTTCCCGCGCTGCCCGGCAACGGCTTCCCGCAAGGCCGAAGCGGTCCCGCCGAGAGTGGCGGCTCTTCCAGATGCCTCTAGCGTCATGACAGCCTCAAAATCATAGCCAATGCTATAATATTTAGCAGCGACTAATCAAGACCCTCCTGCAAAAGTGATCGCATTTGATTTTTCTCTGAGGGGTGGCCTTTCGATCTGATAGTGTGATCCAGTGCTTCCATGAGGCTAAGCGGCATGGCTGAAAAAGAAAGATGTGAAACGGAAGCGCTGCCCGCCGCCCACATTCAGTCGGCCAGTTTCCAGCAAACGCGTCAGGCGCGCAGGCTTGAACTCGTCGAAGACTACGTCGAGTTGATCGACGATCTAATTAGCGCAACAGGGGAGGCGCGGCAGGTCGATATTGCCGAGCGGCTGGGAGTTGCACAGCCCACTGTCGCCAAGATGCTGAAGCGGCTGACAGAAGAAGGGCTTGTTTCGCAGCAGCCCTACCGTGCGATACTTTTGACCGAGATTGGCCAGCAGCTTGCCAAGAACTCGCGCGAACGCCACCGGACTGTGGAAACATTTCTCCTATCCCTTGGTGTCAGCGCCGAAACCGCGCGGCGCGATGCGGAGGGCATTGAGCACCATGTCAGCGCCGAAACGCTGGATGCATTCCAGCGTTTTGCTCAAGCGCGAATGAAGCAGAATCCCTGATTTCGGCAAAAACCTCTATTTTGGCCTATGAAACAAACGCTCCCAGCGGCGATGTTTTTCGTAACCCTCGCGCACGAAGGGGGTGAATACAGTGATATTAAGGATCAGCCAGTTAAGAACATTGGCCGGGAAGCGTAAGGGCTTCACGAAATCGACGAAGAGAACGACGCGCACTTTATCGGTCTTGTTCCAGGCCTCGTGCTCATATGCGTCGTCGAAAATCAAAACCTTGCCCTCTTCCCAATGGGAGATCTGGTCTCCGACGCGGATAGCGACTTGGTCGCGGGGCTCAGGCACAATGAGACCAAGATGCAAGCGCAGCACGCCGTTGTAAGGCCCCCTATGTGCGGGCAAATGCTTACCTGGATCAAAAATGGAGAACATTGCGGTCTTTAGACCTGGTATTTTTTGCATGATCCGCCAGGTCTCAGGGCAAAGCGCGATATTCTGCTTCGATGTTACGCCATAGGCCGTAAGCAGAAACGTCTTCCATCCGGGATCCTTGCTGATGGCGCCGACATCCGCTGCGATTTCATGAAAATCAGGCAGCTCGTCCTTCCGCGTTAGCACCCTCTCGAGTTCTTTTCGGATCAGGGGCCACTCGTTTTCAATTTCCGCGGCCCAGGGAAAAACGGCGTTGTCGTAAACGCAGGGATTTCCCACTTTTGAATAACGCAGGTTCAAGCGCTCGACAGCTTCGATAATAGCCAAGAAAAGCCGGACAAAAGGGCTCTTCTTGGTGATAAGCTTGATCCCATCGGTTACAAAAGCTTGTTGATCCCTAGCCTTAAGCATCGATGCCAGAGTGTCGGAGGCGATTTTCATCATCGGCTCACCCTTTCCGTAATTTCAGAACGCACCTTTACCGAAGGTCACGTCCAAGGTCGTACCGAATGCTGCTCCGCTTATAACGGCTGCGTTAGAGTACGCCAGCATTGAATGGTAAGAAACTTTCGCCGGAGCGAAGAGGGCCTTGAACGGCATGGCCGGCGGAGTTTAGGCTGCGAAGTTGGTCCAATGGCCGGAAGAGTGCTGCTGGGCGAGCAATCATTATCTTCCACCCACTTATAGAACTCAATCCACTGTGCTGTCACAGCTTCTGGAGTGTAATCTTTTTCATACGAGTTATGTCCATTTTCAATCAATCTGCTCCGTAATGTGTGGTCCGAAAGTACTCGCGCGATTGCGGCTGTCAATGCAGCGGCATCGTCAATCGGGGTCAGAAGTCCGTTGATGCCTTCGATGACGTGAGCCGCAGGACCTGCGCTTGCGCAAGCAACGAGGGGGGTTTTGGCAGCCCAAGACTCCAAAATTACTGTTCCGAACGGTTCATAGCGAGACGGCAGCACACAGATGTCCGCTGCGCCCAGAAGGGCCGAGCGATCAGTGCGCCAGCCCAAAAATCGGACACGCTGTTCGACGCGCAAATTGCGGGCGAGATCCTTGAGCTGACCCTCCAGCGGGCCATCCCCTGCCAGCCACGCATAGCATCCAGGCAGCTCTTTCAGGGCATGAAGGAAAGTGTCGAGGCCTTTCTTTTCGTGCAGCCTGGACAGCGTTAAAAGCACCTTTGCATCTTGCGGCGTGGCTAAGGTGGCGCGGTCCACGGATGGCATCTCCGCGATTACTGGAAAGGTCGGGATATAATGTGCTCGATCAGGCACTATCCCCTTCTTGACCATGTGCGCGACGATGTCCTTCGTCACGCCCACGAGACGATCGCAGTTCTGAAAGTGGCGCGGCTCGTAATATCCGCCGAACCAACCGATTACAGGCTGCTCTGCCTTTGAAACAAGGCTTGCGGCCCTGCGCATCCACGTCTGCACGATGGTTGGCTGTTCGCGTGCGGTCAGTCCACGCAAAAGGAACCGCTGGGCGGGCGCGAAAGGAACGCTCAACGGAGCGGGCGCCATCCTGATCCCAAGCGCTTCGAGTCCGGTAAATCGCTCAGCGTCTTTATGCATCACCACACACTGCTCGACGCCAGCTTGGTGCAGCCTTGTCATAACATCGCAGGCGTATGTTTCCGCGCCGCCATTTGCCCTGCTGGTCATGATCTGAAGAATCTTCATTCTTTTTCCAGTCAGGCTGCTGCGCGTTCCGTGGAAGGGCGAGATTTTAGAATGCCAAGGACTGTGGCGGCAGCCTTCTCACTGGGCGAGCCTTCCGGCAGAAACAACTTTTCCCGGATTTTGACCAGCGCGGACAGCTGCGCTTCCCGCTGAGGACTATGCTGAAAAAGGGGCAACAACGCAGCGCTCAGCTTTTGCGGGGTACAATCCTCCTGGATGAATTCGGGAAATGCATTCTCGCCAAGCACGAGGTTCGCGAGCACAACGGAATGCACCTTCAAAAGAAAACGCAACCGGGCGGCCAGAGCGTCGACCTTGTACGCCACAACCATTGGCACACCCGTAACTGCTAACTCTAGCGTTACAGTACCGGAAGCTGCAAGCGCGGCGTTTGCAAGCTTAAATGCGCGGAATTTGTCTTCCTCGCTATCGAGGAGATGCGCTGGCTCCGGCCAAGAGTTTAGCCCCTGCTCGATGAGCGGGCGGACCGAATGAACCGCAGGTATCAGAATTTCCACGGGGCCTAAGCTATTTGAAAGAAGGCGAATGGCCTCGCCGAACGGCGCCATCAAGCGAGACACCTCGGAGGGCCGGCTGCCCGGTAAGACGGCGAGGATCGGCCTCTGGGGCAGCAGGTTTAGACGTTGACGCAAACTCTCAGTATTGAGCCCGTCAATCCAGGCGGCCCTTTCGATAAGAGGATGTCCGGCATAAGTGCAATCCGGCCCCCCAAGCCTCTGGTGAGCCGCCGGCTCGAAGGGGAGAAGCGCCAGAAGATGATCGACATAGGGCCGCATCTTCCGGGCGCGTCCGGGACGCCAGGCCCAAACGCTGGGGCTAACATAATCTATGATTGGAATGCTAGGGCGGCGCTGACGGACCCGCTTCGCTATCGGGTGCGTAAACTCCGGACTATCTATAATAATAAGGGCGTCCGGCTTGAATGCGAGCGCAGCATCGACGGCTTGGTAGACTCTCCGGACCAGCGTGGGAAGCCTCGCGATTATGGCCGCCGGTCCCATTACTGCCACATCCGAGAGCGGAAAAATGGAGGAAAGGCCCCCCGCCTTCATGTGCTCTCCGCCAACACCTGCAAAAGCAAAAGCCTCCGGCCCTCCCGCATTCTTGAGCGCGCGCATGAGATTTCCGCCAAGCAAATCGCCTGAATGCTCGCCAGCAACCATGAAAATGCGCGTTGGTTCAGCCATGTGTTAGTAGCGGAAACTGTTAGGTTTGCGTCAGCTCTCCCGGCGCGACACCCCAAAGGAACAGGCCTGATTTGTCGGCTTTTTCAACCAAGACATCCAAATCCGCCAATAAGACGGCGCCCGCTTCGACGGCGATACCAGTGAGCCCGGCTTTCACCGCAAGTTCCACCGTGCGCGCGCCTATCACAGGCAGGTCGAGACGATAATCCTGCCCGGGTTTCGCTCTTTTTACTAGAACGCCCCTGCGTGAAGCGATTCCCCATTTGTTCAGTTCGCCGCAGCGTGACAGCATCGCATCCGTGCCCTCTGCAGCTTCTACCGCAAGCACGCAGCTACGAGCCACAACTGCCGCTTGTCCGACATCAAAAAGGCCAAGCGCATGCGTCACTCCTAAGCCGAGTCTGATATCGTTAAAGTCTTCGGACGATGGCCGCGCGCGCGAAAAAGCTCCGCTAGGAGCCAACAGGTTTGGCGCGACTTCCTGCACACCGATCACCTCGAAGCCCCGCTCCTCGAAGAAACGCGCAACGCGCCTCATGACGGTATCGTCACCACCGGCAAAAAGGCGAAGCAATTGAGGCAAATGAAGGAAAAAGCCCGGATCGACTTTGATGCGGAAAAGGTTGGGCCGCCGGATTCCACCAACAAATACGATCCGGGTGAAGCTTCCTTGACGAAGCACCCTCAAGATACGGCCGGTCTCCCCGATGTGGACATAGGCGTGAGGGAAGCGTTCGATATCCCTGGCTGCGCTTCCTGCCAAGCCTATAATGAAAGGTCTGTGGCCAGCCCGCGATGCGTTGTCGGCCACCGCGGCTGGCAAAGATCCGCTTCCGGCAATGATGCCGATGCGCTGATTTCCAGCAGCGACCGTCCCACCCGCGTCCAACGCGTGGAGCTTGTTGGCGGCGGGGACGGCAGAAGCCTTCATAACTGCGCGCGCGGAACGCAAAACGCGCGATCCGCCTTTGCCCGTATGAACGCCACTATTCGCTGGACCGCGGCGTCCTCGGGAAACATCTTGTCTACGTCGTCCAGGCGCTCCTGCAGTGTTCCCTCCTGCGAAAACAGGAGACGATAGGCTTTGCGAAGGGCATGGATCTGCTCTCGATCAAACCCTTGCCGCTTAAGCCCGACAATGTTCAATCCTGCGAGGTGGGCGCGATTACCCAAAGCCATACCAAAGGGAATCACGTCGTTTTCGACGCCGCTCATCCCGCCAACGAAGGCGTACGCCCCTATGCGTACAAACTGATGGACGGCGGAAAGCCCGCCGAGGATGGCATGATCCTCCACGGTTACATGGCCAGCCAGCGTCGCGTTATTTGAGAAGATTACGTGATCGCCCACCTGGCAGTCGTGTGCAACATGGGCTGCGGTGAGAAAAAGGCCATGAGCGCCAACACGAGTCACGTGGCCTCCGCTCCCGGTCCCCCCATTCATAGTCACATGCTCGCGGACCGTAGTGAAAGGGCCGACGATGAGCTCACTTTCCTCGCCGCGGTATTTTTTGTCCTGCGGCGGTCCGCCAAGAACAGCAAATGGATGGATTTCGGAGCTTTCTCCGATCTGCGTTTGGCCGGTGATGACTGCGTGAGAGTGGACCCGCACGCGATCGCCAAGCCGAACGCGCGGGCCTATCACCGCGAACGGACCGATCTCGACGTCCTCGCCAAGTTCAGCGTCGGGGTCAATCGCAGCCAGAGGATGGACTTTGCGAATCGCCATGCGTTGCATCACTCGGCTTCGCCGGTTGGACCTGACTGACGGGCCGGGTCTACAATCATCGCACTGATCTCGGCTTCCGCCACGAGCTGACCATTCACCTTCGCCTGCCCTTCGAATCGCCAGACGCGGCCACGATTACGGCGCTTCACCATGTGATAATAAACGGTGTCGCCTGGCAGAACTGGACGCCGGAAACGGGCCCGGTCGATAGCCATGAAATAGACAAGCTGGGGTTCAAAGGCCTCGGTTAGGTTTGCCACGCAGAGCGCGCCTGCGGTTTGCGCCATGCCCTCTACCAGAAGCACGCCCGGCATGACCGGAAAGTTAGGAAAATGCCCTTGGAAAAAGGGTTCATTTATGGTGACGTTCTTTATGCCGACCGCAGAGTTGTCGCCATCCATCTCGATGATCTTGTCAACAAGCAGGAAGGGGTAGCGGTGGGGCAACAGTTTCAGGATGCGCAGGATATCGGCCGAGCCTAGCTCTTTCTGCCGGGCTTCCTTTTCGCTTTCCCTTTGAGTCTCGCTCTTTTTCCACATCGCGGTCATTTAGACTACTTTGTTGATCGCCGCCCGGCGAGGGCCTTCCGGCGTGCAAGCCGCTTCAAGAGCGCAGCCTCCCTCGCCCACAAGTTTGCGGGTTTTGCGGCGTAGCCACCCCAGCGTTCCCCTCTTGGAATATCTGTTGACACACCACTTTGCGCCCCGATCTGGGCGCCTGCACCAATGCGGATATGACCAACCGTTCCACACTGTCCGCCCATGGCTACGAAATCTTCCAACACGGTGCTGCCGGAAATGCGTGTTTGCGCGGCGAGAAGGCAATGCCGCCCGATGATGACGTTATGGGCGATCTGAACGAGGTTGTCGATCTTGGTGCCCTCTCCTATGATTGTGTCCTTAAGAGCCCCGCGATCGATTGTCGCGTTGGCTCCGATTTCAACACCATCTTGAATTATGACCCGGCCTATTTGGCGTACCTTATAGTTTCCGGCCGGCCCCATGGCAAAGCCAAAGCCGTCCTGGCCGATCCGCGCGCCCGCGTGAATGATCACATGATTACCGATCAAGGCATGTGTCAAGGAGGCGCCCGGGCCCAAGAAGCAGTCCCGGCCGATCGCAACTCGATATCCAACAACGGCGCCGGCGGCTATGCGTGTCCCACGGCCAATAAGAGCCTCCGGGCCGATAATCGCGCCAGTTTCGATAATGGCACCCTCCTCAATGCGCGCTGCCGGGTCAACAAAGGCGGCGCCACTAGATGCGGGCCTACCCACCTTAGGGAACTCCGCATCTGGGTAAAACAGCTCCAGTGACCGGGCAAGAGACCGGTGGGGATCTTGCGACACAAGTGGGGCAGTTTGTGCTGGAACGCGGGCCGCATCTTGCGCAGAGACAAAGACCGCTTTGGCCCTTGTTGCCGCCAGCGCCGGCAGATATTTGCGATTTTCCAAAAAGGAAATGTCTTGGCGGCCCGCGTCATCCAATGCCTTGACCGCGACTACCGGCTCATTCGCCTCTCCATGAAACGCCTCCGGTAGCTCCGCGCTTGCATATTGAGCGACTTCACTGAGCTTGAATGGCCCGGTAGGGCCCCAAAAACCTGGATGGTCCATACTCGTTGCTGTCAAATAGTTAAGCGGGCTTTCGCCCGCTTAACATGATTTCAATTGCATTCCAGCGAGGGCGGTAAACGTGCGGCCTGAGCTAGAACTTGGTTGCCGCGCCAAACCTAAACACTTGAGTTTGATCGTAGGATTCCTTCAAGATCGCCCAGCCGAGATCGGCGCGAAGCGGACCGATCGGTGAGTTCCAGATCAGGCTTACGCCAACTGACGCTCGAATCGCATCATTATCGTCTATGCCAGCATAGCAGGCGACGTCGCCCGCTGGCGGGCTCTTGTTTAAATAACCTGCCGGGCACATCCCGCCGTGACTTACCAGATATGCGTTGGCCAACTTGGCTGCGTCCGTACTATATAGTGTGCCCGCATCGGCAAAGATGGCGCCGCCAAAGCCAAGGTCTTCAGGCACAAACGGGATCGGGAAGCGGACTTCGGCTGTACCGGCATAGAAGGTCTTGCCGCCGACGGCGTCCTGGGTGGCTATATCGCGTGGACCGATACCGGCCGGCGCAAATCCTCGGATGGTTTCCCCACCCTTGAAGAAATCGTCCACTGTGCGAACGTCCTGACCATTCCAGCCCATGATATCGCCGCCAATGACTCGGCCAACGAGCGTGATCTCTTTTGTAAGCGGATAATATCCCCGTGCTTCCGCCACGGACCGGATATAATCGACGGTGCCTCCGACGCCCGCGAAATCCTGAGCAAAATTAAAGTAGAAGCCGCGGGACGGATTCTTCCGATTATTGCGGGTATCGTAGATGAGAGAATACCCAACTGAGGAGGTGATCGCAGTTCCAGCAACCTCGGCGACCGCAAGTGGGGCTGTGCTGTCGAGGTTGTAGATGTCCTCGAATATGAAGGTATAGTTGGTATTAAGCCAGAAGTTGTCCAGCAATGCGAGGCCAAAACGTAGACTGCCCCCCGTCCGGAAGTCTTTATATCCGAGGTCCGTAAAGCCGGAAGAAGCGGTATAATCCGAGTTACGTATAAAGGTATCTACACCGAAGGACAGATTCTGGTCGAGGAAGCGTGGCTCCGTCCAGCTCACGTCAACCCCATAGCTTACGAAGCTTCCTGAAAGTTTGACCTGCAGAAATTGGCCTGTACCCATGAGGTTACGCTCGCTGTACGAAACCTCGCCTATGATACCTTCCGCCGTGGAATAACCCGCAGAGAACGATAGCTCGCCCGTCGATTGCTCTGTACATTCGACCGTCAGGATCACGCGGTCTGGAGCGGAGCCCTGCTCCTTGTTGATCTTGACCTCCTTGAAGAAGCCGAGACCCATAAGACGCTGCTTGGCCTGGTCGACCATCACCTTATTGTAGGCATCGCCCTCCGCCAGGCGAAAATCGCGCCGTATAACGTAGTCTTCTGTGCGGTAATTTCCGGTGATGTTAATGCGCTCGATATAAACGCGCGGACCTTGCTCGACGACATAAGTCACCGAAATAGTCCGCGAGACGGGATCACGATCAATCCTCTGGCGGACTTGCCCGAATGCATAACCTTGTTCAGCCACCGCGACTGTAAGAGCTTCGACCGTCTTGTCGACTGCCTCAGCGTTGTAGGCGTCTCCAGCTTTGGTCAGAACCCGCCCGCTGGCCGCCGCTGTATTAAAGGCAGGCAGGGTGGTTTCCACATTCACCCGGCCGAAAGTGTAGAGCGGTCCTTCGTCAACCGTAAAAGTGAGGAAAAAGCCCTTCCCCTCCCGGTCAACATCCGCGACCGCCGAGACAACGCGCATATCGGCATAACCGTTCTTGAGGTAGTACCGGCGGAGAAGCTCGCGGTCCAGGTTGAACCGGTCCGGATCGTAAACGGATGTAGGCTTGAGGAAATCGAGAAGATTTGATTCCGTCGTCGTAATGACGCCGCGAAGCTCGGAGTCGGAAAAGGCTTGGTTTCCGATGAAGTTGATGCCGGCGACCTTCGTCTCCGGCCCTTCCCGGATCTCGAAAACAAGATCGATTCGATTGTGATCGAGCTGAATGATTTGCGCGTCCACCTGCGTGGCATAATAGCCTTGGCGGCGATAGACATCGAGGACACGCTGGACGTCCGATTGAACGCGGGCACGGGAGTAAATGGAGCGCGCCTTAAGCTGCACTTCCTTGCTCAGCGCATCGCTTTTGACTTCGCTGTTTCCCTCGAAAGCAACACGATTGATGATCGGGTTTTCAATGACCGACACAACAACGGTGCCACCCTGGAGATTGATGCGGACATCTTGAAAGAGGCCGGTGCCAAAAAGGGCCCTCAAGCTCTCATCCACCTTGTAGGTATCGTACCGCTGACCGGGCGTGAACTTCAGATAGTTCTTAACGGTTTCAGGCTCTATGCGGCTATTGCCGGTGACCTGGATATCGCGAATGACGCCCTGCGCATGCGCTACCGTTGCTTCCACCCCAGCGCTTGCAATCGTCACCATTGCCGCAGCCGCGAAGAGTGTAAGGGCTGCACGAACCCTTGCGACTATGCCTTTTCGCACCATCGATCTTATTGCCCCCATAACGCCGGTTCGCCAACTCAGCATCTCAACTTGCCAAAAACTAGCACTTTGTGACGCTAAGGTGGCTTTCACCCACCAAGTACCCAACTTAGCAGACCGCCTGTTGCCCCCCGGCACCACGCGGTGAGAGTGGACTCTTTCTTAACTCCTACTTCCGGCAAACGCTAGCGGCATTATTTACCGCCGGTT
>JBAUNL010000810.1:0-1519 GCA_049579205.1 Rhodomicrobium sp. | reverse complement strand
GCGTATAGAAATCGTGCTGCGCACGCTGCCGTTCCGGCGGGACCGGTCAGCAGAGGAGCTCGAAAGCCGCATTGCGGTTGCCGCGGGCGAACTCACCCGGCGGGCAAAGATCACGCTGTCGTTCTTACCGGACCCAAGGTTGGAGCGGCTTCGCGGCGGCCCTTCGCCCTCACTTGACAAACGGGCGGCAGATCAAGCGCTGCGCAAGCTCGCCTCCAGTCTCGACACCGCCATCCACACACTCGCCTTCCTGCCTGAACCTGTCGCTGTTGCGCTCGCCGGGGCCGGTTTGGTGCCGGAAAAAGCACAGCAGGCTTTGGAAGCGATGCTTAAGAGCGCTGACGGCGCCTATTTAAGCTTTGCGCCTAAAAAACCGGGACGGCCACCCTCCGCCCACCTCCAGCAAATACTGTTAGATGGTCTTGGTGCAACGTATTTTGACTTGACGGGCAAACGCCCAACCGTCTCGACGGTGAATAACAAAGCTAGTGGCATTTTTTATAATTTCACGCTGAAAATGTTGCAAGCGATGCGGCTCGAAGAAATCATCAAGCCCGAATCCGCGGTCCGGCGGTTGTGCCAAGTATGGAGAAAAAGGCGGCCTAGCGCGGCTATTAAATCCTTTTGAAAACCGTGGGTTGATGAGCTTAATTTTCCGCGATCGCTTTCGAATTCCATGAAATGGCGCGGGGAGAGTTCATTGACAAAAGACGAAGAAGAGATTCTCGCGGGTCTGTTGCCAGAGGCAGATCTTGCGGCTCAATTAGGCGTCACCGTTCGCACCACAAGAAATTGGCGAAATAATCGCGACGCGCCCCCGTGGTGCCGGATCGGCCGCGAAGTTTTCTTTTTTCGCGAACGGATCAAGCCGTGGCTTGAGGCGAGGATGCAGGCCCCGCTTCGCCAGCGCAAGGCGGCGCGCTAAAATGACCGCCCTTATCACGCGCCGAGCGCGACCCGAAAAGGTGACGCTCTCGCTTAGAAGAGCCGTGCAGAGCCGCAGGGCTAGAACCGGCGCAAATTTAGCTGAAACCGCTGACGGTCGAAGAAGCGAGAAAACGAGAAATCCCCCTAACGGGGTTTCCCGCGCACTTCTTGTCTCGCATTGGGAGTGGACTCCGTCGCGACAGTGAAGCTTATTACGGGCGCTATGAGCCGTCTCGCCCACGATAAGTCCATGGGCCGCGCCGACGCCATGCGGCAGTATTACGCCCATGGACCCGCTCGACAAAAACAGCGCCAGTTAATCAGGCCTTCACCGCAGCCGAAATCGGCGCCAAGCGCGGTCCGCAACGCAAAGGCTTGCTCTCCAAATCAAGGCGCACGAGGCTGCGGCAACATCGAATCATGGTCATCGGACAGCCGAGCGAAAGCAGCGCGTGTCCAGCCAGTTGGGCCTTCCAGTCAAGAAACGGAAGCAAGACGTCGTTGCCGGCATGGGGCGTTCCTCATAGTAGATACCATGGGGGTGGATAGCGGCCCGCTCGCTGGCAGAGTGGGCTACCAAACCACCCACTCC
>JBAUNL010000809.1:0-4402 GCA_049579205.1 Rhodomicrobium sp. | reverse complement strand
GAAGCCCTCCATGGAGGGCGGGATGAAATAATAATCGCCGTCCGCCGTGAGGGTCTTGCCGTGGCCCGCCATATAGAACAGGAACACGTCGGTGGCCCTCACCTTGCCGCCCAGCTCCTTGAAGGCGGCCTCGACATTCTCCGCCGTGACCTCAGCGTCGAACAGCGTCTTGACGAAGGGCGGATGGCGGTAGAAGCCAGCCCCTGCCTCTTTTAGAACTTCCGCCAAGGCTTCGGCGTCCTTCACCGCGAAATTCAGCCTCTTGCTCAGATCCCGGTAGCGGTCCACACCTATGGCTAGGATGTAGAGATCAGGTACGCCCAAAATCGCCTTCGGATCGGCATGCACGGTGATCTTGGCCGGCAGCGACAGCACTTGCCCCGCTTTGTCCGTGGCGGTGACTTCGATCTCGGTATCGGGTTTGGCGAGATGGAAGCGGAAGGTGAGCTGGCCCTGCATGTCGAGCACGAAGGCGCCATAGAGCGCCTCCCTTTCCTGGCCATTGAGCTTGAAGCTGATGCGGCCGATGCCGCCGCCTTGATCGGCAATGCGGACGGTGACGGCGACGATGGCCTCGCCGAGTTTGGCACCGTTTTCGGGTGAGAGGATCGCCACTTCAGGCGCGAGCGCACTTTTCAAGAGCGCATCAAAATTGAGCTTGGCGGCCGCCTCCTTAACAAGCCCTTGCGGATCGCCCTGGATTTTGGCCACGACAAGATCGGGCCGGTATAGGAGCTTGCGCAACTGCCCGGCGGTGACATAGCGGGCTTCTTTGTCCGGGCCCTGATTGATCTGCCAGCCAACGATCTTGGCTGCGCCCTCGGAGCCGGTATAGAAGCCCTCCGGCGTCCACATCAACCATTCGCCATCCCGGCCCCGGAACAAGCTGACGAGCAGCTCGCTCGTTTTCAGGTCCCACAGCCGCACGGTTTGGTCGGCCGAGCCTGAAACGAGGTAGCGTCCATTGGGCGAGCATGCCACAGCCCAGATATGGCCCTCGTGTCCTTTGAATTCGCTAATTTGCTTTCCGTGGAGACTATAAGCGTAAAGCCGGCCAAAAAAACCGCCGGAGATAATCCTTGTGCCATCCGGTACAAAGCTATAAGCACTATGTTGGTAACCGTCCCATTGCCCGCGCTCGATGCTGGTTTCTAGCTTTCCGTCCTTAAAAATATCGAGAATAGAATAAAAGCGATAGGCAGCGCTCTTTCGATCCTGAAGCGACCAAGGTCCAAATGAGGTTTGAGGCTGGCGAAACCTTTCTGCATTTCGGAGCACCCCCGGAGTACCGAGCGTTCCATCTGCCCGCGATAGCACTAGCTTAAATTGCAGGGGCCCGCGCTTATTAACACTCGAAGGTGGCCGCGCGATTGCCCCCCAAGCGATAGCACCGCCATCCTGCGAAAATGCCGTGACCAACACGCTCCGTCCGGTGCCCTTTAACACGGCCTTCGTCTCACCGGTTCTCGGGTCCCAGATGTCTATTTCTTCATTATTGCCTCCGGCGGTGGCTACTAATCCGCCATCTGAGGAAAATGCGCTGGCGGCCACCCCGGCATCATGCTTGTGATAACGGGTGACTATGCGTCCAGTTGCGAAGTTCCAGATATACTGGGTGAAGTGGCCATCACCCTCTCCACTGGTTGAGAGGATTGTCTGGCCGTCCGGGGAAATGCTGACCGAGTCAACTCTGTTCTCCTGCCGCCCCAAAGTGCGCACATATTGGCCAGACACGCCGTCCCAGATGCGAATCTCGCCGGCGTAGTCGCCGCTTACGATGCGGCCATCTTTTGACGATACGGCTAGTGACCTCACCCTTTCCGTATGGCCGGCCATCACTGCGATCAATGTGCCATCATCGGCATTCCAGAGCCGCAAGGTCTTGTCGAAAGAGCCGGTGATCGCGCGTTTCCCATCGGGTGAAAAGCCAACGCCATAGATGGCGTCGGTATGACCGTGAAGGCGCTGGCGGAGCTTTGCGCTTGCCACGTCCCAGATAATCGCACTGTTGTCCTTCGCTCCTGAAATTAGATACTTGCCGTCTGGCGAAAAAGCGAGCTCGATTACCCGGCTTTCATGGCCCTTCAAAAGAGTTAGTATCTGATCCGTTTCCAAGGAGTATAGGCGAATATCCCCGCAGCAGCGGTCGCCCTCGTCCGTGCTCCCTATAAAACCTGCCACCGCAAGTAAGCGGCCGTCAGGGGATAGCGCAATTGTATAGATTGCGCCGCCGTAGCCCACCTCAGACTGGCCTCTCAGGGTGCGCAACGTCTTGCCTGCGCGCCAATCCCAGATGCGGATCACTTTATCGTCCCCTGCGGAGAGGAGATAGTTTCCATCGGCCGTGAACGATATGGCGCTGATGGGTGCCGTATGGCCACCAGTATCGAGCTGCAGGATCGGCCGCTCATCCGCGCGCGCCGCGCCCCAAAACACAACACAAAGCAAAATCGCAAAATGACGCATCGCCGCCCCGCCAATAGACGTTACTCACGGCGCAACAGTGCCGCAGTGGCGCTATTATAGACCAAGCAGCGGCAATACCCAAGGTCAGGGTATTCGCCCGGTTGTCGTCATAGCGTCGAGCAGTGTCGAATGTCGGGAGAAGGCTCGCGCCTTGCGATAATCCCCGTTGAAGGCATCCAAGGCTGCGGTTATCATAGTTGCCGGACCTTCACGCCGGCAATGCGGTAAATGCGGATTCGGAAAGCCGCTCTCCGTGATTTGCGCGATCTAAGGCGACGCGGTACTGAAAGCCCGTGTCTTAATCCAGAGCATCGGTATCCCGAAATTCCGGGCTTCCTGCGACGGGGAACATGTGAGAGAAATAAGCCTCTGCTGTTTCCTTCGGGGACAGATTTTTCTTCTGCTTATTTCGCTCACAAAGCTCCATAATTGAATTGTAATCGGTACGGGCTTGACTAAGAAAAGTATTCTTTTCTTTGGTTGGGCGGTTAGCTATGACATCTTCATGAGTGCGCTTTTCGTGCTTAGCGTTTCTAGAGTTGAACTCACATAACGCACCGTATAGATCCCCAACCGGAAGTTGAACCTTGTATTTCTTGGCCTCCTTTTCCAACCTGCGTAGGGCCTCATGCTTTGTAAGTCCCGCGCTCCGTAAGAGGTCGAAACCAGCACGCAGATACGCTCGCCGTACTAATTCTCCGCGAGAAAGGTTCCCCGCAGTTTGATGAGATACTTTGCTGAATTGAGCGTCGTCCTGGCCGTGTGCCAGGTGTTGAAATCCAATGAACATGGCAGCTAGCATGGCGTCGGTTTCGGATGATAGATACTCCCTTAGGCCATTCCAGAAAATGCCCCCTTGCCCATTCACGGAGATAAATTCGAAACGCGGTGTCCTTGATGCGCCGCGCGCTCGCCATCGATAGGCGTGAGAGAGACAGTTGATTCAACATTTACATCAGTAATTTTCGGGATTAATTCGCACTAAAACTGTCGCGGCTCGGGACCTGCGTGGGTTATAGGGCGAGCACCTCAAGGCATAATCTGCCAAGGTGAGAACCTCTCCCGGAGGCACGATATTCCTTGTGCTTAGCCCCTTAGGCGGCAGAACGACCGCGAAGAGCATCATGCTTCCGAGCCGAGTCCATTATGTTGTCGTGCCGTGCCCTTATTCTCTTGAGAGAATCGCTCTTCTTAGCGCTTTTCGAAGTTGCCGACACGAATTCTGAGGCAATTGCCGCAGCCTCTTCTTTGCGAACTCTTTTATCTTTGGATAATTCCTCGAAGAGTGGCTCGAAGCTTTCTTGCCCAAGTGCGATTTTAAGCCTTTCGAGATATTGGGCGACCACACTCTGAGCTGTCGCCGAAGGCGACTCCGTTTCCACCTTTGGTAACGTGAAAAGCATATTCAAGGTCCTTGCAAAGTCGGCAAGCGTCAGGCCGGGTTTTGAGGGTACTGACAGAAGCCCACTTAATGATTGCAATCCCTCGATCACCGCCTTCTTCGCCTGCAGCGTTTGGGTCAGTCTTAGGAGCATCTCTATGGATGAACGCGCGTCTGCAACAAGAAGCCCGCCACGCTCACTCGCAACAAACTCCGCCGCCGACGCCGCTTTTTCTAGCTCGGAAACATTCTTGTCCCGGAAGAGCGTTAGAACTGAATTAACGGCCCTCAAAGTGGCTGCACAATCTGAAGCCTTTAGGTCATCTAAATCCTCAGCACACTTCTTAAGCCACCGCTCTAGCTCTTCGACCTTCATTAGATCGATCTCCGACTACCAACCTATCAAGAGAGGTCGCCAGCTCTTTGAAGTATGAGGTGGCCCCGGTTGTTCGGACAGAATTTCCGCTTCGATAAGTGGAACGTCTGCCGGGGTTAAGCCGCCAAGCGGACTGGCGGCAAGCTGTGCGCTCCGTAGTAAGCTTGATCGGGCGTCCT
>JBAUNL010000808.1:0-4615 GCA_049579205.1 Rhodomicrobium sp. | reverse complement strand
CTCTATGCCCAATATTAATGGAGGGTGAAAGGGAACGTACATGTGGCGGGCACAAAAGAACGAACCGCAGCGACTCTCGGCCTTTTGATCATCAGGCATGACGCTCTGGGTTCAAGGGCGGGCTTCGTAAGTATCTAATTCGCCAGATGGGCGATGCCCCTCTCGGCGTTTTATGCGGCCTTGAGGCTGAGTCCGGTTCTGAGGGTGCAGCAGTCTATAAATGCTCATGATGAGACTTTCCGGAATCGACCTGACCTGCCGCCGGCCATAGGTGGGCCGCTTAAAGCGCGACCGGCGGCCCGCTTCGCTTCCGCCCTTTTTTCCGTCCCCGGCCTCCCCCGCTTGAACGGCCGTGTGAGCGTCACACCCCTGCCGGAAGAAACTGCCAACCTCATCCGTCGTCTAGCAGCGAGTTCGGCGGGGTTATTGTTGTGTCAGAGTCGTGGAATGAAATTCTGGAAAGGGCTACGGCTAACCTTTCTATTGAACTCGCACCGGCAATCCCTGACCGCACTCTCCCGGCCGCCTGGAAGAACCAGCAAGCGCAGCCACGGCAGCCCCGTGCTCCCACACGTTCGCATTCTAGGGCCACAGCTGAGTTGGAACATTATCTTAAGGAGCTCGATCCCCTCAAAGAGAGCCACCCAATTGGCGGCCGTGCCTCAGTGCCGAATAGGTCACAAAATCCCGCCGGTCTAAATCGCCCAATTTTCGAAAAGTACATGCAGGCACCCAAAGCTGGCGCGCCTTTCGAGCAAGGGGCAGAAGCGCGGCCGGCGCCGAAGGGGGGGTTCGGGTGGCTTAGCCTGTCAAACAAGCACTTGTCCTTCGGTGTCATCGCTATTTCCACATCGGCGGTGGTCATTGGCTTGGCAGCGTTTTTGGTCTTTGGGCGCGGTACCAAAGTTGCCTCCGGCGTAAGCGCTGCCAAACAAGCCACGCCTCAGTTGGAAGGCCAGATGGTTGATATCCCTCTGCCATCACGCCGGCCCTGGAGAAGTCCACTTCGACGCACGGATTAAATCCGTTCATCGTTCGTTATCGAATTGGCGGAGCGCATTCCGCGAGGGTGCACAGCGGAAATCCGGCGCATTCGCACGCTGCGTGGAACCTACCGCGCAAGCATGGCGTAGGGCAGCGCGTTCCGGCATTAAGAGGGAAGCGCTAGCTGTGCTTTTTCGGCCAAGGGAAAGCGAACCTTCTTAACCGTGAACCTGCGGTGCGGTCACGCTCCGCAGGCGTCAGGAATACATGGGCCGGGACAAACTCCCTTGGCAAGTGTGTCGAAGCCGCCTTGAGAAAGGCTTTGAGTTCTTCAGAGATGTTGTCTTGCTCTATATCAAGCCTACCGTGGCATTGCCGAATTACCTCGCCAACTTCGATCACAAAGCGATTAAAGGTATCGATGTGGGGTGTGGCATGGTTCCTATCGCCGTTCCATGGCGGCAGGTTACCATTCTTATATTTTGGCCACGTCCCGGTGCCGGCAGCAGATGCGATCCTGTCAACTACCCAGCTCAGGTCTGCAGCCTTCTGAACTGCCTGACCAGCACCCTGCCGCCGCAGGATATCTTCAATTTGATCGCGCAGGGCCTCATGCGAATGCGTCTCGCCGGATTGATCCAGCCGAATAGCATAAAGGCCTAAAGTCACCCGCGCATTTTTGCTTAGCTCATCGATACATTTCTTAAGTTTGCGGGCTGATTTTGCCACGCGCCGCAGTTCGCCGGCGGCCGCATTCATTTCGACTGATCTATTTGCGATCAGATGCCACCGATGCGCTCTTGATAAAAGCTCGATGATCGAATTGGCGAAGGTGGGCCGGTAATGTGCGGGAACCCCTGCTAGGCCGGCAAGCAGCTCTAAACCGGCGGCCGGGATCTCAAAACGAAAAGGATCTCGAATCGGCTCAAACGAATTCGGTGATGCTTCTTCGGCTAGGCCATTGCCGTTACTCATACACCTACCTGATCCCTGCTTTGCGGAGCTTATGCTTGTGACATAGCCTGCCACCAAGGCGCCTTCATCGAGTCTCGCTCAAGCCATTGGCCGAATCTTGGCACACTAGGCTGGTTTCCGCACCGCCCGTCACAACCGTTGCACTAACCGCCTCTCTTATTCATCAAGTGCTACCCAAAGGGCTAGATGAATCGCTCGCTTAGTTCGCGCAAAGCTTGAGCGTTTATGTTGAGCCGATTTACCACAAGCGATCACTTAAGATGCAGGGATGTGTGAGTACCCTAATTCTGGCCGCTCTTCTAACCACGTTTGCAAGTGAAGCCTCCGCCGGGAGGCTCGATGATATCAGGGCCAGGGGCGAGCTAGTGGCCGCCGTCAAAACCGATTATCCGCCCTACGGCTTCAAGGACGGCCAGGGCCGGATTGTGGGCATGGAACCGGACATGGCGGCCGAGCTTGCGAGGCGGCTTGGTGTCTCGCTCAGATTGGTGCCCGTGCTTTCCTTGAACCGGGCCGAATTTCTCCGGGACGGCAAGGCCGACCTCGTGATCGCGACTTTGAGCATCACCGAGGAACGCCGGAAGGAGATTGGCATTATCGATCCCCCTTATTACGCCGCCGGTGCTGGGGTCTTGATACGGCGTGGCGTGCGCATCGAGGAAACCGCTCAGCTTGATGGCCGCACTCTTTGCGCCATTGAGGGCAATATCTTTTTGGCTGACCTTAGAGCGCAAGCTCCGTTGGCGGCACCCCTCCTTTTCAAGGATATATCTTCAGCCGAGGAGGCGCTTTTTAAGAGCCGCTGCGAGGGCATGTACTTCAATGACAATCTTCTCGCCTACAAGAAGGCGTCAGAGCCAGAGCGCTTCAGCGATTACGAGGTGCAGCAGCTCATCGACATCGATCCTTTGCCCTGGGGCATTGGAGCACCTCTTGGCGAGGAGCGCCTGGCGCTTGGGACGTTTCGCAGACGATCATGGAGTGGCACCGCAGCGGCTTTCTCTTGGACCTTGAGCGCAAATGGCTCGGCTCGAATACCAGGTTCCTTGAGGCGCTGAATGTGAAATGGACGAGGTCTGCGAGCGCTGCGGCCAATGTGAAGGCCGGCTTCGGAACTCCAACGGAGGCCCGAGCCATGCTGGAGAAAGTCGTTCTTGGCATGAAGGCGGACCCGGCGAAGACCCTGACGCAAATCATAAAGGGAGAGGGTGGCTTCAGGGACCGGGATCTCTATCCTTATTGTATCGGCCCGGATGGGAAATATGTAGCTCATCCCGATCCATCGCGCATCGGTCTCGTCTACAAGGATGTGAAGGACAAAATGGGAAAAGGTTACGGCTACGAAGTCAGTGTGCTCGCGAGTGAAGGGGAGGTCGGAGAAGTGCACTACGTGTTCGTCAGGCCGGCGGACGGCATGCTAAGACCCAAAGTCGGTCTCTATACCAAGGTCGCGGGCTATATCTGCGTCGTCGGCTATTATAAGTGATTGGGGTGGAAAAGGCCGAGAGCGGCCCATTGCGGCGATTTGGAAGAGTGCCTGCTTTTGGAGGATGAGCTGCTGTTGCCGCCCGGTACCACCCCGCCACTCGGAACGCTCTTTTCGCTCCTCCTTATCTACTTTTCTGATAGGGCGCCTTGGGGCAAAAGCCGTCATTCCGGCTCTCTTCACAAATGCGCTGTTTCTCCAGAACCCGCTCGCAATTGACGATGGCTGCGCAAATTCACTGGGCAAGCAGCTCAACTCGCCCAAGAGATTCGCTGTCTTTCTGCTCCATGCACTTTCTCAGCTCCGTGATAAGGCATCGCGGCCGGAGTGGTTTTGAGAGCGCAGGCGCAACGCCGAAAGCGGCCGGGTACTGCTCCGGGGAATAGCCTGACAAAGTCACGAATGGCGTTCCGCACTCTGTGAGTTCGAGAGCGACCTGCTCAGAGGTCTCACTGCCGAGATTGATGTCAAGCACGGCGGCATCGCAGCCGAGCCGCCTGACAAGATCGAGTGCCGCGGCCACGCGCCCCACAGGGCCCGCGACCTCGAATCCCGCGGCATCGAGGACTTGTGCAATTTCCATTGCCACGAACGGCTCATCTTCAACGACAAGAATACGAGGCCGCGCGCCCGATCCGTCTGGGGTGGCGGTAGCCTTCGCGCTCCTGACCGCATGAGCGGAACGATTGCCCTCCAAAACGTCTTCGGCCCTGCAGGCGAGCCGCCAGCTAAGCCCACCAACTCCAAAGTTGAGACCTACATTAGCATCGAGGCTCTTCTCGGCGAGCTCACAAATGACCGTCGAGCCAAAGCCGGAATGGGACGGCACCACGACGGAAGGGCCGCCCTGTTCGCACCAGCTCATGGCAAAGGTTTCTTCGCCCGCCTCGCTGCGTTCGAGGCCCCATCTAATCTTGACCCGGCCATCGCCATTGACGAGTGCTCCGTATTTGCCAGCATTCGTGGCAAGCTCGTGCAATGCCATGCCAATGGTTTGTGCCGCGGACGCCGAGATCAGTAAAGACGGGCCCTCAAGTTCGATTCGGGTGCCGATCAGGTCCTTGAAATGAGCAAGCTGGGATCTTGCAAGCTCGCCGAGTTCCACACCCTCCCATGCGTTTTTGACGAAAAGGTCTTGGCTTGCGGCCAAAGCCTGAATGCGTTCGGCGA
>JBAUNL010000807.1:0-6393 GCA_049579205.1 Rhodomicrobium sp. | reverse complement strand
CGAGAACGAGCACTACCTCCAGAGGCGTATTCCTAAAGACCCGCTCGACCATTACCCCGAAAAGCGCTCCGGGGTGATCAAACGCTACCTCGGCAGGGAGAAAGCGCAGGCGAAGAGGAAGCTCATGGTTCTGCTCGCCTAGCTCGAAGAGGAGTGGGCGTCGAAGCGGGAGGGTGGCCGTGCCGCGGTCGAGCTTTTAGATAACGACGTCGAGAGGAGTAGAGAGGACAGACCCTTCCATTAAGACACCCTGCTTACGGTTCTTGTTGGCGAAGTGATAGGGCCTTAAGGGCCGGCGGATGGCCAGGATCGCTTTCCTTGTGTTGTTGCCTACGGTCTAATTCATGAACCTCTCAGCCGTTCGGCGAAGAGCACGATTGTCTTCCGATAGATCACGGCCCGGTTCCATTCCCGCATTACCTCGAAGTTCGAGGTGCCCTCCCCGTAGGGAGCGCCTGCGCGCCAGCCATTGGCTTTCAAGAGGTTGGCCGTCGAGGCGAGCACATCCGGCACGCTGTGTCTCAGATCAACGCGGCCATCGCCGTCGTAATCGACGCCGTACTTGATGTAGGACGAGGGCAGGAACTGCGTCTGACCGATCTCGCCCGCGTATGCGCCGATCAGGCCAGATAAGGAAAGGTCACCGCGCTGGACGATACGTAGGGCCGCGAGAAGCTCGGTCTGAAAAAGTTCCGGCCTGCGGCAATCATAGGCCAATGTGGCAAGGGTGCGGATGACGGGCAGTTTGCCCATATCTCCAGCCCCGTCGTCGGTCTCAAGGGTCCAGATGGCAACGATGACAGGAGCAGGCACACCGAATTGCCGCTCGATGCGGGCAAGCAGAGCGGCGTGGCGCTGGAGCATGGACTTCGCATGCCGGACGCGGGGCGGGGTAACGCGGGTGGAAGCATAGCGCTCAAAGCTCATGTGAAAGGTGGCGTGCTGGCGGCGATCGAAGGCGAGGACGGAAGGGTCGAGCGTGACGCCATCAAGCGCGCTGTCGATGACGCCTTGAGAGATACCGGCAGCGCGTGCCTCGTGCGACATTGCCGAGATGAATGAGCGGAAGCCACCGCCGCAGCGTGCTGCATAGGCGGCAGTCCCGAGCAGTAGCGAAAGGGCAACCGCCCCAAGGCAAAGCCTGATCATCCTAAACCTCGTCTTTCATCGCCAGGACCATGGCATGGGAAGGAGGCCAAGGGCAACGAGGGGAGGCGATGCCAATGCATTCTAAGCGGGCGTCGTAGTGGGTGCGGCTTCTAAGGTCACAGAGCTTCCGACCGTGGCGATCGGCGAGGGCGGCCCAGCGTCCCGCTACGCGATTGTCCGGGGTTCTGACTTTGCGGTGGCGGACCCAGCGTCAGGCAATGCTCCAGCTTCGGTTTGCTAAGGGCACGGTGCCGGTGGTGATTGGCAGGGCGAGTCCCTCAATTTTTGTAGGCTGATCCACCAGCTGGGATTCCGGCACCGTGCTCTCATTCTTGTTTGTACTGAAAAAGATGGCGACAGGAATGACGATCATGGCGTTTATGAAAAACAGCTCACCCCCAGCGATATCGCGGGGGGTGCAAATCTACCTCGCATGTCGGACGGATCCATCGGCCATCTGACACGCGGAGAATTATGCGAAGCTTTTTGCCGGCGAGTTTATACACGGCTGGCGGTGCTGGGCGGCCGTTGTATGCGGCACGTACCGGAAAGGCGCGGCTCCCTGGCCCGGTGAAAGAGGCATCATTTCCCTCTTGCAGCCGGGAACAGGATGGGCATAGCTGTGGCGGGGAAGAGGGGACGCTAATCGAAATATGCCGTAAGACTGGACTCTCGCCAGAGCTTGGGCATGCACGAATTGAGTTTCTTCCAGGCACCTGGGATTGCAGATATCCACCTCTGCATTCCGCCGTGCCAGGATCATCCGCGATCATCCAAAAAGGGCAGTTTGCGAAAGCGAACACAAAGGGAGAGATAGAGGAGCTGATGTCCACGACCATAGACATTCGGGCATTGAACGATGATATCGGCACCGCCAAGCGGCTGGAGATGTACCGTCTGCAGGTCGAGATCCGTGATTGCGAAAAACGGGCCTACGATCTCTTTCTGCAAAACCTCGTGAAAGGCACCAGCCACTTATCCCTCGGGCAGGAGGCCATCGCTGCCGGCGCGGCAGCGGCGATGGAACCGGGAGACCTTTCCTTCTGCACCTATCGGGGCCATGCTCATACGCTGGCTCGAGGCGTCCCGATGGAGAAGGTTCTGGGCGAGTTAATGCAGCGCGATAACGGGCTGATGCGCGGTAAAGGGGGGTCGATGCATCTTACCTCCGCCGATCATGGCGTGATGGGATCATATGCAATTATTGGCGCACATCTGCCTATCGCGTGCGGGGCGGCGTGGCGCGCGCAATATCTAGGCCAGAACGACGTTTCGGTCTGCTTCTTCGGGGACGGCACCACCAACATCGGCGCGTTCCACGAGGCCTTGAATTTCGCCGCGGTGTGGAAACTGCCCGTGATCTTCGTGTGCGAAAACAATCTCTACATGGAGTACACGCCAATCCACGAAGTCACCGCGGTCCAGCATCCCGCCGCCGACCGTGCTGCCTCTTATGGCCTCGAACGCATCGTCATCGACGGCAACGACGCCGATATCGTCTATCGCACCATGCGAACGGCCTTCGCCCGTGCGCGCGGCGGTCATGGCCCATCGCTCATCGAATGTATGACCTATCGCCACTCAGGCCATTCGCGCGCCGATCCGGCGAAATACCGTCCCGAAGGAGAACTCGAAGAGTGGCTCAAGCGCGACCCCCTCAAGAACTACCGGGCACGGCTCGCCGAATTCAACATCGAGGAAGCAGCCATTATAGCAATCGAACAGGAATCGAAGCGTCAGCTCGAAGAAGCGACTACGGCCTGTAAGGCGGCTTCCGCGCCGCCGGCGGAAATTCTCACTACCGATGTTTACGCCGATGGAGGTTGGGCATGGCGGAACTGACCTATCGGGAAGCGGTCGCGCGCGGCATTGCCCAGGAGATGGAACGCGATAATCGCGTCGTCTTCCTTGGCGAGGACGTCGCCAAGGCAGGCGGCGTGTTCAAGACGACCGTCGGGCTCTATGAGAAGTTTGGCCCGCTGCGGGTACGGGATACGCCCATTTCGGAGCAGGCGATTCTCGGCGCCGCTATGGGCGCCGCGATGACGGGGCTCAGGCCCATCGCCGAGATCATGTTCTCGGATTTCGCGGCGGTATGCTTCGACTACATCGCGAACGAGATGCCGAAGCTCCGTTATATGACGAATGGCCAATTGGGCTGTCCGCTTGTTGTGCGCTTTGGCAACGGGGGCGGATCGCGCTTTGGCGCGCAGCATTCGCAATCGGTTGAAAACTGGACGATGATGATCCCCGGGCTGAAGGTGGTTGCGCCGTCTTCGCCACGAGATGTTATTGGCCTTTTGGCGGCGGCGGTACGGGACGACAACCCTGTAATGTTCCATGAGCACAAGTCGCTCTATGCGATGAAGGGCGAGGTCCCCGATGGCGAAATCCTTGACAGCCTCGGGACCGCCAACGTCGTTCGCCCTGGTAAGGACGCGACCATTCTCGCACTCGCATTGATGGTTCCGCGGGCGCTGGAAGCGGCCGAGAGGCTTCATGCAGAGCATGGTATCGATTGCGAGGTCATTGATGTCCGATCGCTCGTGCCCCTCGACACGCAGACAATTCTGAACTCCGTGGCGAAGACCGGCCGGCTGTTCACTGTCGAGGAGAATCCCCGCTTGTGCGGCTGGGGAGCCGAAATTGCGTCCATCGCCGCTGACGAAGTCTTCTGGGACCTCGACGGCCCAATCGTCCGCATCACGACGCCGCATATTCCGCTGCCGGCGGCCGACAATCTGGAGGATTTGGCGCTCCCCAGCGCGGCGCGGATCGTCGACCGCGTATCGCGCGTCATGAACGGCGCCTCCGGCTGAGAAGAAGAAGCGTAGTTCAGGCATGAAAGAGTGACAGCGATGGAGTTGAGGGACATGGATGTAGTGATGCCGCAGTTGGGCGAGACCGTCGCCGAGGGCAAGATCCTCCATTGGTTCAAGAATCTCGGGGATGAGGTCAATGAAGGGGATAACATCTTCGAGGTCGAGACCGACAAAGTGACCGTCGAGGTGCAGGCCATAGCCGCCGGCAAACTTACCGAGATCCGGGCACCTGCGGGCACTGTCGCCAAGGCCGGCGCAATCGTCGCCGTGATCGGAGCCGGCGGTCACGCGCCGGCACAGCCAGGAATGCGCGGGGAGGCCGCGACGGTGCGGCCAGGTTCGCTTGATCCTTTCAACGAAGTGCACACGGCGGCGGGCCGCTTTCTCAATGCACACCCCGTCGACGGCGTACGAATCACTCCGCTCGCGCGGCGCTTGATATCGCAAAACCGCATCGAAGTTGGGCGTTTGGCCACAGAGGCGAAGACCCGCGGCGACAATCTCATCCGCGCCAGCAACGTGCGCGCGGCGCTCCAACATGCCCCGTATCAAGAGGCGCCTATATCGAGACCAGCCAGCGAGCAGGCACTGACTGTGGCGAGGGAGCCTGCCCGCGCAACGGCGCTTGAGGCGGCCGAGGCGATGCCAATCAATGCAATCCGCCAGCGGGCCGGCCAACGCTTGGCTGAATCGTGGCGCACCGTCCCTCATGTCTTCCAGGGCATTGATATCGACTTCAGCGCCGCCGATGCCATACGGGCGCGATACAAAGACCGCTTCAAAGCCAAAATTGGCACGTCCCTGACCTACCTGCCTTTCATTGCACGCGCGGTTTGCCTTGCCATTCGCGATTTCCCGCAAGTCAACGCCCGCTTTGATGGTGACCGGCTTATCATTTCGCGCGACATCAATCTCGGCATTGCGGTTGACTTGTCGCATAACGGACTTGTCGTCCCCATCGTCCATCGGGCGAGCGAGCTGATATTCGAGGAGCTTGCCCGAGCTATCGCAAGGCAGGCCCAGAAGGCAAGAGCGGGAACCATGAGTCCGGACGATGTAAGCGGCGGCACCTACACCATCTCCAACAACGGCTCGTACGGAACGCTGTTTACCGCGCCGATAATCAACCTGCCGCAGGCTGCCATTCTTTCGACCGATGCGGTACGCAAGCGTCCGGTGGTGGTAGAGACCCCGCAGGGCGACTTCATTGCCGCGCACCCCGTGGCTGTAGTCGTGCAGAGCTTCGATCACCGCGCTTTTGACGGCGCATATTCGGCAGCTTTTCTTTCGCGCCTGAAGGAGATCATCGAGCGGCACGACTGGCGGAGCGAATTCGATTGAGGCTCAGATGAGCACTTAAGTTCTTTGGGCGAGCATCATTCCGCCGCTCGTCAGGAGAACACCGATCAAAAAGCCGATCCCGGCCGCAATCAGAGCAGCTGGCAGGGGGTGACCACGAATTTGTTCTTCGACGTCGCCAACATTCTCCCGGACCATTTGCTTGGCCTGCCGCGCACCCCGTTGGGCCATTGTGGTATATTTGTCCGAGAGATCCTTCACTTGCCTGCGTAGCTCATCAACCTCTCTGTCGCCAGTAGCGTAATCTGTGCGCATTCTGAAACGCTCCATTGTGGATCTAAGTCCTTGCCTTGCCGGTGAGAACACAAGTCCAGAAGGGAGGTTCGCGTTCCCGGCCATGCTAGCCGGGCCCCGCCCTGAGTTCTGCCTTCGCCGCTTCGATGGCGGCCTCTTTCGTTGAGAAGATCGAGCCGTAGAAATCGGCTGGCATGCTTCGATGCCGGACATCGCCCCACATATTGCTGCTGCTCGGGATTTTGATGCTCGCCGGCCAGCCTATGATCTCGCCTGCCTCCTTCTTGCGTTTGTAAATGCGGATTGTGTTTTCGGTCATCCGGTATGTTAATTACGCGCACCGCAGGCGAATTGGGAAGGAAGATAGTCCAGATAGAAGCAGCCGTTGTCCCAGCCATAAGCCGTTTTCCTGAACCTCCACCCGCGGCAATCGATTAGGTCCCCAAACGCATTTCTGTGAACTGGACAGACATATGAGACTGGTGCAAAGAAGGGAAATAATGGCCACCAATACGGCCGTCCCGCTTCGGCCCTCGCGTCCGCTATAGATACAACGGTCATCGCGCAACAAGCGGCGAACGCCACAAGCTTATTACTGACTGCCATAAATCGACTCCTGCTAAGAGCCTTGTTCTATCGCAGAAGTATCTAAGAAGCTTGAACGCTAGCAAGCTAAGTTGTCTGATTCGGGCTTTGGCATATCCAGCACGTTCATCAAGTTTGTTCGGCCTAAGAGCCAATCGATCGACCCGTTTTGGGTCACACGATAAAGGTCGAGGGGCTTGAGAGGGTATTCGATTTCGGCGGCCTTCCTCGGGGCGAGCCCAAT
>JBAUNL010000806.1:0-4231 GCA_049579205.1 Rhodomicrobium sp. | reverse complement strand
TTAGCTTTGGCTTCTTCCTCAGAACTTTCTCTACTATTACCAGTGATGGTTCACAAGTTTGCGCCGGTTCCCGATATAGGCCCTCGCGTTTGAGGAGCCCTCATTCAGGTCCACGGATTCGGCCGTGGCGGAAAGAACGTGCGTATTGGCAACGATAGCGCCGATGCCGAGGCGATTTGCGAGGCCGTCACGCGGCCAACGATGCGCTTTGTGCCGGTCAAGACGCCGGAACAGCAAAGCGTGATGATGCTGCACCGGGTTAGGCTCATGCTCAACCGTCAGCGCACCCAACTTTCCAATTCGATCCGTGCCCATCTTTCCGAATTCGGCATTGTCGCGCCGATTGGCCGGCGAGGGATCGATCAGCTTCTCGCTATCGTCGCGGATGAAAGCGATGCGCGCGTACCGGCAGATGCGCGCCTTTGTCTGCAAATGCTGGCCGCTCAGCTCATCGTGGTGAAGCAACAAATCCTTGAGAATGACAGGCGGGTCCGCGCAAGTGCACGCGCAACCGATCTTGGCCGGCGGCTGATGGATATTCCCGGCGTGGGGCCACTGCTCGCCAGCGCGCTCACTGCCACGATCTCCGATCCATCCGCATTCAAGACAGGCCGCGGCCTTGCCGCCTGGAGGGTACTCGGTGACATGCATGCCCCCCCTCGCCATGGCGGCCTGGGCCGGCCCTTACGTTTTCCACAGCTCTATTTGGCAGAGCAGGAACCTCGCAGATAGCGCTCGGGTTGATTGAACAGGTAGCGAGGCAGTTGCGTTTGTAGCGTTTGAGTTGACCTGGGCCGTCGGGCACCCCGCCTCGGCGGCCTTGTCACGTGCCGGTTTGCCTATGCGCAGCCTTGTAATGCATCCACATCCCCACAGAACGAAAGGACGCATGAAGCATGGCTCGCATTACCGTCGAAGACTGCCTTGATAAGGTTTCCAACCGTTTCGAGCTTGTGCTGCTCGCCGCCCACCGGGCACGCGCCGTTTCATCCGGGGCGCCGCTCACCATCGATCGTGACAATGACAAAAGCCCTGTGATCGCTCTCCGCGAAATTGCCGGGAAGACCATTTCGCCTGAGGACATCAAGGAAGACTTGATCCATTCACTCCAGGCGAACGTTGAAGTGGACGAACCTGAGCTGGAGGCGGCTCCTGCCTTCCCACAGCCCGTAAATTTTCTCGTGCCCGACGATCCACTTTCGGATATGAAAATCGACAGGCTCACGGAAGAAGAATTATTGCGGGGACTTGCGCAAAGCATTCCCGTCGAAGCGCGAAGAGAGCGGGAATGAACTCCCTCGCGCCGCCGAAGAGCTGCGCCAAGCCCGAGGAACCCGGAATTCAACGGAAGGCGGCAGCCTTCGAACGGTGGCACGAGCCGGATGATGCGAGAGTATCAAGTCCGGATCTGTGAGGGGCTCGGGGTGAAATTCCCTGGGCCTACTCGGCAACTACTTGATCGATGTTGAGTACGCCGTGATCGTCGATGTGGAAGCAACGCCAGCGCGCACCTACGATGAGGTGGAGGCAACCAAGACCATGATCGAGCGGACGGAAACCCGCTTCGATCTAAGCCCGAAACGGCTAATCGCGGACACAGCCTATGGAACTAGCATGTTCCTTGGCTGGCTCGTTACCAAGAAGCAGATCACGCCGCATATCCCAGTGTGGGACAAGAGTGAGCGCGAGGATGGGATTTTCTCGCGCTCGGACTTCATCTGGGATAAGAAGCGCGAAGCTTATATCTGTCCAAATGGCAAGCTGCTTCGGACAACCGGCACCGTGCATGATGGGCACACTCTCCTCTATCGTGCCTCAAAGCGCGATTGCGGCGTCTGTCCGCTTCGAGCGAAATGCTGCACCACTGCAGAAGCCCGGAAGATCCCGAGGGACTTGCACGAAGATGCCCGTGATCTTGCCCGGCGGATCTTTCGCATCAAGGCAGTCGCGCCGAGCCGTACGGTTTTGGGGACATGAGAGCACAATGAAAAGTTCATTCTTTGTGATCGAAGATGTGTTGAAACGAATTCAACCCGATATGATGTTTGGTCAGGATGGTGCCGTTCAGGCCCTTAGCGTGAATCGCCAGTTGTATCCAGAGCAGCGCGCCGGTGAGCCCTTCACCAAGCGATGAGCCGCAAGCCAATCAGCATCAACATACTGGCCAGGACAGGCAGCAAGATGCGATCGGCGATTTGTGCCGCAAGGTGACTACCGACATAGATGCCTGGCAAGGATCCTAGTAGCAGGGACCCAACAATGTGCCACTCCACTCCTCCGATGAGCCAGTGGCCGAGTCCGGCTACAAGGGTAAGAGGCACCGCGTGGGCAAGGTCGGTGCCGACAACCCGAGCCGACGGAAGTCTCGGATAGAGATAGAAAAGAACTGCCACACCCAGCGCGCCGGCACCGACCGAGCAGAACGACACGAGAGTGCCGAGCAACGCACCGAAGATCACTGTGATTGGGCTTGAGTAGCGGGTTCGCGCGGGATCGTCGGCACGGGCCAGGGCATAGTTCCGTATACGGCGGCGAAAGAAGATCGCGACGCCCGCGATGATCACTGCCACTCCGGTCGAGATCGAAATAATGCTAGCTGTGCCCGGATCTTCCCTGGGCATCAAGGAAAGCACCCATATCGTCAGCACCGTGGCGGGGATTGAGCCGGCCGCCAAGAGGACTGCGACGCTCCAGTCGACGTTGCCCCTTCTGGAATGAATGGCGGTGCCGGCCGTTTTTGTCACCGCAGCGTAAAGAAGATCAGTTCCCACAGCGGTGAGCGGATGCATGCCGAATAGCAGAATCAAGAGCGGCGTCATCAAGGACCCGCCACCCATGCCGGTGAGACCGACGGCAGCGCCGACCACAAAACCGGACAACGGATAGAGCCATTCCATGGCTGATATAGATAGGATATCTCGCCTTTGGGGATGGTGAATAGAATGGCAGATTCAAGATCCATCGCGCCGGCGGCTTCCAAGCCCGATACTCCTGGCGATCTTGTCAAGCGTGCAAGTTACGAGACACCACCCACAGAGCGTAAAGGCATCGGTTGCCTACGGTCCTGATCCTGGTACCTTCCTGACTGCACCGGGCGCTGAACTATCGCGTATCGCTTCCGCGCATTTAGGCAAAACTTTGGGCTTGCGTTACAAGAACCTATCTTCCAGCGCCGCCGTTCGATCGGATGTTTGCCTCACTCATTGGATCGCTGAAATCCGAGGGCATTGTAACGGGGCAGTTTTTCGGGCCAAAGGATGAGTGGAGCACCAACCCCGGCATGACCTTCGTGACGCGTAAGCGTGCGAAAGAGCTCTTGGGAGACTGTGAGATCATTTCGTTTACAGAGTTTGAGGGGTTCGACCGCTTAGCGGTCGGTGGGCAAAAATATTGGCATACGTTCCATTTCATCGCGAAGAGGAAGGCGACTTTGCATCGTGGGGAGTGATCCAGCGGCCGTAGGAGCCGGGATTTATGGTTGAGCTGCAATCGACGATCACGTGCCCGGCTTGTGACCACCGGGCTACGGAGATCATGCCCACGGACGCGTGCCTGTATTTTTACGAATGCAAAGCGTGCGGGCTTTTGATGAAGCCCGAGGAGGGGGACTGCTGCGTTTTCTGCTCGTTTGGCGATGTGCCGTGCCCGCCAGTGCAAGAAGAAGATTCTGGATGCTGCAGTACACTGCAAGGATGATTGCGGAGACGGATGATTTTGTGGTGCAGTTATCACATATCAGCCGGAGGGAATGAAGATGTGGATTATGTTGGTTACCTTCTTTTTCTATGCCAATCCGCAGGATCGTTATCGAATGCCGCGCTTGCAACAGCGGAATTTAGCGGCAAGGAACGGTGCGAAGCGGCTCGAACTGCTTATCTTGGGCAATTCACTGCGATTAGTGATGAGTTAAATACCATCGCGCGGAATCGGATCGCTCAAGGGACAATTCCGCGTCCGAACGGCATCTCGGTGACCGCACTTTGCGTTCAGAAATGATACCACGCGAAGCATCGCGATAGCGGTGCCGGTTTAAGCTTGTGCGGGCAGCGCGGCATCTGGTGAGGGGATAAGGGCGTTATGCGCCTACAAGAGCATTGGATGCCGGTTCGAGCATCTTTTTGAAAATGTCGATGTTGCTTTTTCTGACCGGCCGGAAGCGTTTAATGTTGAATGCGTGCTCGACCGGGCCGACGCAGAACATTGCCGGCTCGTGCCAGATTTCCTCGAAGAG
>JBAUNL010000805.1:0-24855 GCA_049579205.1 Rhodomicrobium sp. | reverse complement strand
CGCTGTATTGCCGCTCGGACGGCGTGCGTTGTCGTGGCGCTGCCGTGAAGTATCTGTCCCATAACCGCTCCCGAAGTTTGGGGTCAGTTAGACTGATTCCATCACACAGCGGGACTAAACACCTAGGGCATGGTTAATAGCTCTTACACAGGGCCTATGAGGGTGGCTAACAGGGGGGCGTAAGCGCCCGGAATCGCGAAAATCACGCGAAAAACACGCGTTTTCACCTACGAATTTCGCACTCGAATGTAAAGAAATTGCTTGATCACCTTGGCGATTAACCATTCCGCCGCCGAAGCTGGCTGGACGCATCCGCGCCGCGACGGAGATTTCTTCGTGGTTTCATGTACTTACATGAGTTAAAGCTTTAGCAAGGCGATTTGCCTATCGTGGGGAATTAAGAAATCGGAGCCGCTCAACTTTACGCCACGGAAAAAACAGAAATGCGAAATTTTCCCGCAATTCAAGTTCCGGCTCATAGGGCACGTTCGGCGATCTTCGAGCCGCCAAAGGCACTATCGTTTGATTCTTGCCGCGCTTTCCAGGCGTAGGACCGCGCCAGCATCTCGTCCCTCATGAAATTTTAAGGGGCCGGGCTTCAGACTACGAACGGCAAAATTCGCGGGCGAAGCCGCAGGCCATTCGGGCTTTAACGCAGCCCAAGAGCAGGCGCACAGCCTAAAATCCTGCGCGGCGCCCAAAGCTTTGCCTTGCAAAAGCCGGGAAGGACTGGCTAGAGATGTTCGGGGTGCGCGGGGACACAGCCGTTGCCCGCCTGGTTCAACTGTTCGGTCATGCTAAAGGTCAGCCAATGGCGACACCATTTCAACTTTCCCAGCCATCTAATTTAATGCCTGTTGTACCGGGCCGGAGCGTCCATTCGTCGGGCGATTCCAACATCAGCAACGATTTGACCATAATCGGCGATGTCACATCCACCGGCAGCGTCACCCTCGATGGCGTCATAGAGGGGAACATCTATTGCACCTCTCTGATCGTCACCGCCAATGGGCGCGTCAATGGCGGCATTGTCGCCAACCAGGAAGTGACCGTTCAGGGGAAGGTGAACGGCACGATCCGCGGCCGCCGCGTGATGCTTCAATCCTCCGCAAAGGTCGAAGGCGACATTTACCACCAAGGCATCGGCATCGAGATGGGCACTCGCTATGATGGTACGCTGCGCTGGACCGAGGATGAGCGCGCATTCGACGAGCCAAATTTTCCGCCAACCAAGGGGAAGAACGACGGCAATAGCGGCCACGGCCTTTAAGGGCCCTGGCAAAGCCTCAGGGCGTTGAAACCAGCGGCCGAAGCACGGCCCTCAAAGCTTCCGGCAGCGGCACTGGACGGCGCGTCTCGCGACCAACATAGACGTGGATGAAATGCCCTTCAGCGGCGGCTTCATCCTCGCCATTTCTGAAAATGCCGATTTCGTAGTGGACCGACGAAGTCCCAAGCCTTGCGACACGGATGCCGGCTGTAAGTGTATCGGGAAATGTTACGGGTGCGCTGTAGCGGCATGCGGTTTCGACCACGAGGCCGATTACTGGGCTTTTTTCGATGTCCAGCGCGCCTTTTTCGATTAGATAGCCGTTAACGGCCGTGTCGAAATAGGAATAGTAAGTTACGTTGTTGACGTGGCCGTAAACGTCGTTGTCCATCCATCGGGTCTGGATTGGCCGGTGAACCGGGTAGCTGCTGCGCAGCGATCGTCCCACTTTCGATTTTTCAGTCACATGATCCCCTTTCATTTTGGGGCGGGATGGCAATCGCGGGCTTCAATAGCATGACAACGCGTTTTCAGCGTTACGCAATATACTGGACACCGCCTTCCACAGGTGGTTTGGCGGCATTTGGACAAGGATGGTTCGGAAGGCAGGGGGAAACATTTGGGCTGCCACTCGAGCTTGTAGCGCGCGCAATTCATAGCCCTGCCCGTTATGGCATCCATGCCACGCTGAAGGCGCCTTTTCCCCTGCGGCGTGGCGTAACTATCAGCGATTTGCAGCAGGAACTGGATGCGTTTTGCGGCGTCAGACGTGGCCCTGTCGGCGGTGCTTTCCAGCTGGGAGAGTATCAAGACTATCTGTGTCTTCTTTTGAGCGGCTATACCACCGATGTTGATTGGCTCGCTGCGGAATGCGTTACCCATTTCGACCGCTTTCGCACCAGCGAGACTGAGCGGGGCGATGAGAACTTTCCAGATCTCTCCTCCGAGGAGGAGACGTTCCTGCAATGCTTCGGCTATCCTTACATTTTGAGTCACTTCGGTTTCCATGTCTCGCTCGCAGGGCCACTCAAAGATCAAGAGCTGGACGAGGTAGCGGACGCCCTTAGGCCTCATCTTGAGCCCTTCATGGCCGAACCTGTGAAGATCGACTGCCTGTCTCTTTTGGGTGAGCCGGATGGCGGCGGCGTCTTCGAGCTTATCAGCCGGCATCGCTTTCGCTGAACTGGCCGTCGCCGTCGCGTTACCACTTGCGGCCAACTCGAGCGCTCGGAACCTTGTGCCTGCCCCCGTAATTGTCTCCCGGAATTAGATTCCTGACTTTATAGCCCCGACTTCAAGGCGGAATGCGGACTTCGGCGGATGAACGGTACGCGCGACCCGGTCCTGATCGATCTTGCCCTTCAAGGAGGCGGCTCTCACGGAGCTTTTGCCTGGGGTGTGCTCGACCGGCTCTTGGAGGAGACGTGGCTTAAGATTGATGGCATTTCGGGAACGTCGGCCGGCGCAATGAACGCCGCCGTCCTTGCGCACGGTTATGCCCGAAGCGGACCGGAAGGGGCAAGAGCCGCGCTCGGGCATTACTGGGCCAAAGTTGCAGAAGCAGCTCGTTCCAGTCCACTTCAGAGAAGCCCCCTCGATATCATGATGGGCCGTTGGACCATGGACACATCGCCCGTGTTTCTCGCCTTCGATATCGCGGCACGCTTGTTCTCCCCTTACGATCTCAATCCATGGGGGGCTAATCCTTTGCTCGAAATTTTGACGGAATGTGTCGACTTCGAGGGACTTCGGCGGGCCCCGATAAAGCTTTTCGTAACGGCAACGAATGTGCGAACGGGGCGAGGCAGAGTTTTCCGCAATGCACAGATCACGCCGCAGGTGCTTCTTGCATCCGCCTGTCTCCCGACTCTTTTTCAAGCCGTGGAGATCGATGGCGAGCCCTATTGGGATGGAGGCTATTCGGGAAACCCGACGATGACGCCACTGGTGCGGGAATGCACCTCCCAGGATACGCTGATCGTGGCGATCAATCCGGTGGAGCGGCCGGGCACGCCGCGCACGGCGCGCGAAATCTTGAACCGTCTCAACGAAATCTCGTTCAACGCCACGCTTTTGAAGGAGTTGCGAATGATCGCGATTCTGCGACGCACCGCAGATCCGGGTCAGAGCGAAGGTGCAAAGTGGGCTCAGATGCGGGTGCATCTGATATCGAGCCCGATGATGACCGAACTTGGCTATTCGTCGAAGCTCAACGCCGAATGGGCGTTCATTTCCATGCTGAAAGAGGAAGGGCGCCGCACCGCTGAGAAATTCCTTGCGATGAACGGAAAAGACCTCGGCCACCGCTCGTCGATGGACCTCGACGTGTTGCTGGAACAGGTCTGAGGCAATCAAAGGCTACGCCTTCTACCGAGAGCTTTGTCATTAATGTGGGTCCGGCCGAATTGCCTGCCCCTTTTTTTAGTCCATGGTAACCAACGTTCACTCAAATTTTACATCCTTAGGGCCGAACGACGCGCGTGAGGAGGCGTTCGTCGATTGAAGAGGGCGCCGTCGGGAAGCTTCCCCGCGCCAAAATGACGGAGTACAAGGATGTCTTACAAGGGACTTATGATTGGCGCAGCTGCTGCGCTCGCAGCGTGTGCGGCAATGCCTTCTGCATTCGCCGAGGCCACGCCTGCGGCAATTGCACCAAAGGCCCCAGCAGCAAAAATCACCAAGGTGCAGTTCTACCCAGCCTACGGCTATGGCTATGGCTATGGGTATGGCTACGGCCCCTATTATGACTATGGCTACGGCCCGTACTATGGCGGAGGCGTCCCCGGCATCCCAGGCGATATCATTGCCGGGACCGCTGCCGCTGTGGACGGCTTTCTCGAAGGCCCCGTGACCGGACCCGTTTACGCTGGTGGCGGCGTAGCCGCATGCGAACGGACGTTCCGGTCTTTCGACCCAGCCACCGGCACGTACACGACCTATTCGGGAGAGCAGGTTGTCTGCCCCTATCTGCGCTGGTAAGGCCGGGCTATAGCGAGAGAAGGCCGGTTATCCGGCCTTTTTAGCGAGGCAATTCTGAAAGAAATCCGGCAGGGTCAAGCGGCGGCAATGACTTCGGGGCTGCAACCGTGGTCCCGATATAGATGAAGCCCGCAATCTGATCGTTCGGCCGAAGGCCGAGCGCTTCTTTGACAATCGGGTCGTATGCCGCCGCGCCGGTCTTCCACATCGCACCGAAGCCGAGTGCATGACTGGCAAGCATTACGTTTTGTGCAGCCGCTCCCGCGGAGATTATTTGCTCGATTGCCGGGATCTTTGGATTATCGCTTATCCGCGCCGCGACCACGAGGATCAGCGGTGCCCGCAGTGCCTTTTGGCGCTCGCGCTCGACAACGTCCGCACCCGCCGAAGGTTCCCGCAGCCGGAACGAGGAGGCGAGGATTTCGCCGAGGCGGAGGCGGTCTTCACCCCGGATGGAGATGAACAACCATGGGCGGAGGCGGCCGTGATCGGGAGCCCTCAGAGCCGCCGCAATCAGCTTGCGCTCGGTCTCCGCATCCGGTGCCGGCTCGCCAAGCGTCAAAGGACTAGCGCGGCTAATCAGCGCTTCGTAGGCTTCCATTTACACTCTCTAACAGCGGCCTGCTGTGGGCCACCTAAAGTGGCTACTGATCGGGCAGTTCGATCTCACCGTCAATCACGTGATTGAGGTTGGTGCCCTCGGCGGTGAGAACGGCGCGTACCTTGAGCGTGCCCGATTTCAGCTGCCCCTCCCGGACAACGCGCTCAATCTCCTGTTGCGAAGTGACGCCCACCCGCTTCAGAAATTTCCTCATCGACATATTGAACTGGTCTTCCTCCTCCATTCAGACCTCCTTGAGAATTGAGCGGGACCTAGCATAAATGCCTATCTCCGCCGCTTGTGCCTGCGATATACCCTGCTAAGCTGACAGCCAATCACTAAATAATGTCTGTCACAGAAATTCGCCGGATGCGCTCATGACTTTTCAATCCTCGCCTGCCGCAAAAGCCTTCATCCCAAGCGGCGGCGCCATGGTCGATCCATTCGGGAGGCGTATAACCTATTTGCGCGTATCGGTGACGGACCGGTGCGATTTCCGCTGCGTCTATTGCATGGCCGAGGATATGACCTTCTTGCCGAAGGCAGATGTCCTGACGCTGGAGGAGTTGAACAGGCTTTGTTCCGCCTTTATCGCAAAGGGTGTGCGGAAGCTGCGGCTGACTGGCGGCGAACCCCTTGTCAGGAAGAACATTCTTTGGCTCGTGAAGGAGCTTAGCCGGCATCTCAAGAGCGGCGCTTTGGACGAGCTGACGCTCACGACAAATGGTAGCCAGCTGCGAAAATATGCAAGCCAGCTTGCCGAAGCCGGTGTGCGCCGGATCAACGTCTCGCTCGACACCCTCGACCCAGAGAAGTTTAAGGCAATCACGCGCTGGGGCGATTTCGGGAAAGTCATGGACGGCATCCGGGCCGCACAGGAAGCCGGATTGCAGATCAAAATCAACATGGTTGCCCTGAAGGAAATCAACGAGCACGAAATCGAAGACATGCTGCGCTGGTGCCATGGCGAAGGGATGGACTTGACTTTGATCGAGACAATGCCGCTCGGCGATATAGACGGCGACAGGACGGACCAATATTTGCCGCTGTCGGTGGTGCGTCAGCGTCTGTCAGAGTGGCTGACGCTGGAGGAGATCCCTTATCGCACCGGTGGCCCTGCCCGGTATGTTCGCGTCGCTGAAACAGGCGGAAGGCTGGGCTTCATTACCCCGCTCACACATAACTTTTGCGAAAGCTGCAACCGGGTTCGCGTCACCTGCACGGGCACGCTCTTTATGTGCCTGGGCCAGGAAGACGCCGCCGACCTGCGGGCGCCGCTTCGGGCCTCAGCCTCGGACGAGCTTTTGAACGCCGCGATAACGGAGGCGATTGCCAGGAAACCAAAA
Source organism: Rhodomicrobium sp. (assembly GCA_049579205.1). GTDB lineage: Bacteria > Pseudomonadota > Alphaproteobacteria > Rhizobiales > Rhodomicrobiaceae > Rhodomicrobium. Next base: position 18,659 of record JBAUNL010000805.1, on the reverse strand, counting down.
GGCCACGACTTTGTTATTGACCGGCGCGCGCAAAAGCCCGCCGTTGCGCGGCACATGAGCCAAACGGGCGGCTGATATGTGTCTTTATGGGTCGTCTAGGACGAAACCTCAGCTTCCTTTTTGCATTTTTGATCCCCTGTTCCGGTTACGCCGGGGATAGCCCGGCTCCAAGCTTGACTCCAACGGATAGCGAAAAGCTTCTTCTTGACCGGCTAATGGCTGCCGAGTCCGGCGGAAGGCTCAATGCGGCTAACCCCCTCTCTAGCGCATTTGGCCCCTATCAGTTCATTCGCGATACCTTCCTCGACGTGATGCAGCGGAGGTTTCCTGAACTGACGGCAGGAAAGTCAACCGGCGAAATCTTATCGCTGCGTGCTGCTCCCGAAATTGCTCGCAACGCCGCGCTGATCTACACACGTGAGAATGCCGCATTTTTGTCTGCGCATGGAGCTCCGGTCACGGCCGGGAGTCTGCGGTTGGCTTTCTTCGCCGGTCCTTCCGGAGCAATAAAGGTGCTGGCGGCCAAGCCTGAGGAGCGCGTGGCAAACCTGCTTAGCGCGGCGGCGCTGCAGGCAAACCCTTGGATGCGTGAAATGACCGCTGTCGATCTTATTGCGAGAACGGCGCGCGAGGCAGGGGGAACCGCGCCGCTTTCTATTCCTGCACTTGCTGTTGCAATGTCGAAGGCCGAGAAGCCAAAGATCGATGTGCGGTGCAACATGAAGCTTGCTTCGTGCCGCAAGTGGTTAGCTTTGGCGGAAAAGCGCAGTTTGCTTGTGCAAGTGCGCCTAGGCTCGCCAAAGGCGGCTACTAGTAGCGGAGCAACCCTTCCGCAGGGCGATCGCTAAACCGGCTTAGCTTCATGCTGCGCGGCAAGTTCGGCATCCTTGGCTCTAACGCGGGCAAGAGCAGGACGCTTTGAAAAGCGTTCGAGATAAGCTTTGAACTCAGGCAATTCCGGTACAAGCTTGAACATTGTCGTCCAGCCAAGACCCGAGCCCCAGATCACGTCGGCAGCCGTAAAGCGCTCGCCCAATATCCACGGCCCTTTCGCCAACTGCCCTGCTAGAGCCTTCAACATTGTGTCGTAATCCCCGTAAGGCTGCATCGCCACAGGTCCAGCTTCGCGCTTCATGGCCTTGTCGACAACAGCGGGCTCGAAACAGGCCGCATAAAAGGTAAGCCAGCGCAAATATGGGCCGCGAAGGGGATCATCAATGGCCGGAGCCAGGCCTGCCTCAGGAAATAAATCTGCCAGGTAGATGGCGATCGCAACTTGCTCCGTAATAACCGCTCCCCCATGCTCGATTGCCGGCACTTTCCCCATAGGGTTTACCACCATAAATGCAGGCTGGCGGTGCTCCCCCGCTTTCATATTCAGAACCTTCAAATCATAAGGCGCGCCGAGCTCCTCTAGGAGAAGCCGGGTTCCTGAAGAGCGCGTATTCGGTGAATGGTAGAACGTTAATTTTTGATTGGTTGCCATAGTCTCCACTTCCTATTCTATTTCGAGGGAACGAGACCCGTAAAATTTGTTCCTTTTCTGCCCTGGGACGGCAGTTTTGCCGAATGGGTCAGCAGAGGTGAGCGGAAGGGATCGTCACCAATCATGCAGGAGGGTACAATGATCCGGGTTGGAATAGGAGGCTGGACCTATGAGCCTTGGCGCGGAAGCTTTTATCCGGCAGGATTGCCGCACTCACGCGAGCTCGAGTTTGCCAGCAAACGCCTCACCACGATCGAGATTAACGGTACTTTTTATCGCACGCAGAAGCCCGATACGTTCCGGAAGTGGGCGGACGAGACACCGGACGGCTTCGTTTTTTCTCTGAAGGCGCCGCGATATGCGGTGAACAAGCGAATACTCGCCGAGGCAGGATCTTCCATCGAGCGCTTTGTTGAAAGCGGGATAACCGAACTCGGCGATAAGCTTGGCCCTATTCTTTGGCAGTTCCCGCCTACCAAAAAGTTCGACGCCGCAGACATTGAGGCATTTTTGAAGCTCCTACCCAGAGAGCTGCGTGGAAAACCACTGCGGCATGCGCTTGAGGTCCGGCACGAGAGCTTCAATTGCCCCGAATTTCTGGCGATGGCGCGGGAAGCAGGCGCCGCAATTGTATTTGCAGACTCCGATAGCTATCCGTTGATTTATGGCAGCGGTTCCGCGTTTACCTATGTAAGGCTGATGAAGAGCAGGCAGGAGGAACCATCGGGCTACACTGAGGACGCTCTAAAGAATTGGGCGGGCCGGGCCAACGAATGGCAGAGTGCCGGTCAGGACGTTTTCGTCTACTTTATTAACGGGGCGAAGGAAAGGGCGCCCGCCGCGGCGCAGGCGTTCATGAGTTTGATCGGAAAGGACGCGGATTGAGTGGAGTAGGGACGCCGGCCGGCAAGATCATCACCGCGGATGACGCGAGCAGCTCGACGCTCTAATTTCCATTCTCCAGCCGCTTTCCAAATGACGAAACCAAATCATCTTTTTTGAGAGGTTCGGTCGTCTCCGTTATCGGCTGCGTTACCGTAGAGGACCGCTTCTCCGCTGCCTGCCGCTCCCGTCCCCGGCTCTGAGCTGCGCCGCCCTTCGGCGCGCCCCTTGCATCGCGAATGACGTCTGGATCGTGCTCGTGTACGCTTTGCAGCGGGCCCCCTTCGTTTTCGGCAGAGGACCTCGCTTCATTTTCATCACCTTCGCTGCCTCCAGCGGGACGTTCCCCCTTGCCGGGAGCACCCGTAGCGACGATTACCGCGGCCGGCCGCAATACACGGTCGCCGATCTTGTACCCCGATTGCAGAACCTGCACGATTGTATCGGCCGGAGCATTTGGCACGTCGACCTTTACCATCGCCTCGTGCATATGCGGGTCAAACTTTTCTCCAAGAGGATCGAAACGGGTCACCCCATGGCGCTCGAAAACTCGGAGCAGCTCGCGCTCGGTTGCCTCCAGGCCTTCGAGCAACGTCTTGAGCGCTGGGCTTTGTTCTAACGGCTCCTTTTTTACCACCTCGATCGCCCGGCTGATATTGTCGCCGATTGATACGGCGTCCCGGGCGAAGCCGGAGATGGCGTATTTCGAGACGTCCGCCCTTTCGCGTTCTGCCCTGCGGCGGAAATTCTCCATCTCCGCTATCGAGCGAAGCAACCTATCGCGAAGATCGGCGTTCTCTGCCTTAAGCTCGGCAAGCCCCTTGGTTTGCCCTTCTCCAGTGCCGGTCTGTTGTGCTGTCTCTGCCGGCGCCGCAGCCGGAGAATCGTTCTGCTCCGGCCCGCTTGAATTTGCGGACTCGTCCGGTTTGTCGTTCATTGTGCGTGCGCGTTCCCGTTACAATGAGGGCCGAATCCTTACCTGATCCGTCCCAACCAACAGCTGTATATCGGCGGTTTCAGCTCGATAATCAAGCGAGCACGCGGCTGACAAGCTTGGCTGTGTAGTCGACCATGGGGATAATACGGGCATAGTTTAAGCGTGTAGGTCCGATGACCCCAAGCACGCCGACAATCTTGCGATCCTGATCCTGAAACGGTGCAACGATCAGGGAGGAGCCGGAGAGCGAAAACAGATTGTTTTCTGAGCCTATGAAAATGCGCACGCCTTCCGCCTTCTCGGCAAGATCGACGAGATGCAGCAACGCCTTCTTCGATTCGAGATCCTCGAACAGAAGGCGAATCCGGTCAAGGTCTTCCACGGCTTTCAGGTCATCGAGTAGGCGCGACTGTCCCCGGACGATAAGGCTTCTGTTATCGTCGCGGCCGCCGGACCATTGGGCCAGTCCAGATCGCACCAGCCGCGCTGTCAGCTGGTCGAGTTCGGCTTGGCTTAGCTCCAGCTCCGCTTCGATCCTTTGCCGCGCCTCCGGCAAGGAAGTACCTCGAATGCGGGCGTTGAGATAATTGGTTGCTTCGGTCAGGGCGTGACTTGGCAAGCCTTCCGGCAAGGCAAGCACCCGATTTTCTACACTGCCGTCCTCGCCGGCGAGGACCAGCAACGCGCGCTTTGCGTCGAGAGCAACAAATTCGATATGCTTGATGCGGGTTACCTGCTTCTCGGCCAGCACGACTCCCGCACATCGCGAAAGCCCGGAAAGCAGTTGGCCAGCCTCAGCCAAGACCTCGGACGTTACTCCGGAATTTCCCTCGGCATAGCCCCTGAACTGGCGATCGAGCTTATCCCGTTCGGCATCCTCGATGCTCACAACTTCGAGGAGGCCATCAACGAAGAGGCGCAAACCGGTGTGAGTTGGAATGCGGCCGGCGCTGACATGGGGCGCATAAATTAGACCCAAGGCCTCAAGGTCGGACATGACGTTCCTGACCGAGGCTGGGGATAACGTCATGGGCAGGTGCCGGCTCAAATTCCTTGAACCAACCGGCTCACCCGTCTCCAGGTAGGTCTCGACGATACTACGGAATATCTCCCGGTAGCGTTCGTTGAGCTCCCGGAGGCTGCTCCCGTCTTTCAGTTCGAGGGCGGGCACTCGCAGTTCTTGCCATCTTGACATGGGTGTCCGCAATGCTGTTCTGAACCTTCTTAATCTAGGCTTCGAGGACGCTAACGTCAAATACCTCAATAGGTTGATCCGCGATACTGGGCGCCTCGTATCTTGTGCGCCACTCATCACACTTCATGGTGCCAAATTGAACTTGTGAAAAGCTTTCCAGGCGTAGCCCGATCACGGATTTAACCGTAAAGATGAGGTCGGCTCAGATACCTTTGGGACTTTATCAGGAAAGCACATAGGTCTTCTCAAGCCTTGAAAGGCGCACCCCTCATCAGCCATATTGCGAGTACGAAAATACGTATGGGATAGGCGTTCGGGCAGGTAGGCAGTCGCGGCCTGTGCGGCCCAGCTTCAGGATAGTTCAAGGGAAGTGCAAGCCCATGTCGAAGAGTGAATTCACGAGTTGGATGTGGCTGGAGGCCGTAAACCGGCTTTCGAAGGCGCAGCGCCTACATCAGCACTTTTTTACTCTTCAGCAAAACAGCGGCGGTCCCGCGTGGGAGCCCCCGGCCGATGTGCTGGAAACCGATACCGAAGTCCTGATTTTTGTTGCCTTGCCAGGCGTAGACCCTGAGAGCGTTGACGCGGTCATCGAAGGCGGAACCCTATGCGTGTCCGGCCGCCGGGTTTTGCCGGAGGAGCTGCGAACCGCCCTTATCCATCAGCTGGAACTTCCCCAAGGACGCTTTATGCGGCGCTTGCGTTTGCCGCCGTGCAGTTATACTGGCGTGAAACGGCAGGCCATGAACGGCTGTTTATTAATAAGCCTCCAGAAGTCAGCCTCTTAAATTCGGCCTCTGAAACAAGGAGCGCAGATGGATCATCCAAACACGGGCGAAACCCCGGTAGCCGAGGCTAGAACCAGGGAAGGTCCCGCCGCTACAGGCACCGACCCGAACGCGATCCTTATCCTGCCTGTGCGGGAGACCGTGCTCTTTCCAGGCGTCCTTTTTCCGATCTCCATCGGCCGGCCGGTCTCCATCGGTGCCGTGCAGCAGGCCATGCGCGAGGAGCGCCAGATCGGAATTCTGATGCAGCGGGACCCCGAGGCTCTGGAACCCTCTGGGGCAGATATGCATCGCGTGGGTACGATCGCGAACATTGCGCGCTACCTGACTGGGCCGGACGGCAGTCATCACGTGATCGTGCAGGGTATTGAGCGCTTCCGCGTCCTGGACTTCATCCACGAGCGGCCTCTTCTCATGGCCAATGTCGCGCGAATCCCGGAACCGGTCCTCACGGGTCCGGAGATTGAAGCGCGTACCTTGCTGCTGCGCCAGCAGGCCATCGAGGCACTTGAGCTTCTGCCCCAGGTGCCGGCCGAGCTGGTCGCCGCCATGCAAAACGCGCAATCGCCCTCCGCGCTGACGGATCTTACTGCGGCCTACATGGATATCCCGGCCGAGCAGAAGCAGGAACTGCTGGAAACCGTAGACCTGACAGTGCGCATGGATAAGGTTTCCCGGCTCCTATCGCAGCGCATCGAGGTTCTTCGCCTAAGCCGCGAAATCGGTCAGCAGACCAAGGCTGTGTTCGACGAACGCCAGCGTGAAGCGGTCCTGCGTGAGCAGATGGCCGCGATACAGCGCCAGCTCGGAGAAGGGGATGGGAAGGCGGCCGAGGTCGCGGAACTGAACGAGGCTATCGCCAAGGCTCAGATGCCTCCAGAAGTAGAGGCACAGGCGCGCAAAGAGCTGCGCCGCTACGAGCGGATGCCGGAGCAGGCCGCCGAGGCCGGAATGATCCGGTCTTATCTGGACACGCTTGTGGAATTGCCTTGGGCACTGCCTGAAGAGAAACCGATCGACATCGCCGAGGCACGCCGCATCCTCGAGGAGGATCATTTCGGGCTCGAAAAAATCAAACAGCGCATCATCGAGTATCTCGCCGTTCGCAAACTCGCGCCTCAGGGCAAAGCCCCCATCCTATGCTTTGTTGGCCCGCCCGGTGTCGGCAAAACCTCCCTTGGCCAGTCCATTGCGCGCGCCATGCAGCGGCCGTTTGTACGCGTAAGCCTGGGCGGCATTCATGACGAAGCTGAAATCCGAGGCCACCGCCGTACCTATATTGGAGCTTTGCCGGGTAACATCATCCAAGCGATCCGTAAGGCCGGTGCACGCAACTGCGTGATGATGCTTGACGAGATCGACAAGATGGGCCGGGGAATCCAGGGCGATCCTTCGGCTGCAATGCTTGAGGTGCTGGATCCGGAGCAGAACTCGACCTTCCGGGACAATTATCTCGGAGTGCCGTTTGATCTGTCGCGAGTCACCTTCATCGCAACTGCGAACTTGCTTGACACAATTCCTGGACCGCTGCGCGACCGAATGGAGATTATTACTCTCTCCGGTTACACCGAGGAGGAAAAACTGCAAATCGCCCGCCGCTATTTGGTGCAGCGGCAGCTCGAGGCCAATGGGCTAAATCCGGAGCAAGCATCGCTCGATGACGACGCCCTTCGCCACATCATCCATGATTATACCCGTGAGGCGGGAGTGCGTGCGCTTGAACGCGAAATCGGCAAAGTTTTCCGCCACGTAGCTGTTCGTGTCGCAGAAGCGCAAAGCGGACAGATCCGCGTAAGCGCCGCTGACCTCGGCGAAATACTTGGGCCGCCACGTTTCGAAAACGAAGTTGCGATGCGTACCAGTGTTCCGGGAGTTGCCACAGGCTTGGCCTGGACGCCAGTTGGAGGCGATATTCTTTTCATCGAAGCGACCCGAGCGCCGGGGAAGGGTCACCTGATTTTAACTGGCCAGCTTGGGGACGTGATGCGCGAAAGCGCTCAGGCGGCGCTGAGCCTGGTAAAAAACCGGGCATCGTCTCTCGGCATTGACCCCGCCATCTTCGAAATAAGCGACATCCATATCCATGTCCCAGCGGGAGCGACGCCCAAGGACGGCCCAAGCGCCGGCGTGGCAATGTTTACGGCCCTCTTTTCTCTCCTCTCTGGCCGGACCGTCCGTAGCGACACTGCCATGACGGGGGAAATCAGCCTCCGCGGCCTGGTGCTCCCTGTTGGGGGCATCAAGGAGAAAGTGACCGCAGCGGCGAGGGCCGGTCTCAAACGCGTTATGTTGCCCGCGCGAAATCGCAGAGACTATGAGGAAATACCGGACGATACGCGAAAGAGCCTGGAATTCATCTGGCTCGACGATATCGACGGCATCATCGCTGCAGCTCTCGAAGGCAAAAGCGATAGAACACTGGAAAAGGCTTTAGCCGGGGCAAACCAAACCTGACCTGCCTCGATTAGCCGGCCTGATCGTACGGCTTTGGGCGTTCAGCGGTGAACTCCTTGTCGAGAGCTTCTTCCAGTTCCACAAGGTCCGCCGGAGGGGGCATCCCGAAAGCACGCATCTCGTTGATTTTTTCCTTGAGCTGAATATAGAGTTCGTACTTATCGTGAGGCGAGTCTGCCATCGTCTGTAGAAGCAGATCTATCTCAGCCTTAAGTGATTCCAACGCCATATCCGAACCCTCAACGGACGATCTTATCCGCTACTGTGGCCTTCATTAGCAGAATAACATTGGTATGCATCAAAAAATCGCCCTCAATTGGCCTTTCGGTCTTTATCTTTAAATATTGTCGGGCGTGCGGAAGCTGCAGCCTAGCCGCTCTTCTTAACTAAGCAGTCCAGATCTTCACCCGAGAACTCGACAAGGTGGGAATGGATCGGTATGCTTAAGAGATCGTGGCTGTTCGGGGGACTATTGCGGCACTTGCCGACCTGAGCAGTCCGGCTTGGTTAAACATTCAAAACCTCGATCCTTCTAGCTTTCAAAAAGCTGGGCATTCGAAAGCACTCGCGCCGGTCAGGGGTAGGAGATCACCGGCTTTCTCGAAACTCATAGGACGGGCCAACAATGAGCCCTGTCTGCGCCGCGCTCACGGGAGCGCGCGAAGGAAGACCCGCAGAAGGTGTTTCAGTATGCTTGATAAACCCTTGACAGACATAGCGAAAGGCAGCTCGGGGCAAGAGCAGTCCCCATTCTACATCGCGGCAGCTGGAGCTCCCTCGCGTCCGCGTTGCACCTTAAAGCAGGATGACTGCTTCGCCATCCTCGATCATTATGGCGATATAGGCTCCTCCTCAGATGGCGCGGGCGGACTCTTCGCCTATGACACGCGCCACCTCTCCCGCTTAGCGTTGACCTTGAACGGCCAGGAGCCACTCCTGCTAGGGTCGACTATCCGCGACGACAACCTAAATCTCCGGTCCGATTTAACGAACCCCGATATACAATCGGAAAAGGGGATCGTCCTGTTGAAGGACACGGTGCACATCGGGCGTACGATTTATCTTTACGACAACAGTCTTTGCGAACGCAGCGCTCTCGTGAATCATGGCGCGACCCCGGTTCATCTCAATGTTGCCATTGATTTCGACAGTGATTTTGCCGACCTTTTCGAGGTCCGCGGCATGCATCGCCCTGCTCGCGGAACGCTTCAAAAAGAGGTGAAGGGGTCAAATCAAGTTGTCTTCAGCTATACAGGCCTTGACGGCGATGTCCGGCGGACGACATTGACCTTCGAACCGGCTCCAAACGAGCTTACCACATCGAGGGCGCGCTATTCCCTGACACTTGATCCGCACGCATCATGGCGCCAATTCGTCGCGGTGTCATGCAACGGTCACAGCAATCCGGCGGCCCCGTCTTTTCTTCGCGGGCTGCTTAAGGCGAGGCGCGACCTTATCGGCAGCACATCCGCGGTCGCGACCATCCGGATCGCAAATACGGTATTCAATGAGATAGTCTGCCGCTCCCTGGCCGACCTTAGAATGCTGATGACGTCAACGCCGGATGGAAAATATCCGTACGCCGGCATTCCCTGGTATTCGACGACATTCGGGCGCGACGGCATTATCACGGCAATGCAGCTGCTTTGGCTCGATCCCTCCATCGCGAAGGGGGTCCTGCAAAGGCTCGCGCGCTACCAGGCTCTCGAAGACGATGCCGTCTCGGATGCGCAGCCAGGCAAGATCCTCCACGAAATGCGGCGCGGCGAGATGGCGGCCTTGGGTGAGGTTCCTTTCGGTTTGTACTATGGCAGCGTCGACGCCACGCCCCTATTCATTCTGCTTGCTGGACTCTACATGCAGCGGACCGGGGATTACGCCTTTCTCCGCCAAATTTGGCCGAACATCGAACGCGCTCTCAAATGGATCGAAGGTCCTGGAGACCTCGATGGCGATGGCTTTGTCGAATACGCACGCGCAACACAGCAGGGATTGGTCAATCAGGGATGGAAGGATTCTCACGACGCGATTTTTCACGCCAATGGTGATTTGGCTGAGGGACCGATCGCCCTCGTCGAGGTACAGGGATATGTCTACGCAGCCCTGATCGCCGCCGCCGATTGCGCAAGGAAGCTCGGCCACCTCGGCCAGGCAGAAACTCTAGCCTCCAAGGCCGCCAAGCTCCGGCAGCGTTTCGAGGAAGCGTTTTGGTGCGAAGACCTTGGCACCTACGCGCTTGCGTTGGATGGACGTAAACAGCCTTGCCGTGTGCGTACCAGCAATGCAGCTCACACCATGTTCACGGGGATCATGGCACCGGAAAGGGCGCGGCAAGTTGCGGCAGATGTGATGCGTCCTTCATTTAATTCCGGGTGGGGCATAAGAACGGTTGCGACCGGTGAAGCTCGCTTCAATCCGATGTCCTATCATAACGGCTCGATTTGGCCGCACGACAACGCGCTGATTGCTTCGGGAATGGCAAGATACGGGTACGGCGAAGGCATCGAGACGATATTCAACGGGATGATGCAGACCGCTGCCTACATGGAGCAGCGGCGGCTGCCGGAGCTTTTTTGCGGCTTCCCGCGCCGCCGCAGCCGGGGACCGACTCTCTACCCTGTCGCTTGCTCACCGCAGGCATGGGCGAGCGGTGCAGTTTATCACCTTCTCCAGGCCATCCTTGGACTTGAATACGATCTCGCGACAAAAGCGATAAGGCTTCGAAATCCGGCCGTTCCGCTGTCTGTTGGAGAAGTCACAATACGCAATCTCACATTGGGGGACGCGTCGATCAGCTTTACCGTCCGCCCTGAGTCCAACGGGACGATTTCGCTTGGCGTCCTGGAATCGAGCGGTAACATAAAGGTCTCGGTGGTCTTCGGCGGCCCGGACTATAACGTCAGCTGACACCCAATTCGCATTTGCGGAGTAGGGAGGCAGCCTGTGCTGCGTTTAAAAGTACTTGGATGCGGCGACGCCTTCGGGTCCGGCGGGCGTTTCAATACCTGCTTCATGGCCCAGCGCGCGCAACGTGGCTTTCTTATCGATTGTGGCGCATCCGCCATGATCTCAGTCCGCCATTTTGGCGTCAACCCCAATGACATCGCGGCAATTGTACTTTCCCATCTACACGCCGACCATTTTGGCGGTTTGCCATCGTTTATTTTGGACGCCCAATTAGTCAGCCGCCGTACCAGCCCGCTCATTATTGCAGGGCCGGTGGGGCTGGGTGCAAGGCTGCACGCGCTTATGGAGGCGCATTTTCCGGGTTCGTCGAAGGTAGAGCGGAAATTCCCGATCAACCTCGTTGAGCTGGTACCCGGACAGCCAAACAACATCACCGACGCCGATTTAACCGTGACAGGTTTCGCTGTCCTTCATCCCAGCGGTACTCCATCCCTCGCGCTCCGCATCGAATGCGACGGCAAAATAGTAACTTACACCGGGGATACCGAGTGGGTCGAAACCTTGCCTGCCGCAGCCAGTAACGCCGATCTCCTAATAGCGGAAGCCTACTATTTCGACCGCAAAGTCCGGTTTCATTTGGACTATGCGACGTTGAAGGAAAAGCTTCCGCTTATGAATGCTAAAAGGGTGCTGCTGACGCATATGTCGCCGGACATGTTGGGCCGCGCCGTGGAGGTTTTGGATTGCGAGATAGCCAGCGACGGACTCGATGTCGAGATCGTTTGATCCGCCCCGTTCTAGTGGGAGAGAATTTTCGAAAGGAAGAGCTGGGCGCGCTCCGACCGCGGCTTCGAAAAAAAGTTGACCGTGACATCATCTTCCACGATTTCGCCCTTGTCCATGAAGATGACGCGGTTTGCGACCTTGCGTGCGAAGCCCATCTCGTGCGTAACGACCATCATCGTCATGCCGTCCTGCGCCAGTTCCACCATCACGTCCAGGACCTCGCTCACCATCTCAGGATCGAGAGCGGATGTCGGCTCGTCGAAGAGCATGGCGATTGGGTCCATTGCGAGCGCGCGCGCAATTGCGACTCGCTGCTGCTGACCGCCGGATAGTTGACCAGGATACTTCGGGGCCTGGTCTGTAAGCCCAACACGATTGAGAAGCGCTTTCGCCTTGGCGATCGATTCCGTTTTGCTTCGCCGCAGCACTTTCCGCTGGGCGAGGCAGAGGTTTTCCATAATGGTCAGGTGAGGGAAGAGCTCAAAATTTTGGAAGACCATACCGATCCGGGCGCGCAGCGCGGGCAAGTTCGTGGAGGGATCATTCACCTTGATGCCGGTCACGTAAATGTCGCCCTTCTGAAAAGGCTCTAGCGCGTTGATGCACTTGATGAGTGTCGACTTGCCAGAGCCGGAAGGGCCGCAGATTACGACAACCTCTCCCTTTTCCACCTTCGCCGTGCAATTGGAAAGAACCTGAAATTCAGGCGTGTACCATTTGCTAACGCCAAGCATTTCAATCACAGGCGTTGCCTTTGGTTTCTGTGCTGCTACGGAGGATGCAGCCTCTGCCGTCGCCGTCATGGTTGAAATGGCCTCACCGGATGATCGCTGTGCGGGTTTGCATATGCCGCACTGCCGTTGATGCAACGAAGGAGATGACGAAATAAACGGCAGCCGCGAAAAGATACAATTCGGTCAAGCGGCCGTCACGCTGTCCGATCTTGCCGGCGATCCCAAGGAAATCGTTGAGCGATAGAACGTATACAAGAGAAGTATCCTGAAAAAGCACGATCGTCTGCGTCAGGAGCACCGGCAGCATATTCCGGAACGCCTGCGGCAAGACGATATGCGCCATGACCCGCCAATAACTAAGGCCTAGCGCATAGCCCGCCGACACCTGTCCTTTTGGCAGAGACTGAATTCCTGCGCGCATAATCTCAGAAAAATAGGCTGCTTCAAAAATCGTGAAAGTAATGAGCGCCGATAGAAAGGGATCGATCGTGATGGGCCGCTCCGAGTGGGCGAGAGCTTGCGCGATATAGGGGACGAGGAAGTAGAACCAAAAAATAACCAGCAAAAGCGGGAGGGAGCGGACGAGGTTTACATAGGCGGCCGCGAATTGCGGGAGTGGCGGAAGTCCCGATAATCGCATCATCGCGACAAGCGTTCCGAGGATAGTCCCAAAGAGCGCCGCCAAGAAGGTGAGCTTCAGCGTGAACGCCATGCCTGTCATGAAAAGGTAGGGCGCGGCTCTTATGATTGCATCAAAATCGAAATTGGAAAACATCCTGCCTCCGGCTCTATTTTCCAATGATAAAGCCCGGCACGGTCAGCCGGCGTTCGAAAAAACGCATCAGATAGGTCACGGCAATATTCACCGCGAGATAGATCACTGTTGCGGCAGTGAAAGCCTGAAAAGTCTGGAAGGTGTAGCTGTCCATATTCCGCGCAGTCTGCGTCAGCTCAGCGACCCCAATCGTCAGTGCTACCGAAGAATTCTTGATCGTGTTCAAAAGCTCGGAAGTCAGCGGCGGGAAAACGATCCGATACGCCATGGGCAGGAGTATGTGTCTGTAAGTCTGGAAGGTCGTCAGCCCTAGCGCAGTTGACGCCATTTTCTGTCCGCGCGGCATCGAGCCGATGGCGGCGCGAAGTTGCTCGGCGACGCGGGCGGACATATAAAAGCCAAGGCCAATTGCGGCCGTATAGAAATTAGCGTTGGGGAGTTGTTTGAGCCAGAGCCCAGCCTCTCGCGGCAGGAGTTCGGGCAACACGAAATACCACACGAACAGCTGGGCGAGGAGGGGAATATTTCTGAAGAACTCGACATAGGCCCCGCTTAGCCGTTTCGCTAACGGCGAGGGCAGGGTTCGAAAAACGCCAATGATCGAACCAAAAACCAGAGCCACGGCGGCTGCGATTGCTGAAATCTTTAGCGTCAGCTCAAGACCGAGCAGAAGTGTGTATGCGTAAGTTCCGGTGCCTTCGGCCGTCTCCTGCCAGAATACGCTGAACCAGTTTACAACACTCTGCACAGCTTGCCGCCATCGCGCTTAAGAGAGCCTCACGCTACTCGCGCTTCATTTCAAAGCTACCTAATGTATGCGTCAGGGTCGGGAGAATCGATCGGGCTTTCAAACTGCTTTTTGAGGTTTGGGCTGAGCGGCAGATTGAGATTGATGCCCTTCGGCGGAATGGGGCTTTCAAACCACTTCTTATAGAGCGCCGGGCCGTCTGCCTTGAAAACCGCTGCCGTTGCATTATCGACAACCTTCTGGAAGGCTGGATCGTCTCTACGAAGCACAATCCCGTAGGGCTCCGCTTTGGAGAAGGCGTCGGTCGAGATTACGTAGAGGCTTGGGTCTCTCGCATTGGCAACAAAGCCAGCGAGCAGAATGTCATCCATGATGAAGGCCACAGCCCGGTCGGTCTCGACATTAAGGAAGGCTTCCGCATGATCCTTGGCCGAAAGGATAGTCATGCCAAGATGGTCTGCAATGTTGCGTTCGTTGGCTTGTTTGATGTTCGTAGTGCCAGCCGTCGAGACCACGGTCTTACCTTTAAGATCGGCAATGGATTTTATATTGCTAGATTTTTTGGTGACGTATTTGCTTTCGGAAAGGAAATGAGCATTTGTGAAAGCAACTTGCTTGGCACGCTCCGCATTATTCGTGGTAGAGCCACATTCGAGATCGACCGTGCCGTTGGCGATCAATGGAATGCGGGTTGAGGACGTGACCGCCACGTAGTTCGTCCTGATATTTTCGTCCTTGAGTTCCTTCTTCACCGCCTCGACGATCCTGGCGCAAATATCCATGGCAAAGCCAACAGGCTTATTGTTCTCGTCGAGGTAGGAGAATGGGATTGAAGTTTCCCGGTAGCCAATGGTGACTGTGCCCGTATCTTTGATTTTCTTGAGCGTGCCCGTGAGTTCTTGCGCATTCGTCATTCCGGGCAAAGCCAATACGGCTAGGCAGATGAGGAAACGTTTGATGGACATTCGCATAAAGCTCCACAGTACTCACAAGAAATTGATAAGGCACGAGCGTAACGATGGAAAGCAAATTCTAACGGCCTCCGCACGCGGCGCAAGTAGCGGCGTTTTTTACGGCCTTGAAGACGGCAAGCCTAGCATCAGCGGATTAGGAGCAAAAGGGCTGAAAAGCGAATAGTCTGCCGGTAAGGTGTCGCATTCAACATCAGGACCAATGAGATGGAAATTCGCCCTCCCTACCTACTGTTTCTCGGAGATGCCCGGGACCAGCTTGCCGCCAAGACCGCGCAAGGCATCGTGGATTGGCGGCGCGAATGGTGCGTGGGCCAGTTCCGTCTGCCGGGGTGCAAGGCGGATCTCAAGATCCAGGACCTCTCTCCCGCCGAGGCGGCGAAGGCCGGAGCGAGCACCATGATCGTTGGTGTTGCGAATGCCGGCGGTATTCTGCCCGACAGCTGGACCAAGGTTATTGTTGAAGCTATCGAGACTGGCCTGGATGTGGCCAGCGGTCTGCATACGCGGCTTGCGTCCAAACCCGAAATCGCCGAGGCCGCCCACCGGTTCGGACGCCAGCTTTTTGATGTGCGCCACGCCGATCAGCATTTCGAGACCGGAAAGGGCGTGAAGCGCAGCGGAATGCGCCTCTTGACCGTGGGCACGGATTGCTCCGTCGGCAAGAAATATACAGCGCTCGTGCTGGAGCGCGAGATGCGGGCAAGAGGCTTTGACGCAGACTTCAGAGCAACCGGACAGACAGGCATTTTCATCTCAGGGCGCGGCATCGCCATTGACGCGGTCGTGGCTGATTTCATCTCGGGCGCCGCCGAATGGATATCTCCTGCAGCTGAGCCGTACCACTGGGACTTGGTCGAGGGACAAGGCTCTTTGTTTCATCCTTCGTTTGCAGGCGTTTCGCTGGGCTTGCTGCATGGGGCCCAACCGGACGCTTTCATCGTCTGCCACGAGCCTCAACGACCCAGCATGCGGGGCGTTTCTCATCCGCTCCCAACGATCCAGAATGTAATCGATCTGACGATCCGCTGCGGCGCGCTGACAAATCCGGGCATCAGGCCGGTCGGTATCGCGGTAAATACTGAAACGCTGGACGAAGAGTCCGCAACGGATTATCTGGCGAGAGCGAGCCAGGACCATGCGCTGCCGGCAACCGATCCAATGCGCTTTGGAATGAGCGCGATTGTCGATCGCGTTGCCGCCGATTTTCCAGCGACGCTTCCTCGCGGCAGGGGCGAATGACGAGGCGGCAATTAAAGGTGAGCGTCGAAAGCTGGCCAATCGCCGGCACGTTCAGGATCTCGCGTGGTGGCCGCACTGAAGCCCGCGTTGTTGTGGCGCAAATCGAGGAGAGAGGTGTTACGGGACGAGGGGAATGCGTTCCGTATGCCCGCTACGGCGAAACGGTGGAGGGTGTAGCAGCACAAATCCAAAATATGGCGGGCGAGATTTCGGAAGGTGCGTCGCGCGCAGACCTCCTAACGCTAATGCCGGCGGGAGCGGCCCGAAACGCGATGGATTGCGCGCTGTGGGACCTCGAAGCCAAGCTTGCGGGCGAGCGTGTCTGGTCTATGGCGGGAGTCCCGGCGCCAGAGGCCGTGACCACGGCCTTCACGCTCAGCCTTGATACCCCTGCGGCGATGGCAGCCGCGGCAGCAAAAGCAGCAGCGAGGCCGATCCTCAAAGTGAAGGTGGGAGGAGACGGCGATCCGGATCGCATCGCTGCCGTTCGGCGAGCGGCGCCCCGCGCCATGCTCATCGCCGATGCGAACGAAGCTTGGGACGAAGCCTCTCTTGAAGCTAATTTCGCAGCCTGCCAGGCCGCGGACGTGAAGTTGATCGAGCAGCCCTTACCGGCCGGGCAAGATCATATTTTGGCGGAAATCGGCTCGATTCGCCGGGGCATCCCAGTCTGTGCCGATGAGAGCCTGCACACCGGCAGCGACCTGCCGTACATCGCGAACCTCTATCAGGGCATTAACATCAAGCTCGACAAAGCAGGCGGCCTGACTGCGTCGCTTGAACTTCTTGTGGCGGGGCGCGAGCTGGGTTTGGCGATTATGGCCGGCTGCATGGTCGGCACCTCCCTCGCTATGGCACCGGCACTCCTGATCGCAGCTCAAGCCGATTTCACGGACCTTGATGGCCCTCTTCTCCTTGCCCGCGACCGCGAACCTGGACTGATCTTCGAGGGCAGCGTAATCCGTCCTTTCGGTGCGGATCTTTGGGGTTAAAATGCGCACCCTGTTCTAAGGCGGCATACGGCGGCAGCCGGCCTCTGATGGGTTGCCTGAAGATCCCGGATTTGTTATCACTCCACGCAATGTGCGCTCACCGCGCCTTGCTTGCCGGCTTAGCACAGTGGTAGTGCAGCGGTTTTGTAAACCGAAGGTCGGGGGTTCAAATCCCTCAGCCGGCACCAATAAATCAAAGACTTATGCCAATAGCAAATCACCTGAAATTTTACGTCAGTGTTTCGTCAGTGCTTTAAAGCCGAAAGTCGCAGACGTGATCCCGTTCGCGCGGCAGCTGGCGGTTGAGCCCGCCCCGTCCGCGATCATCGCCGAGCTTTACGATGGATCGGCAAACTATAGGCAACATACCGGCAACGTTTTCACGCGATAAGCCATGTTGCCCAGTGTGTAGCTATGTTGTTGCAATAGTGAACCATAAGCCTGAGATATAACTTGGTTTTCTATCTCGAGATGTGCTGTCATGTCTGCCGGTGTTTATCAGGGGCAGATAGCTCTTAATCAGCGGGTCCAAGGTTCGAATCCTTGTGCGCCCACCAAAATACTCCAATAATATCAGCGGTGTATGGTCGCACGGTCAGCCTAAGCATGCACCTAACTTTGAGGCCAGTAATCACATAGTAAGCACCGAAGGCCAACTTTAAGACCATTGGCTTGCCGGGGGGTGCGTTTCCCAACAGCCATCGGTCAGGTCACCAGACCATGCACAATGCATCGGCTAACATATACTTCGCTTTGCATTGAATCTATTGCTTAAACGACTCAACCTACTACAGCCCGCGCGGTGATCAATTAGGCCGCGCCCTCCGGTGCCTGAGCCCGTGCCGGGCGCCACCAGCCAAAGCGAAAGTGCGAAAAAATCTGGACACATCCCTTGCCGCCACCCCTGTTCCAGACATGGATTGTGTGGTTGTCATAGCGCTTGACTGCGGTGGGCAGCATCACGATCCCGCCTCGCTCCTCCTTCCAGAGTTTATAGACCGTCCTCACCCGGACCGAGGCGTCGAGGACAAGGAGGGGTGTGAGGTCTTTCGGGAGGGTCTCCTTGTAGTCAAGGATAGCGTTCCCTGGGATGCCGTCACTGCAAACGGTGACGCATTTGCCAAAGAGGTACCACAACGTCTCCACCGTGGAGACCAGCTCTTGGGGGCTGCCTTCGACAATGCTGAGTGCCTCGTTGAGGGCCGTCTCGTGGATCTCGGCGAGGTCGGGAAGACGGAAGAGACTCCGGTCTTTTACATCCTTGAGGGACAGGAAGAGCTCCTCCAGCGCCTGCCCGAGGGGCGGCTTGTGGGCAATAGGATCGCAAGGAATTTGGCCCGCATTTTTATAGCCTTTGCTTTTTGAGCGAACCGAAATGCGGAAATTGGAACGAAGGTTCGATCCAGGCGTTAATTCTGGGCTCTGACCGGACACGGCCGTTCGCGGGCATCGCCCCCCTCCGGCGAATGCTGCGGCTTTGGTCGGCTATATCGCAATCTTACACGCTTGGCTTGGCTCTGCCCACTGTACGCGCGGATCGCCATTATGCCTTGACAGGTGAGAGCTCAGAGACCCTGGAACACGCGCGACACAACGGAGGCGCTGTCATGAAGGACGCTCGCCGCAAACCAACAACGACCGATGCTGGGATTCCAGTCCCCAGCGATGAGTTCTCGCTCACCGTCGGGCCCGACGGCCCCATATTGCTGCAGGATCATTATCTTATCGAACAGATGGCAAACTTCAACCGGGAGCGGATTCC
>JBAUNL010000804.1:0-3083 GCA_049579205.1 Rhodomicrobium sp. | reverse complement strand
CTGAAAGCAGCCTCGTAAGGTGTGGGCCTGACTTCTTTTCAGACTGACTCGAAGGCGAAGACGAAACTTCAGCTACCTCGGTTGGAGAGCCCCGTTTGCCGCTTTAGATAGGCCTGGTCCGAGACAGGGGCGTGAACGGCATTTTCCCGCCTCCAAATAAGACCGGCGTCATTTCCTAAGAGCGTTCCCGCTTGGCGCAGATAATTTTGGGCATTGTAATGAGTTCTAAGCATATTCCAGAGCTTTTGGAGGACGCCAGGAGCATTCAGGAGGCAGCTCAGACTGCACGGGCTGGTTTCCATAACGAGCTTCGTGCCGTCAGGGCTGGGGTCAAAGAGCTGCGGGCAACTCTTGAGGGAACCTCGCGCCATGCTATTGAAGATCGATCTGCGTTTGCAATCGAGGCGGCAGAGATCGGCACCTTTGCGCTTGATGTGGAGACAGCCAGCATTTCCTACTCGCCCAACTTCGGCGCCGTGTGCGGATTTCCGAAAGTTGAAACCACAAGCATGACGGCCGCCTTAAATCGCGTGCACAGAGAAGACCTCCCGCTCGTCCGCAACGCCTACGAGGCCGCAGTCCGTGGGGAAAAAGGCGGCCGTATTAAGGTAGCGTTTCGGTTCGTCCAGCCCGGCGGCCACATCCGTTGGATGGTCTGCTATGCTCGCGTCGAATCTCGCGACGGGCCCTCCGGCAAGCCGTCTTTCAGGATCGCTGGCGCTTGCCTGGATATCACGGAGATCAAGCAGCTAGGAGCTGAACTTCGCGAGAGCGAGAGAAAGCTGCGCCTGGCTTTGGACGCCGCCGATCTCGGGATTTGGCACTGGGATGCTGGGAAGGGCGCCAAAGAGATGCAGTGGGATAGCCGTTGCCGGCAGCTTTTTGGCGTCTCTCCCGATGCAAGCGTGACTTACGAGAGCTGGACCAATTGTATTGTGCCTGAGGACAGGGCTCGAACCGAAGCCAATGTCGCCCGTGCCCTTGATCCAGGCGACCCTCATGACGAAACGGTGTGCGAATTCCGGGTCCGGCACCCCGATGGCACGGTGCTTTGGCTTTCTTCCACGGGCCGGGCTTTCTTCGAGCCCGACGCAGGATCTCCCTCCGGGCGGCGCCTGGCCTTCAAATCGGGGGCAATTCGTGACGTCACGAAGGTCCACTTGGCGGAGGCGGCGCTCCGCGAGAGCGAGGAGCGGTTCCGAGGCGTCTTCGATAATGTAGCCACCGGCATTGCCATTACGGACATGGAAGGCCGATTCCAGTCATGCAATCCAGCCTACTCAAAAATGTTAGGTTACTCGGTACAGGAGTTTCGCGAGAACTCTCTGTCCGCATTTATGCACCCCGAAGATCGCGAGGCGAACGTATTACAGTGCAAGCGGCTCGCTGCGCAGGAAATTCAATCCTTTGAAGTCGTCAACCGTTACGTGCGCAAGGATGGCAAGCCCATATGGGTGAACAAGCACGTATCTTTGTTGCGGGACTCCGCTGGACAAGCCAGCCACATAATTGTGCTGGCAATGGACATCAACGAGCGCACGCATCAGGAGGATCAAATCCGTCTTCTGATGCGCGAGGTGAATCATCGCTCGAAGAACATGCTCTCCCTTGTGCAGGCCGTAGCGCGTCAGACCCTTGCCGCAAATCCGGAGGACTTCCTTGACCGCTTCGAAAGGCGCGTTGAGGCTTTAGCCGCAAACCAGGATTTGCTCGTCAAGAATGCATGGAAGGGAGCTGACCTCGATGAACTTGTGCGGTCCCAGCTCGCTCTCTTTGAGGATTTGATCGGCACCCGGATCGTGTTGCAAGGGCCACCTATTTTTGTTTCTGCTTCAGCAGCCCAAACCATCGGCATGGCGATCCACGAGCTTGCCACCAATGCCGGCAAATACGGAGCCCTATCCGGCAGTGATGGATGGGTCGGAATCGCCTGGCACATTTACCGCGACGAATGGGACGAAGAAACGTTCATTATGACCTGGGGTGAAAAGTGCACCCATCCCATTACGGTTCCTTCGAAGCTTGGCTTCGGCACCTCGGTCATTTCCAGCATGGCCGAGATGAGCCTTGGCGCTAAAGTCGAACTCAATTTTCCCGCAACAGGGCTGACCTGGCAGCTTAGCTGCGCGGCCGCGGAAGTTTTAGACGGCGACATTTCGCGCTAGCCCAAAAGACGAAACCGAAGGGACAGCCAGCGGCGCCGCCCTGACGAGGCTGTTGCAGCGATCGAAATCGCTTGGGTGCTTATCGAGGCAGGGTTCGGTATCGTGGGTCCGGCAAGAAGGGCTCCACGGCCATGGAGCTTTTAAAACGGTTGGTATCTAATAGCTGGACGGCCCTTGCCTACCTTTGTGCCCAATGTTGACGAGTCCGTTTCGGGGTTAAGGGCTACGTTTGCTCAAAGTGAGCATTACTGCTTTCAACACAGGTAGGCTGAACCCAATCCACCACATGCCGGGACTAAACACCTAGCTGGGCAGCAGGCTGTCACAAGAGCTTGCGCCATTAGCTCCGGCCGTGCAGGCTTGATCTCTTTGGGACTACGAGTTCACGAATATCGATGAAGCGGACCCAGAAGCCACCCTTATCTCCGTTGCTGTCCTCAACCGCCTCAATAAGAGCGGAGTACCTGTCGGGGAGCGGGGCTACCATCATGTTAAGCCATTTATGAAGCCTGGTAGAGAAGGCGTGTGCCTCAGCATAGGCGATGCTCCCATTGAGCCAGCCCTTGTTGGCCTCGACGATCTCAAGCGCATGAATCGCTGAGACATCGTAATAGGGGGAGGCCTGTGCGCCCTGTGCCCACCAGCTACCTGTCAGCTCGGCGGGCTTGATGCCCACCCTGGCAAGCGCCTCAGCAACCCCCTTGGACACCACAGTGGGGTGGGTCAGGTCATTGAGCGCCACAACGTATTTGTAAACGTGGGATGCTTGAACTACGTCTTCGTCCAGGGGAGTTGCTGAACGAAGAGCAATCTCCCGAATGCGGGACCATACTTTGGGAGACGGATGGAGCCGCCCCCGCTCCCAACGTGATACTGCCGCATCTTCCACCCCCATCATGCCGGCGAACTCCTTCTGGG
>JBAUNL010000803.1:0-8420 GCA_049579205.1 Rhodomicrobium sp. | reverse complement strand
GAGAAGATCGTCGAACGTTACGCCACTCCAGCTCGTGTCGAACTTTGACCAGGTTGTGACGCAATGGATATCGGTTTTGATTGTGGTTTGTGGCAGCGCTTCGAATTCCGCCCAATTCCATTTGCCGAGCAGAGAGCCTCCGAGCTGCAAGGCGAGTGTCCACTGCGCGGCCGCAATGTCCGGCGTGGGACCATAGGACAGAATTGGAAAATCGGCGGTGACATGCTGTCCCGGCGGCAGACGGCCCGGGTTGGCGCCCGCCGCCTTCCTTGACTTGAAGCCGCGCGAGATAGGGGTTTTTTCCATGCGGGGCCTTCGCTGATTGTACTTCGCTCTTGAGCCTACTTAAATGGTGATGAGTGGCAAGATTTACGCCTGCAAGAGCCCAAACCCGCAATCTTCAACGGCGGGAAAAAGGTTGTCCAGCAGTGCTACTGATATGCCCTGGTGCGTCGCCGAAGCGGAGCGCTCCGCACCATGCGCAAGGCCGCTATCGGAATGATCTGTCACATTAAACTTTAGGTAATAGGGAAACTAATCCTTCGGCATATTTGTTTTTTGCCTGGGGCCGGTAATGTGCACTGAACTTGCCTTGGCCTAAAATCGCCACGATTGAAAGCCTCTCGATGAGCAGGCATCGGACCCCAAGGCGGTCTGGCAAGCGGAGGCCCAACTTGTTCGACTTCAAGGCGAATAGTGCGACGCGGCCAGCCTACGGCAGACGAGAAAGATGATGAGCAGTCAAGACAGTAAAGCCACTTCTAGCGCTTGCCGCGTCGTAAAGGCAGGCGATAGCTTCAAGGGTAAGCAAGGTCTCGATTATCTGGTCGGCATCTCAGCCGAGACGGCCGGCTCCCGGGGCATTCACATGCAACTCGTCACGATCCCCCCCGGCGCCAAGGCGCGCGCCCACAAGCACGTTAATCACGAAACCGCTATTTATGCCTTAAGCGGGACCTCTGCCTGCTTCCACGGCGAGGGGCTCAAAGAGCATTGCGTCCTAAGGGCGGGCGAGTTCATGTATATCCCCGCCAATGTACCGCATTTGCCTTACAATCCGAGCCGGACAGAGAAGGCTGTTGCCGTGATCGCGCGCACCGATCCCAATGAGCAGGAAAGCGTTGAATTGCTGCCTGAGCTCGATGCGGTCGCCTTCGCCGCGGCAGATCAAGACAACACCTGATCGATGCCGGTCCATCCCGTTAAGCCGGCTCCGCCAAAGCTCTCGTCAGACGGGGGCCTAAAGTTTCATAGGGTTACCGGGAGTGCGCTTGGCCCAATGATTGGGCAGCGCTACTGAAGATCTCCTTGCCGCCAACAAAGGTGCGTTCGACGGCAATATCCTTGATCTGATCCTCGGCGCAGGTCAGAGGATCATCAGCCAGCACAACGAAGTCCGCGGCCTTGCCGGCCTCTAATGGACCCCGGTTTCCTTCATCCCAGGTTAGTCCATGGCCCGTTACCGTAGAAAGGCGCAAAGCCTCTTCCCGGGTCAAATTGCTTTCTCCCAGCCTCGTTTTCGAGTCGTTGTCCCAGCGCGAAAGGGCCTGCCACATGGCAAACAGCATGGAGTGGGAAACACCCTCCAGGCGCAACATGTCATCGCCTGTGCCGCGATCCTTCAAGGTGCCCGCCCAATGATAAAGGATGTCAGCGATCTTCCGATTGGCGAATGCGGCTGTTGGAACGCTCAATGGTATTTGCATGCGGACCCCCAAATCGCCGGCAGCATGCACATGCCGGTAGGCATCCAGGATCTGAGGTGTTACGCCATGGCCCTCATACGCGGCTGTGGTTCCCACTGCACTGTAGGCGGCGGAGCCAAGGCGAACGCCTGCGATCCGGTCTTCGTAGGTAAAACGCGGGACGCACTTGAATAGCGTATATTCCATCAAGGGAGCGTAGTTCCTGTCGAGGAATACGCTGGAAAGGCTTCCGCCATCTTCAGCTACCGCCACCGTATTATAGGGGAGCTGTGTGTTCGCGGTCACTCCCGCGATTTGCATTGCGGCCGTGTTAGCGACCGAGGGGAACGGCCGATGACTCCACCAGCCCCACGGCGCCCTGATGTAGACGGGATGATCGGGGGCTGCTTTATCCAGATCATGGCGCGTCGGAAAACGCCCTTCTGCCAGTTGATCAGGCCGGTAGATATAGTCCGTTGGCGGCGTCCCCATCGGCATCAAGACGATCCACTCGCCAGTAGGGGTACGTTTTGCCGCCTCTCGAATAACATCCTGAATTTCGGCGATGGAATTGCAGCCTGCCAATGAGATACCACCGCGTGACTTCAGCCCATGCCGGTCCATGTGAGGATGGGCGTCCAACAAGCCTGGGATGATGGTTTTGCAGGTAGCGTCGAGGATCCTTGTATTCGGCCCCTTATCTTTGGATACGAGCTCTTCAGGACCAACGGCAGCGATGACCCCATCCCGAAGCCCGACGGCACTTGCAATTGAGGAGGTTTTGTCTAGCGTGACGATCTTCGCTCCATATATGGCAAGATCAAGCTCTGGCATCGCGCGATCCTATTAGGCTGGAGTGAAGATAAAAAATGCGGCTAAGAAGGTGGGCGGCATCTAGGCCTGATCGGTAGCGCTCGAGGTGCCCCTACCGATGCAGCGTGTGATCTCGGCGATCAATAGTTCCGGCTCAACCGGCTTCGCAAGCGCGGAAGCGCCGTTAAACACTGGCGGGTGTTGCTCCCGCGAATGGCCAGACGCCACAACGAACGGCGTGCCGGAGTCCAAAAGCCGGCGCGCGACCGGCTCGGACGTCCCATCAAGCAAATTGACATCAAGCACAGCCGCATCACAACCCTTTTCCTGCATCAGAGAAAGCGCCTGCGCTACAGTGTTGGCTGGCCCTAAAACATCGAAACCGGCCTCTTTTAGAATTAGCTCGATCCCCAACGCCAAAATGGCATCATCTTCGACAACCAAGATGAGGGGCGCAGTCCTTGAGGAAGGTCTGGCCGAAGTTTCAGGTTTTAGCCGCAACATTTCTTCCGAAAGCCATCGCAATACTACGGACAGCGCTTCTTCCCGTGCGAGTCCCGAGCTTATGGACTTTTCAAGTCCCGCTCTAAGATGGTCCTCAATTATCTTTGCGTGGGAGACCGAGTCTTCACCGCTTTTCTGGTTCTGTCCGGTCTTATTGTTTTCCGAAGGAGAGTCGGCTTGCGGCACCCTGGTCCTCCTGCAACGATTTTCGGCGGGGTTTGCATTCAAGAAGATGCTCCGCAGGAAACCAAAGGCGTGCCTGAATCACAGGTTTGTAAGCGGTTATTTGAGCAGTGGAAATCGCGCGGTCCGGCGTTGAGCCATGTTACAAGAAGTGTGCGCATCCAGATCGGCTAATCTGGTACATTTTGCCGGCTATTTTGTTGAGAAATTTGTAAAAGCGCCGCTTATCGCGATTCCAGCGCGTAGCCTCAGTCCAGCGCCGGTGATCGCAGCGCGCTTGCCGTCCGCCCTCGAATTTCGCTTGGAAGCACACCGTAAGCCTTTTTGAAAACCCGTCCAAAGTGGGTCATATCCGAGAACCCCCAGCTATATGCGATCTCGCTCACCGTGCGCCGAGCCTGTAGCGGGTCTTGGAGGGCATCCAAACAGCGGGCAAGCCGCTTGGATCGAATCAGCCGCGTCAAGGAAGTGTTCTGTTGCACTAGCAAGGAATTAGCGTATCTCACGCTGATCCCAACGGCGGCAGCGACGGTATTCCCATCAAGATTGGGATCGGTGAGCCGGGCTTCCACAGCGCTGTCTACGTTGAAGAGCATCAACGCTTGTCCGCTTGAGAAACGTGGGGTTCGGTTGGTGGCCTTACCAAGTGAAAGAGCAATAAGATCGAGGCTCTGCCGGTACAGTATTTCTTGTGCTTTCAAATTGATCTGCCCGGCGTGCTCCGGCAGCATATTCAAAAATGAAGATGTCAGCCTGTGCTCCGCGTCCTCCGTCCTCATTGCGGTCGCCGCTACCTCCCGCACCTGGCCAACGCGCGCTTCCAGCGATCGCCGCGGAACCTTAAGCACTAGCAACTTAGAATCTGTGGCGAAATGCCCAGAATAGGGCATCATTGGATCCAGCAGAGTGAAATCGCCGGACCTTAGCGTTATGGCGCGGGCGTTTTGTTCCAGCGAAAGCGCGCCAGTGATTTGCCGGCATATGAATAGGTGGTCATTATTCGAGCTGGCGACGTGGCGTTTCGTATGAGAAATCTCCATCGGAGAGTTCTCGAACAGGATAAGATCAATATCCGCGAGGCATCCATGATCAAGCTCAGCCTGAAAGGATCGCCGGGATTGGGGCCGTGAACTGTGATCCACGATGCTCTTACAGGCAACGTCGTGCCAAAAATCGAACTTATCCCGCGGGTGAAGCTCTTGTGTCGAAAAAAGCTTCTGCATGAGTTCTCCCTGCATTCCGAAACCGAGAAGTTGTTCCTGATGAGCCGATCCGGCGGTCATCGCCAGCTATATCATGGGCCCGGCCGGGACGTGCAACAGACGAGTGTGTCCGGTTCGGAGACTGGATGCGAGTGCTTCTCCAGGCCTAATGGCATGAACAAAGGGCTTGAGCCAACGATCATGGAAATCCATCTTGGGGAGCGCACCTATGCGTCCTTCGATGGACACACCGTTTGGCTAAGAACTAGGAATGGGGCGATCATAACAAACGAGATCGCTTTAGAGCCGAGCGCCATTGAATTGCTTGTAGGCTTCCTAAAGACTCTTACTGAGGGGGCTGGGGATGTGCCCACCCCTGATTTGCGGAAGCGGCCACCTGACAAGTAGGAACCACTATTTGACTTTGAGCGCGCGTTTGCGGCGGGTGGGACGGAAATATTCAAATTCGCTTCACTAGCTCGGTCAGCCTTGCCGTGAACGCGGGCTCTTTATCCGGACTGACCGATTGGGGTCGAAGAACGAAACCGCCTTGAGCGGTAGAGAAAGCGTTTCGTACAAAATGATCATCAACGCGCCAACTCAAGCCGGCGCACTTCAGGTTCTCTGAGCCTCTCCAGCGCGTGGGCGAGACGGTCTACCCCTATCGCGATCTGGCCTTCGGACAAGGATGCATAACCAAGCAAGAGCCAGTTCGCGTCGAAGTCCGAAGCACCATATTCGTGGCCTCCACCGGATTGAGCAGTGTAGACTCCAACATTTGTTCTGCGTGCAATAGCTTTGATATCCTGAGCTTGAATATTTTGAGTTCTCCATACTTCCGGGACTTTAACTGCGATGTGAGTGCCCGCCTCGGTACCCATCAATTCTAACTTTCCAAAGCGCAAGAAGAGGCGTTCGAGCAAGGTGTCCCGTCGCGATTTCCAGCTTTTGCGGTGGCGGCGGATTCCGCGAGGGCTTCGGGAAAAATTGAGAAGCCGATCCTCAAGCCCGCACCAAGCGACTTGGAAAAAGTGCCAAGATAGATCACACGGTTTGGGGCGAGCGCCTTAAGGGCTGGAAGGGGAGCATCATCGTAGCGGAACTCAGAATCGTAATCGTCCTCTATGATATAGGCCCCGGTCCATTGCGCCCATTCGAGAATGACCTTCCTGCGATCAAGTGACAACGTCGGGCCCATCGGAAAATGATGCGACGGCATCAGGTAGGCGAGCCGCGCCTCCGATTTCACCAGCGACCCGGCATCGACGCCGTGCGGGTCTACAGGGAACGGCAGTGCCTTCAAACCAAGGCTCTCATAAAGATAAGCTGCGCCTTGATTGCACGGGTTTTCAACGGCGATCGGTTCGCCCCCCCGAATGAGAACGCGAAGTGCCGCATTCAGCGCAAGCTGAGCCCCGGCGAAGATAATGATCTGCTCTGGTTTTGCCCGAATGCCGCGGCTGTCGAATACATGATCGGCAATTGCGCATCTTAAGGGCATATAACCGCACGGATCGCCATACTCAGTTAGATTACTTCCGGCGGAGGCCAAGGATTGAAGGATGGCTCTGCGCCAGCTCCTCAATGGAAAGGCCCTCGGATCAGTCCGCTGCGTCCAGAAGTCGATCGGGTTCCGTGTGTCGCTGAGAATAGAGTGACGGCGCCCGGTAAACGCAGGCTGTTCATCTGGATTTTCGCCTTGATCCGGCTCATTACCGGCGATGAAAGGCACGCGAACAGCCTGTTCCGGAAACAATTGCGCGACAAATGTGCCGGTCATGGGGCTCGTAACCAGATAGCCCTCGCGGATCAGGCGCTCATAGGCGAACGTCACCGAATTCCGGGATACGTTAAGCTGAGCCGCGAGAGACCGGGTCGAGGCAACCTTTGAGCCGGGCCGAAGAGGTCCAGCCAAAATCTGTCCGCGAACCTGCTCGAAAATCTGCTCCTGGATACTTTCAAGCCGGTCGCGTTCAATGGAAATGAACATCGCCGTCCTTCGAAACGACTGCAGGCATTCAACGCGGTTTACGGCAGAAAGCCCTCTCGTGTCGAGAAATTCAAGGCAGTCCAGTTAATGACGGGGATTTGGTGCCACGCCCTCCTGGCTCTTGACCGCAGGCTCCCCGAATTCATATGCTAAAAAACGGCCAGTCGTCGAGACAGCACCAGCCATGCCTGCCACGGAACCCTTCATCAGCGAAAGCGAGAGCTTTTTTCCCGAAGCTCTCGTTGAGGCTACCGCCGCTGCTCTCAATGCAGCGAAGAAAAAGAACTGGCGCATTGCCGCCGCGGAGACAGTGACAGCGGGCCTCGTCAGCGCCTGCCTGACCTCGGTTTCCGGCGCTTCCCAGATTTTCGATCGCGGCTATGTGCTTTACCACGAATCAGCCAAGGCGAGTGGGCTTGGCCTGGATCCGGACGTTAAAGCGAAATACGGAGCTGTAAGCCAGGAAGTCACGACCGGATTGGCGGAGGGCCTGCTAGAACATTCCAACGCGGACGTGGCAATCGCTGTAACGGGATATGCCGGTCCGGGCGGAGGGAGCGCCGCCAACCCTGTCGGCACAATCTATCTCGCGGCAGCAAGCCGCGGCGGTGAGACGCGAAAGGAACGGCATGTCTTTTCGGGGAACCGCGACAATGTCCGTTTGAACGCGGTCCTTGCCGCCATTCGCCTGCTTACCCGCCAGATTGAAGCATGATCCGCCCGGAACTCGTCATTGTCACCGGCTTCCTCGGAGCAGGAAAAACCACCATCCTAAGCCGCCTTCTCGGTTGTGAGGGCGGATCAGAAACAGGGGTTGTGATCAATGAAGCCGGAATCGGGGTCGATGACCTTCTTCTCGAGGCCGGAGAGAGCTCAGTAACCGTTTTGCAAAATGGCTGTCTCTGCTGCCTGAGCAAGGGTAGTCTCACGCCTGCTTTGTCTCAGTTGACGAAGGAGCGGGAACGTCAAGGCGTCCCGCAATTCAGGCGCATCGCCGTCGAAACGAGCGGCCTTGCCGATCCAGCTCCGATCCTAGAAGAAATTGCCTCCAGCCCCTTCTGCAACCGCGTTGTTTCCTTCACAGGGCTGGTCACAGTTATCGACGCTCGCGCTTTTGACAAGTCATACGCTGATCATCCTCAAGCTGCCCGTCAAGTTGCCTTCGCTGATCGCTTGCTGATTACGAAGACCGATCTTGTGACCGATGTTGAACGGGAAGCTCTTCAAGCGAAGCTCGCGGCGTTGAATGCTGAAGCGCCCCAGATAATAGTTCCTTTCACGGGATCTGTAGATCGCAGTCTTTGGCCGGAGGCGCTCGAGCTCCTCGATCGTTCTCAGCGCCACAAGGCGATGCCTGCCAGCGCAAAAACGCCGCCAGCCATCGCCGTTGTTTCCATTACCTTCGACGGGAGCCTGGACGAGAGCGCATTAGAAGAATGGCTCGAACACACGCAGATGCTGTTCGGGCCTTCCCTGCTCCGGTTGAAGGCCATTTTGGACTTGAACGAAAGCCCGGTACCGGTAGCCGTACACGGAGTTTTGGGCGTGGTCCACGCGCCTTCCGTCATGAAGCAATGGCCAACGCGCGGCCCGCGAAACAGGGCTGTTCTCATAGGCAAAGACGTCGCAGATAATCTGCTTGAGGACGCGTTACACAGGCTGCGGTCGCTCGCGTCACTCCATTGTGAGGACAAGCTGCAGCCCGTGAAAGCCTGGCCGCAAACTTCAACGCAGCACGCACTGGGAGGGTAACATTGGAAGCGAAGGTGATGGCGAAGTCATTTGGGCATGGACCGGGCATTGTACCGGCTCTCGACGTGGACTCCGCCGATCAGCTTGATCGCGTGGTGCGTGAAACCTGCAGGCTGGAAGGTGTTGCAGGCTACAAAATCGGGTTGACCTCCGTATTGCGGGCCGGACTTTCCGCGTCCGTGCTGCGCTTACGGGACATGACTAATCTACCGCTCCTTTACGATCATCAAAAGGCCGGTCCCGATATGCCGGACATGGCGACGAAGTTCACGGCGCTCTGCAAGGAGGCCG
>JBAUNL010000802.1:0-9009 GCA_049579205.1 Rhodomicrobium sp. | reverse complement strand
GGACGCTTCCCGCGGTTTCCTTCTTCGAGGGCTTTCAGACGCCGGCCGGCCGGGCCGGAGAAGTCCCGCGCATCGATGCGGCCGCCATCTGAAACCCATTACGAAAGCGGCCGTGCTGGTTTTCTCGGCGGTCCCAAACGCGCCAGGGCCGCTTCGGGATCCTAATGCGGTCTTCTGTGAAAAGGCCAACACACTCCCGCACTTGACCCATAGCGGTCCTCGCTGCTGGCCAAGGCGAAATGTCGCTGTGGGGTGGATTGCTGACGTTCCACGCAAGGCCAGCGGGGTGCAAATTCAGGTCATTGCGAGCGCTGGCCGTTAACAACGATGAACCTGCCACCGTCAGCAGGACCTGCGTTGCAGCCTGAGCTTGAGGCTGTTCAAGAAGGCGCACACTCCGTACACTTCCGTCTATCGACAACGACATGCACCGCGGATATCTGCGGTCAATGAAACTTGCGCTCAAACGCTTTCGGGGATGAGGAGCGGCGGGAGAATGGCGGCACCCACAGTCGCGATCATCGGCGCCGGCATGGGCGGCTTGGCTGCGGCCGCCACGCTGCGGCTGGCTGACCTCGACGTGCAGGTTTATGAGCAGGCGCACCAATTCGGTCGAATCGGCGCAGGCATCCAGATGCTGCCGAACTCGATGAAGGTACTGCGCGGCATCGGCATCGAGGCTATGTTGCGCGAGCGGGCCTTCGCGCCCTATTCGCACCTGAATCGGGTCGGCGATACTGGCGAAATCAAGCGCGAACTGCCGATGCCGGAAGACCTCTATGGCGCGCCATTCCTTTGCATGCATCGCGCCGACCTTCACGAGGCGCTGACATCCGTAGTACCGGGCACGATTATTCACCTGGACAAGAAGTTGGCCGGCCTGGCGCAGAATGGTGGATCAGTAACGCTGTGGTTCTCGGACGGGACCACAGCCACGGCGGATGCCGTCATCGGTGCCGACGGCGTGCATTCGAAGGTGCGCGAAATCATCATCGGACCTGACAAGCCACTGCATCGCGGCCGCATTGCTTATCGCTCGGTCTTCAAATCCAGCCTGATGCGGGGGGTGATCTCCGACTCGCGCACCAAGTGGTGGGGCAAGGATCGCCACATCGTAATCTACTACACGGCCAAGAACCGGAGCGAAGTGTACTTCGTGACGAGCCTGCCGGAGCCGGCAGATTGGGTGACGGAGGAGTCGTGGTCGGCCAAGGGCGATGTCGAGGAGCTTCGCGCCGCCTATGCCGGCTTCCATCCCGAGGTTCGCATGGTGCTCGATGCCTGCTCCGACTGCCACAAATGGGCGATCCTGGAACGGGACCCGCTGCCGGCCTGGAGCCAGGGCAAGATCGTCCTGATCGGTGACGCCTGCCACCCGATGACGCCCTACATGGCGCAGGGTGCGGCCACCGCGATCGAAGACGCCGCTGTGCTCGCGCGCTGCCTGCAGGGTGTGTCAACCGATGGGATCGAGGCGGCCTTCACGCGCTTCGAGGCGCACCGCAAACCCCGCATTTCCAAAATTCAGGAAATCTCCAGCGCCAACACCTGGATGAGCGGCGGCAACGACGACCCGAGCTGGCTATACGGTTATGACGCGTGGACCATCTCGCTGGACCATCCCGCCCCTACTCCGGGTGCTTAAGATCAGCAGCGGGAGCGCCTTGCATAAACACATGGACGCCAGGGCCGAATAGATTGGCCAAACGAGAGGGAGCCAAACTTTGCCCGACACCACTGCATCAGTGCGGCCCGACGCTGCCACTGCTTCCTCCCCAATCCTGCAATTCGGCCCCGAGCACGCTGCCGCCCTGATCGCGCGCATTGAGCAGGTGCCTACATCGCGCTGGCATATCCGCGCCCGCGTCATCATTGGCAGCGCCACATTCTTCGATGCGTTCAATGCGCTCTCGATCGCGTTTGTGCTGCCGGTGCTGGTGCGGGAGTGGCACGTCACGGCGCCGCAGATCGGGATCATGATCGGCGCCAGTTATCTCGGTCAGGTGGTTGGCGCGCTCGCCTTCACGAAGGCGGCCGAACGCTGGGGCCGCATTCCATGCGCCGCGGCGGCCACGGCCATTTTTGCGGTGATGGGTCTGGCCTGCGCGGGGGCTTGGAGCTTCGACGTTCTGCTCGCGTGCCGCTTTTTGCAAGGGATCGGTGTTGGCGGCGAGATGCCCGTCGCAGCCGTCTACATCAGCGAGCTGTCCAAGGCGCGCGGTCGCGGCCGCTTTTTCCTGCTGTATGAGATGATTTTTCCCATAGGGCTCATGGTGACGGGCCAGGTCGCTGCGCTGCTGGTGCCGCTGTTCGGGTGGCAAACCATGTTTCTGATCGGTGGTGTTCCCGGGCTGCTGATCGCCTTCTTGCTGCTGGGCTTACCGGAATCTCCGCGCTGGCTGATCGGCAGGGGCCGATTTGCCGAAGCCGAAGCCGTGGTCAGCCAGATGGAGGCGGCGGCCGGAAGGGCCGGTGTCGTTGTGGGAGGACAAGGGCCTGCCGGGCTGCAGCCCGCGGCACTTCCGCCGGCGGTTCCCGTTTCGCCGAAAACACGGGGCTCATGGGGCGAATTGCTGTCGCCCGCGTTTCGGGGCCGCACGCTGGTCGTATGGGTGCTTTGGGCGAGTGCGTTCCTGATCGCCAACAGCCTCAACAACTGGATGCCGACGCTGTATACCACGGTCTATCATCTCTCCCTTGCTGAGGCACTCCGTGCCGCGTCGATGACCAACGTCGCCCAGGTCGTGCTGCTCTTGTTCTGCGCCATGCTGATTGACCGGACAGGCCGCAAATATTGGATGATGGGTACGTTCGGGCTGGGTGCCATCTTGCTGAGCATCCTGGCGTTTGGCGGCACGCACAACGTGTCGTGGGTCATCATCTTGATCACGCTCAGTTACGGGCTGATCGGGTCCAATAACGCCGTCGTGTACTTGTATACGCCTGAGATCTATCCGACCCGGCTGCGTGCCATCGGCACCGGGGTCGCGACCTCGTGGCTCCGGGTCGCCTCCGCCCTCGGCCCCTCGCTCATGGGTTTCATGCTCGGCAGTGGCGGCATCGTCTCGGTGTTCTTGATGTTCGCCGGCGTTGCCGTAGTCGGATTGGTCGCCTCCAGCCGCATGATCGAGACCCGCAACCTGCGTCTGGAGGATATCGCACGCTGATAGCCGGACGGAACATTCAACGGAGTGTCCAACCCTCGCTATCACCCACAACTGTCGCGTCCTCATATAGCCGGTGGCCGTCCCCGGCGGCTTAGGGTGTTGGATGCGCAGGGGGCAGTTTTGGGTCGGGATTGGGAACCTGGTCGTCAGCTTGCGACGGCGCGGTCGGAGCCGGCGTTCGCCAGGGGCGTGGTCCAAGCATCGTAGCCGTAGACCCAGTCCGGATCGGTCGGCTCGCGAAGCCAACTGTTCGTCCGAGAGCTCAATTGTACCCGGGAGGTGCGCGGCTTACGCGTAGCCTCAAAGCAGCGGAGGGCATCGGGCACACCGCTTCGGTCGATGCCTTCCAGGCATCGCGCGAGCACCGCGGCGTCCTCGATCGCCATGGCGGCGCCCTGGGCCATATAGGGCGTCATCGGATGGCATGCGTCGCCAAGGAGCGTGACGTTGCCTTCAGCCCAGCGCGGCAGCGGGTCCCGGTCGACGAGCGCCCATTTGTGCACCGATGGGCAGGCCTTCAAGAGCGCCCGGACTTGGGGATGGAAGTCGGCGAAGGCTTTTCTCAGTTCATTAACATCGCCCATGGCCGACCAGGATTCAACCGTGAATCCCGGCTCGGGCTGGCTTGTTACAAAGTAGACTTCGCTGCGATCCGGTTTGACGAAGTAGATGACAATATGCCGGTCCGGTCCCCACCACTTGGTGCAGTCGTCGATTGCGCCGTCGCTGATGAGAGCCGCAGGGAACACGGTGCGGTAGGCAATGCGCCCGGTGAAGTTTAGCTGCTCTTTCCCAAACAAGGATTCCTTGACAAACGAGTGAACGCCGTCAGCCGCAACGACCGCATCAGCCTCGACGATGGCTCCATTCGCGAAGGTCAGCCGGGCACCCCCTCCAGCCGGCTGATCCAATCCCGTCAGTCTATGGTCGAGCCGCAAATCCGTCTTTGGCACCAGGCTCGCCAGCGCGGTATGAAGGTCTCCGCGATGCGCCAGCAAATACGGCGCTCCCCACCGCTCTTCAGCAGACTCACCGAAGGTCATGTCGAAGCGAACCTCGCCTGTGTCGTAATTCCTGTTATTCCACGACCGCGGATAAAAGGCAGTCCCGCGCAACGCCGGTTCAAGGCCAAACCGTCGCAGCACCTTCATGGCATTGCAGCCGATCTGGATGCCGGCGCCCAACCGGCTGAAGCGCGCGGCCTGCTCGTAGACGGTAACGTCAATGCCCGCGCGCCGCAGCGCCGCAGCCGCCGCTAGACCTCCCATCCCCGCCCCAATCACTGCAATGGAAAGCCTCTTCATCTGCACATTCCTCCAATTCGCTTTGCAATGTTCATCATCCAGCGACGCCGCTGGATCGAGGTTCAATATCCTGCTGGCACGCGGCCGGACGCAAATCATTAATCTTGACGAGGGTGAGCTCAGTTCATGTCAAACTCCCTATTGACAATGAGGCTTGGCGCCCGGCACGGGTCTTGTTCCGAGCTATGGCTAAAGGTTATTGTCGCAGCATGCCGTGATGCCGCACGGTAATGCTTGGGGGATATATGAGCGTTGAGGTCGCCGGACCGGCTGTCGAGATTCCGCAAGCGAGCCCGCTGAAATGGTATGAGCACCTCTGGCTGCAGGCTCTTCTCGCCATCGTCGCGGGCGGTGTAGTTGGTGCCATTTGGCCCGAGATTGGCGAGAGCATGAAGCCTCTGGGAGACGCCCTTATCAAAGTCATTAGAATGGCGATTGCCCCAATCGTCTTTTGCACTGTCGTGCATGGTATTGCCAGCATGGGCAACATGAAACGCGCCGGCCGGATTGGCCTAAAGGCGATCCTCTATTTCGAGTTTGGTACCACGCTTGCCTTGATCGTTGGCCTCATCGTCGTCAATGTGGTGCGGCCCGGCGCCGGCCTGCACATCGACGTCTCGACAATCGATGCGCGCTCCGTCCAGCCTTACATCAACCAGCCGAAGAGTGAGACGGTGGTTGGAGCTCTGATGGACATCATCCCAAACACAGTCATGGGCGCCTTCGCCAACGGCAACACCCTGCAGGTGCTCTTCTTCGGAGTGCTGTTCGCGCTCGCGCTCCAAAAATTCGGTACCCGGGGGCAGCTTGTCCTCAAGTTGATCGATGATACCGGTAAGATCTTCTTCTTGCTGATCGGAATGGTCATGCGCTTCGCGCCGATCGGGGCTTTCGGAGCTATGGCATTCACCATCGGCAAATTTGGCTTCAGTACGGTCGTTTCGCTGTTCCAGTTTATGTTGTGCTTTTATGCGACCTGCCTGTTCTTCATTTTTGCCATTCTCGGCATCGTGAGCGCGCTGATGGGCTTTAGCATCGTGAAATTGATCCGTTATCTCAAGGAGGAACTCCTCCTGGTCTTCGGCTTTTCATCTTCGGAACCGGTGTTGCCACGCTTCATGATGAAAATGGAGAATGCGGGTTGCGCTGAACCCGTTGTCGGTCTGGTGATCCCCACGGGTTATAGCTTCAACCTTGACGGCACTTGCATCTACCTCACTATGGCTGCGATTTTTCTGGCACAGGCGACCGGCACCGATCTCACCTTGTTCGAGGAGGCCGGCCTGATCGCTGTCCTCCTCCTCACCTCGAAAGGTGCGACCGCAGTTACCGGTAGCGGCTTCATCGTTCTGGCAGCCACGCTTGGGAGCGTCGGTCACATCCCGGTCGCGAGCATCGCGCTCATTTTCGGCATAGATCGTTTCATGTCGGAGGCGCGGGCGCTAACGAATTTCATTGGCACCGCTGTCGCGACGATCGTTGTGGCGAAATGGGAAGGCGAACTTGATGTCCAAAAAATGCGCCGGGCCTTGGGTTAGAGTGCAAGGGCACACAAAAGCGTTAAGCAGGCAAGCGGATGCCCTGTGCTGTTTTGGCGTCCCGGCGGCCGAGTACGGCTTGGAGTTGGGTCTCGTCGAGCGCATTCTCCCATTTCGCTACAACGATCGTCGCTACGGCGTTACCGATGAAATTGGTCGGCGTCATGCCCTGCGACATCAGGCGGTGAATCCCAAGCACGAGCGCAATGCTGGCGACCGGAATGACCTGATGGGCAGAGAGCGTCGCAGCCAGCACAACGAAGGCCGCGCCGGCGACCCCTGCCGCTCCCTTCGATGTGATGAGAAGAATAAGCATCAAGCTAATCTGTTGCCCGAGCGGGAGTGGGGTGTCGGTCGCCTGGGCGAGGAATACGGTCGTGGTAGCGAGATAGAGGCAGGTGCCGTCGAGGTTGAAGGAATAGCCGCTCGGTACGACAAGGCAGACAATGCTTTCGTCGCAGCCTGCCGCCTGCATCTTACCGATCAGGCGCGGCATCACCGTTTCAGAGGAGGTCGTCGCGATACAAAGCAGGATCTCGTCCCGGAGATAACGGATGAGCTTGAAGAGATTGAAGCGGCAGAATGCGGCCACCGGTCCGAGCACGCCGAAGATGAAGATCAGGCAGGTGACGTAAAAGCCGCCGAGAAGCTTGCCGAGTGAGGCCAGCGAACCCACTCCGAATTTCCCGACGGTGAAGGCGATCGCGCCAAAAGCGCCGAGCGGTGCTGCCCACATCACGATGCCGACCACGCCGAAGATCATCTTCGAGGCGACCCCGATCACGTCCAACAGCGGCTTTCCTGCCGGGCCGAGCCAGATCAAGGCAAAGCCACAGAGGACCGAAATGAACAAGACCTGAAGGATATTTCCTTCGGCGAAGGCGCCGACGAAGGTATTGGGGACGATGCCTAGCACAAAGGGCACGAACCCCACCGCCTCGGTCTGCTTGAGATAAGGATCGACTAAGCTCGTGTTAATTTTGCTGAGGTCCACGTTCATGCCGGTTCCGGGCTGCCAAAGATTGACCGCTACCAAACCGATGACAAGCGCGATCGTGGTCAGCACCTCGAAGTAGACAATCGCCTTGATAGCAACGCGTCCGACCCTCGCTACATCGGACATGTAGGCGATGCCGTGCACAACGGTGCAGAAGATAAGCGGCGCAATCAGCATGCGGACCGCCTTTATGAAGACAACGCCAAGCGGCTGCATCGCAGCGCCGGCTTCCGGGTAAAACCAACCAAGCCAGACGCCGATCGCCATAGCAGCAAGCACCTGCACCCACAGCTGGGCATACCAAGCTCCGCGAGCTGCCGCCCGTGCCGTGGCTAGTGCTTGGTCCATGTCCGTTGTGTCCTTATTTTCTTACTTGGGGCTCTTCTTCAATTCCAGCCCCATTTCGGCTTCACAAACAGGCGTCGACATTGAACCGGCAAGGGACCAGCGGCCCCGCCAGCTGCTGCTTCGATGAGCGCACCGAATGCTACTCTAACCTAGCCGTCGAATTCGAACAGCCGCGCGGGATTGGCGATGAGAATCTTATGTTGCAGGTCAGGCTCGGGAGCGAACAGGGGAATAAGATCGACGAGATCGCCGTCGTTGGGCATGATCTTGACATTGGGGTGGGGCCAGTCCGTCCCCCAGAGGACGCGATCCGGCGCTGTTTCGAGAATCGCGCGGGCAAAGGGGACGGCGTCATGGAACGGTGGGCCGGCGGAGGAGACGCGTTCGCAGCCGCACACCTTGACCCAGCATTTCTCGTCGTGCTGCATCAGATCGATCAACGCTCTGAACGGCAGTTGATCCAGGCCGTCCGCTGCCTTGACCCGGCCCATGTGGTCGATGACATAGACCACCGCAAGCTTGGCGAGCATGGCTGCATAATTCGGCAGGTCGATCGCGTCAAAGTGCAGGTCGACATGCCAACCGAGCGGTGCAATCATGGCCACCAGACGATCGAAGACACGCATATCCGGCACGCCGCCGAGGTGCCGCACGAAATTGAAGCGGCAGCCGCGAAAGCCGCCGTCGTGCAGTTCGCGAAGCCCCTTCTCCGTGATCTCGGCGTCGATATTTGCGACGGCGCGATAGCGGCCTCCGCTGACAGCAATAGCGTCCAGCGCGACGCGGTTGTCCGTGCCGTGGACGCTCGCATTGACGATCACGGCACGCTCGATGCCGAGTTTGTTGTGCAAGTCCCGGAAGGCCCCGAGCGGCGCGTCAGGCGGAGTGTAAGGCCTGCCTGGCGCGTAAGGGTATTTGTCTCCGGGGCCGAAGATATGAGTGTGTGCATCGCAAGCGAGCCGCGGCAACTTGAATTTCGGGATCTTGGGGTTGGGATCCGGCCCGGGAATTGTCGGCTCGTACATCTCGAAATGCTTTCAAGTCCACAATTCGTGGCGTATTGCAGGGTCACCCCGGAGCGAACCCTTCGACAGCTCCATTCTACTACAGCTCGAGCCCCGTGTATCGGCAAAGTCATCGGTTGTCTTGGACTGGAGCGACCGCCCTCCACCGAGGTACTTTAGAGCTGTACATATTGAGCTACACCGTTGCCGAAGGACCTGTTCTCCTTGGCAACCTCCACGAGGTTGATAAAGACGTCCTGAGGGACGCACCTGGTTTCTTCGTGGAGCGCTACGATAGAGCGCCTTGTTCCGCGCGACTGTCCCCGTGTTGCCAACGGTGAGCTGAATGGGAGACGAGATCGTCAGTCCGGTCGATATCGAACTATCGCCGGTCGAACAGGAAATCCTCTTCGCCGCCATCGCTGACGATCCTGCGACCTCTAACGAAATCGTGATATGTCTTCTATTGGCCGTGCGCCCCGAGGGCGCGAACCATCAGTGAGGGAGGGTCTCACCTAGATAATTCTAGAAGCTGGCGAGCAGCTTGGCCGGGTAACTGGTTAGGTTGGAGCCTCGCGACAAAGGCAGCCTTGGGCTGCTTAGCGATCCGGCAGGCCGTAACGCGTGTGAAGCCCGAGCAGGCCTCGAAAG